>NZ_JBHMIS010000036.1:0-40123 GCF_048060415.1 Micromonospora sp. LOL_024
CCCTGGCACTACACGGCATCCCATAACCAACCGGACATTCAAGGACTACTCCGGGGCCCTGTCTCGAACACGAGGCCGAAGTTCCGATTTCCGGTCATCTGTGCGATCTCGCTGGCGAGTTTTGCGCGCAAGTCCGCATCGGCGACTCGCTCAAGGAGCACATCTATGCGCCGGCGGTCGTCGGTCATCGACATCCAGGTGCCTTCCGGTCAGCGATATCGCTCAAACCCTATCAGGGGCGACCTCATCGCTCCCGATTGCAACGATGCCCACTTGGGGAGAAGTGCCCGAATTGTTAGCTGGATAGCAAGATACGCTACCTCGTGCCGGTCTGGACCGAACCCGAACCCGAACCCAAACCCGAAGCGGCGACACCCCCCGACACCTTCTCGTTACATTTGTGGTCGTTCACATACCGTCGGAGGGGTGCTGGGTTCAAGCATCAGCCGAAGCCCCTGCTAGCTTGCCGAAACGCTCTCTTCTGAATCAAGGCACCGCGCAAGCGCGGTGCCGCCCTGCCCCCACTCGGCCTGCTGGCGGCCTGCGGCCGGCATCGGCCGGCGGGGCAGGGCTCTACGGCTTACCCGCGTTGCTCTGATGCTCGCCGACGATCCGCGTCCTCAATGGCGTGGCGCACAGCCATCCGGATCACGAAGTACAGGACGGCCTGCCCAGCCAGCCACAACGCCAGCGCGAAGAACATCTGTGGGAGTGGCAAAAAGTCCAACTGCATGGGCGGCACGATAGTTCGGAGCGGCTGTCCCTGCTGTCCCCAAGCCGTCCCTGACCCCGACCCACTTGCATCGCTTGGCCCTCCAAGCTGTCGATGTCTTGGCCAGGGACGATCGCGGAAGTGGTCGTCCGCCGCCGAGGTCCCGGCGATCGGCTGCCGCGCCGCTCTGCGGCTTGCCATCGGGTATGTAGGTTCGGCTGGCTGCCGGTCACCAGAACCAGTCACCGCCGTTCGGCCACGGCGGGCCGGAGCGGTGAAGCTACGAGACGTCGAACAGGCGTAGGCCGTCGTACTCGGCGAAGTCGGCGTAGTCCTTGCCGTTAAAGGTCGCCAGCGGCAGCCGGTCGACCAGGCAGCAGGCCGCGATCCAGGAGTCGTTCGTCGGGCGGGGACGCCCCCGATGCTGCGCCCGCGCCTGGAGCTGGCCCCAGGTGGTCGCCACCGCCTCATCGAAGGGCAGCAGCACCACGCCGGATCGCCACTGCGCGAGGTCGGCCAGCTTGCGCGGCCCCCAGCTCCGCAGCACGGTCCACTTGGTCAACTCGCCGAGCGTGACGAACGTGATGCACAGGGTCTTACCGGCCAGCCGGGCACGAAGCCGATCATGTAGCCGACCCCGCAGGATCGCCGACGCGACGTCGGTGTCCAGGACGACCAGGCTCACGCGGCGCTGGCCCGCCGAGAGGCGTACAGGTCAGCTAGGAAGTCGTCCAACTCTTCGTCGGACTCGAACAGGTCCGGCCGGGCCAGGTCATCGACGGAGGTGACCGGCCGCACACCCTGACGGCGGGCCAACTCCTCCGCCGGCACATGCTCAGCGGTCGGCCACTCGGGCATCCGCTCCGCATTGCTCGACATCACGACCCACCTCCTCCATCGCACACCGCCGCCTATTGTCGCACGGTCAGCACCGGCACCACCGGCACTCGGATGCGCGGAGAGCCGGCGACACGGCAAGCCGCCCCCGGCCCGACAGGTCGGGGGCGGTAAGCCGCACACCGCCGGACAGCCACGCGCCCACCACGCCGCCGCGCCCACCACGCCGCCGTGCCAGCCACGCCGCCGTGCCAGCCACGTGCCAGTAACCCGTGTCCCAGACGGGCAACAGCGGTCATGATCGGGCAGCACGACACCGCCGGTGACCAGGCGATCCGGACAGATCACGACAGCTGGGAACGATCTTCCAAACTGACGGTGCGAGTTCGATTCTCGTCGCCCGCTCCAGTAACACCGGCCCAGGTCAACGGCGTGATCGCCGAGCCTGGGCCGCTCTCGTCTCAGCCGAGGTCACGAACGAACGGTCCACTCGTTTCAGCTTTGTCGAAGGGTCACGGCCGAGGTTCGCTGATCGCTGCTTCGATGCGCAGCCCGATCCCGCTGGCAACGAGGAGAGCCGCCAGGATGTGCGGCTCTGTCGACCCGGTGTCGCTCGACAGTGTGATGGCCGAGACGAGGAAGCCAGTGACCAGGGCCAGGTTCCCGAGGATGCGGGTCCTGGCAGTACGCCTCGACGCAGGGTTCACTTGGCGGACCCTACCGGAGGCCCGGGCCGGTGTCGTACGTCAGTGGCCTGAGCCGCTGCCCTGGCTGCCGCCGATCAGCGCCCCCATCCCGCCGACCCGAATGGAGGAGTTCCACCGGCTACCCGGTGGAACTCCTCCGGAGGGCGCGTTTCCGGGCCTCCTCGGGCAGGGCTTCGGCGGCGGACAGCTGCGGCAACAGCTCCGGTTCGAGGGTCAGCGCGCGGAAGGCCAGCTCGACGGTCACCTCATGGTCGGGCCGGTGCAGGATCTGGATCGGGTCGGTGGCGCGGAGTTGGCCGGGCACGATCACCCGCAGGTACGCGCCGGGCAGCGCGGCCCGGGTGAACCGCTTAATCCAGCCTTGCTGTTGCAGCCAGCCCTGGAAGGTCCCGCACGGGATCCGCGGACTCGACACCTCCAGCACGACATCCGGGCCGATCTGCCAGCGCTCGCCGATCAGAGCGCGGTTCACGTCGACGCCGGCAGTCGTCAGGTTCTCTCCGAAGGCGCCGCTGCCGAGGCTCCTGCCCAGATCGGCCTCCCAGCTGTCGAGATCCTCGCGCGCATAGGCGTAGACGGCCTGGTCGGTGCCGCCGTGGTGCTTCACGTCGTAGACGCGGTCGCCGACCAGACCGACTTCGCCGGTGCCTTTGGGACCGGGAACCACGACGGCCACCGCGCCGTTGACCGGACGCTTGTCGATGCCGGTCAGGTCGGCGCCCTTCCCCGGGTTGGGTCGTGGCCTGCCCACGTTGACGGAAATCACCTGCATGGGACGACGGTACCGTCGGTTCCAGCACGCCCGCGCCTGGGCTCTCCACACGTGCGTCGAGGCGGCCAGCGCAACCGCGGACTATATCCACATGGATAGATACATCGGTACCATCCGGGGAACCATCGACGCCCTGCCGAGGGCCACCGCCCACGCCAGGAGCAGCAGGAGGAGACACCGATGCCACTCCCCCGTCCGTACCGGCGACCCCCGGCCGCCACCCGCGCGCCGCTCGCAGCCCTGCTCACCGCCGCCGTGGTGACCGCGCTGGCCGCCACTCCGGCCGCCGCCACACCCGCCACCGGCGAGATCCGGTACGCCGACGCGCCGACCGCCGTGGCCGGCAGCTACCTGGTGCTCCTCCGCGACGACGCGACCACCGGCGGCCAGGTCACCGCCGCTGGCAGCCAGGTCACCGCCGACTGGCTGGTCGGCCGGTACGGCGGCCACGTCGACCGGGTGTTCAGCGCCGCGCTGCGCGGCTTCGAGGTACGCCTGACCGACCGGGCCGCCCGTCGGCTCGCCGCCGACGCGGCGGTCGCCCACGTCGAGCAGAACCGGACGATGGCGCTGACCGTGCCCGGGGTGCAGCTCAATCCGCCGTCGTGGGGGCTGGACCGGATCGACCAGCGATACCTGCCCCTGGACCGCCGGTACGCCTACCCGAACACCGCGCCGGACGTCAGGGCGTACGTCCTCGACACCGGTGTGCGGGGCACCCACGGTGACTTCGGTGGCCGGGTCGGCGCCGGCGTGGACCTGGTCGACGGGCTGCCGGCGGACGACTGCAACGGGCACGGCACACACGTCGCCGGCACCCTCGGCGGCACGCTGCACGGGGTGGCCAAGCGGGTGCGGGTGGATCCGGTGCGGGTGCTCAACTGCTTTGGCAGCGGCAGCGTCGCCCAGGTGATCGCCGGGGTGGACTGGGTGACCGCCAACGCGGTCCGCCCGGCGGTGGCGCTGATGGCCATCGGCGGTGGCGCGAGCGCCGCTCTGGACACGGCGGTGACCAACTCGATCAAGTCGGGCGTCAGCTACGTGGTGACCGCCGGCAGCTCGAACGGGAACGCCTGCGGCGGCTCCCCCGCCCGGGTGCCGTCCGCGCTCACCGTCGCCGGCACCACGTCGACCGACGCCCGGATGGCCTCCGGCAACTACGGCTCCTGCCTGGACCTGTACGCGCCGGGAGCGGGCATCACCTCGACCTGGCACACCACGGACACGGCCACGGTGATCCTCAGCGGCGGCTCGATGGCGGCCGCACACGTGGCCGGCTGTGTCGCCCTCGCCCTGCAGGCCAACCCCTCGTGGACGCCGGCGCAGGTCGGTGCGTACCTGACGGCTCGGGCCACCGCCGGGGTGGTCAGCTCGGTGCCCAGCGCCACCCCCAACCGCCTCCTCTACTGCGGGCCCTGATGTTCGTGGCGCAACAGCCGGGGATGAATCGCGTCGAGTCGGGTAAGCAGCGCGCCGTCCTGGTGGAGTGACGACCTCGGTCGCGGTGTCCCGCGACCACTCCGGGCGGGCCGGCCAACGGGCCGGCCCGCCCGGTGCGGGAGATCCTCAGGTGGACAGCCAGTTCCACGCGTCCATCACCCACTGCGTCTGCCGCAGGTAGGCGATGCCCAGGCCGGCGAGGAAGACCGCGGTGACCAGGTGGGCGCCCCGGGCGCTGCGGCGTACCCGGCCCAGTTGCCGCTCCAGCACCACCCGGCCGAGCAGTCGGGCCAGGGTGAAGAGCCCGGCCGCGACCAGCAGGCTCAACACGAAGATCACGAAGGGTCCGACGAGGTCTCCGCCGCCGGAGATCGCCCAGATCCCCCAGCACACGAAGGCGAAGAGCGCCCCCGCCGTACTCCACTCACCGCCCCGCTTCAGCTGCGCCACATGCCAGCCCAGCGGTCGTTTCGGTGCCGGCTCACCCGGCCAGCCGGTTCCCGTCGGCTCGTGTTCCACGACCGGAAACGGTTCGGTCCGGGGTGTCCGGGCACCGACCGGCGCGACACCACGGCGGTACGGGTCACGCGGCGGCGGTATCTCGGCTTCGGGCTGCGGCGGCACCTCCACTGTCCGCTCTGCCCACGGCTGCGTCTGCTCGGGCATGTCGTCCCCTCCCCTGGACCGGCGGCGACCCCGGGTCGCTACTGGAGACTTCGAGGGTAGCCAGCCCGCAAATCGGTCGCCTTCCCCCCACCGATCGGTTAGACACGAGCGGTGACCTCAACCACCCCGCCCATCGAGACTGCCAGCGCCGAGGAATACGACGAAATCGGCCGATTCGTCGGGACGCTGTTCCATCACGGCGTCGATCCTGAGACCCACGAGACCGAACGCGCGGTCTTCGAACCGGACCGCGCTCTGCTGGTACGCGACCGGGCTGAGCTGGTGGCCAGCGCCGCGGCGTACACCCGTGAACTGGGCGTCCCCGGCGGTGCGCTGCCCGCCGCGCACGTCACCCTGGTCGGTGTCACGCCCACCCAGCGCCGTCGTGGTCTACTCACCGCGATGATGCATCGGCAGCTGCGTGAGATCCACGACGGCCGCCGGGAGCCAATCGCCGTGCTCTGGGCCAGCGAGGGACGGATCTACCCGCGATTCGGGTACGGCCTGGCCGCCCAGCGGTTGCATGTCACCGGCGAGACCTCCGAGCTGCGGTTGCCACCTCCGACGCCCGACGAGGGTCCACTGCGTCTGGCCCGGCCGACCGACTGCCGGGCCGACCTGGCCCGGGTGTACGACCGGACGCGCGTCGACCGGCCCGGCTGGTCCGCCCGGGACGACCGGTGGTGGCGGTACGTGCTGGTCGACCCGGAGTCTCAACGCGGTGGCGCCACCGAGCGGCGGGCGGTACTGCACGAGGGACCCGACGGCGTGGACGGCTACGGACTGTTCCGCACCAAGGCCGAGTGGGACGACGCCGGCCCGAAGGGCCTCGCCAACGTCGACGAGGTGGTGGCGACCGATCCGGTGGCGTACCGCGCGATCTGGCGGATGCTGCTCTCGCTCGACCTGACCCGGCAGCTGTCCTGGATGCGCGCGGCGGTGGACGAGCCGCTGCTGCGGATGGTGGACGAGCCACGCCGGCTCAGCGCCCGAGTGGTCGACGCGCTGTGGGTGCGGGTGGTGGACGTACCGGCGGCGCTCGCCGCCCGGCGCTACGCCACCGACCTCGACGTGGTCATCGAGGTGACCGATTCGCTGCTGCCGGAGAACACCGGCCGGTGGCGGCTACACGGCGGGCCGACGGAGGCCAACTGCACGCCGGCCAGCGGCCCGGCCGATCTGGCCTGCGACGTACGCTGCCTCGGCGAACTCTTCCTCGGCGGCGCCGGGCTGACCCAGCTGGCTGACACCGGCCGGCTACAGGAGCTACGCCCCGGCGTCCTCCGCGCCGCCGCCCCCGCCTTCACTTGGCACCGCGCCCCCTCCGCCCTGGAAGTCTTCTAACCCCCATCCCCGCCATCCCTGGGTCGATCACGCAGTTGCGGTCGTCGAAATGTTTCCACGCAGGGCTTCTGTTGGACCACAACCGCGTGATCGGCGTAGCAGTTGGTGCCGGGAGGCGACGAGGGGCGGGGTGGGTGGGGGTACGGTCGGGGGGTGGCGGATGCGGAGCGGCGGCGACGGCGAAACCGGCACCACGGCGGTCCCGAGACCACGGGTGGGGGACCGACAGCGGCCACCGCAGGCGTACACGACGGGGGCGAAGTGCCCCGCGGCCGACGCGGCGGTCCCGCCGAGGATGGTGAGCGCGGACTGCGCGGACTGGTCGGCTCCGGCTCGTCACAGGTGAGCGTGACCACCGCGATGCGGGCCCGGGACGCCGCCCGGCCGACGGACGAGGATCTCGCCGAGGCTGCGGCACGAATCGTGATTGTCCGCCGGAACTGGACGCCGCGCGACGAGCTGCCCCGCCGCTGACCCGGGCCGCACCGAACGGCCCCGGGACGGCTTCACCGCACCCCAGGCGGAGGTCAGGGCAGTTCGGGCAGCTGCCGGGTGCGCTCGTACTCGGCCACCTGCGCGATGCGACGCGCGTGCCGCTCGCTGCCGGAGAACGAGGTGGTCACGAATGCGTCGACGATGGCGGCGGCCTCGTCGAGGGTGTGCTGGCGGGCACCGACGGCAGCCACGTTGGCGTCGTTGTGCTGGCGGCCGAGCTGGGCGGTCTCCACACTCCAGGCCAGCGCCGTCCGCACCCCGGCCACCTTGTTCGCGGCGATCTGCTCGCCGTTGCCCGAACCACCGATGACCACACCCAGGCTGCCCGGATCGGCCACCACTCGCGTGCCGGCATGCAGGCAGAAGGCGGGGTAGTCGTCCTCCGGGTCGTATGCGTGCGGGCCGACGTCGACCACCTCGTACCCCTGCTTGGCGAGGTGGTTGGCCAGGTGCACCTTCAGCTCGAAACCGGCGTGGTCGGATCCCAGGTAGACGCGCATACCGGGCAGTCTTTCAGGCCCGTCCCGCCGGGCGCCGCCGGGGCGGCACCCGACGAAACGGGCCTCAGGTCACGGCCGGTCAGGCAGCTCGGCGACCACCAGGCCGCCACGTGCCTTCGGCGTGAACCAGGTGCTCTTGCGTGGCATCTTCTCCCGGGCCAGGTTCACCGCGACGAAGTCGTCGACGGTCACCGGCGCGACCAGGATCGCCATCTCGGCCCGCTCGGCCTCGACCTCACCGGTCAGCCAGCTCGCCGGGTAGTCACCGCCGACATAGGTGATCCGTTTGTCACCCGGATCCAGGCCGAGGGCGTCTCGCAGCAGCAGCCGCTCGACCAGGGCGTGGTCGAGGTTCTCCAGGCGGCTGGCGCCGGTGTGCGGCAGCGTCACCGTGTACGCCCGGCCGGGAAGTTGGAGCACGACGGTCCCGCCGGTGGCCGGCACCTCGGCCGGGCCGTCCAAGCCGGTGACCCGCGCACCCGTTGAGCGGAGCCGGTCGAGCAGCTCCTCCGGGGTGGTGGTCAGCTCGCTGACCAGGCGGTTGTAGGGCTGGATCGCCACCGAGGCGGGCGTGGTGACGACCGCCAGGAAATGGGACAAGCCGCCGGTCTGCGCGGCCAGGCTGCGGTGGTTGCCGTCGGCCACCACCAACTCGCCACCGCCGGCCAGCGCGGTCAGCTCCTCCTGCTGCGCGCCGGGACCCACCAGCCAGATCGCGTGCGTACGCCCGGACTGGTCGATGTCGGTGGCGGCGGGAGCGCCGGCCCCGTCGGTGGCCGCCGCGAGGGCGGCGTGCAGGTCGTCGCCACACCCGGTCTGCAGCAGCAGTACGGGCGAGAGGAGATGACCCAGCGCCTCGGCCAGGGCGACCCGCTCTCGGACCTTGGCGATGAAGACGTCCTCGTTCCGGATGACCAGGCCCGGCTCGTCGGCCCGAGTGGAGATCTGATCGGTGTCGACCATGGCGAACAGCCCGAACGCCGGCTCCTCGCCGGGAGCAGTGATCCGGTACAGCACCACTACCTGCTCCGCCGGGGTGTAGCTGCCGTCTGCCTTCGCCTCCGCCAGGCGGCTCAGCGCGTCCGGCAGGGCGTCGAGGAAGGACCTGCCGAGGCTCTCCGGAGCCTTGTGCGGCATCTCGATGCCGAGAGCACTGTGCGGGTTCGCGTCGATGATCGCGGTGATCTCCGCGTCGTCGGCGAACTCGTCGTAGTTCTGCGCGCCAGTGCCGCCAGTGGTGATCCAGGCCCGGGTGATCGGGTGCACGACCGTCATGTCCGGTCACGCTACCGGCGCCGGGTCCGGCACCGCCGTCGGACCCGGTACCTAGTCCACCAAATGAAAGGTTAAGTAAGGGCCCTTGTCAACGCCTGCGGTAGAGCAGGGGTCCCCTGTTAACGGTCGGACCCGGACGGCGGCCGGTGCCGGCCAGCGGGCGCGGGCAGCACGGCTTGGAGGTCGGCCGACGCCGGACGCGGGCCCGGGCCCCGCACCTTTCGTCCGGGTGGCGTCAGCCGCGACGTGATCGGCACCCGGGCGACACCCACCACGACCCGCGACCAGCCCGACCAGCTAGTCGCGTTCGGGAAACGGTCCCGCCGGGACTGCTCCGACGGCCGGCCGTCGGAGCAGTCCCGGCGGGGTAGGAACCGGTTTTCGGGCCAGTCCGTCCGGGAGGTTGGCCGGCGACGTTCGCCTACCGGTCGGTACGCGGCGGCAGCGGGCTCCGCCTCCCGAGGCCGGAGGTCGTCACCGGGCGCGCGATGCTTGGCCATCTGGCTGCCTCCACGAACTGCGGATCACGGCCAGGGGCGCAGGTTCGGCCCGCCGGGCCGCTGCGGACACTCGGTCAAACGAGTTCGCGGAGGCGTCGGTGACGCACAGACGACAGACGCCGCCGACAGTGCACGTCGTGCCTGCTTCGAACCTCAGGCGAAGATGGGGTCGAGGTCGCGGGTGCGCTTGAGCTCGAAGAAGCCGGGTGTGCCGGCGACCAGCAGGACGCCGTCCCAGAGGCGACCGGCGGCCTCGCCCCCGGGCGCCGGTGTGACCACCGGGCCGAAGAAGGCGATCTGCCGGCCGTCGGGACCGGGAGCGTGGATGACCGGGGTGCCGACGTCGGTGCCGACCGGGCGCATGCCGACCTCGTGGCTTGCCCGCAGCGCCGGGTCGAGGTCGGTGTCGTCGGCCGTGGCGGCCAGGGCCGGATCCAGGCCGGCGTCGGTCAGGGCGGCGGCGTACAGCTGCGGACCGCGCTGCTCCTTGTCGAGGTGGATCCGGGTACCCAGGGCCGTGTAGAGGGCCCGGACGGCGTCCGGGCCGTGGCGGTCCTGCACGGCGACACAGATTCGGACCGGCCCCCATCCGGTACGCATGAGTTCCTGGTACTTCTCCGACAGGTCCCGCCCTTCGTTGAGCACCGACAGGCTCATCACGTGGAAGCGGACGTCGACCTCGCGGACCTGCTCCACCTCCAGCAGCCAGCGGGAGGTGAGCCAGGCCCACGGACAGATCGGGTCGAACCACATGTCGACGTTGACGCGCTCGTGCACGGTCAGCTCCCCTCGCAACGGTGACGCCGGATCAGCCGGCCCACCTCTGATCCTTACTCCGCTCGGCCGGGCCCGGGCGAGGATCGACCCGTGACCTCGCCCACCACCGCCACCCTGCACATGGAAGACTCAGCCAGGGACCGACCGTCACGAGCGGTCGACGGACACCGCGACCGTGACGTGCGGCGAGAGTGGGATGGAGACGAATAGTGCCGGGAGTGCGCAACCTGACACAGGTCGAGGCGACCGAGCGGGCCCGCCTGCTCGACGTGACCGGGTACGACATCAGTCTGGACCTGTCCAGCGCGGTTCACGCGGCCGGCGGCCGTACCTTCAGGTCGACGACCGAGGTGCGGTTCCGCTGTACCGAGCCGGGAGCCAGCACATTCATCGAGGTGGCGGCCGACTCGGTGCACGCGGCGACGCTCAACGGCGCCCCGGTCGACCTGGCCGGCTTCTCGGCTGAGAAGGGGCTGACGCTGACCGGGCTGGCCGGCGAGAACACGCTGGTCGTCGACGCTGACTTCGCGTTCTCCAACTCGGGGCAGGGCCTTCACCGCACGGTGGACCCGGTGGACGGTGAGACCTACCTCTACAGCCAGTTCGAGACGGCCGACGCGCAGCGGGTGTTCGCCTGCTTCGACCAGCCGGACCTGAAGAGCGTATACACCTGGCACGCCACCGTCCCGGAGCACTGGAAGGTGATCTCCAACATGCCGGTGGAGCGGGAGGAGGCGGCCGGCGAGGGCCTCAAGGCCGTCCACTTCACCACCTCGGCGCGGATGAGCACCTACATCACCGCGCTCTGCGCCGGGCCGTACCACGAGGTCAGGTACGTCCACGACGGCATCGACCTGGGCTACTTCTGCCGGGCGAGCATGGCGCAGCACCTCGACGCCGAGGAACTCAACCTGATCACCACGCAGGGCTTCGACTTCTTCCACGCGCAGTTCGGGGTGCGTTACCCGCTGCCCAAGTACGACCAGCTGTGGGTGCCGGACTTCAATGCCGGCGCGATGGAAAACTTCGGCGCGGTCACGCACGCCGAGTCGCACTACCTGTTCCGATCGCAGGTCACCGACTTCGAGTACGAGCAGCGGGCCAACACGGTCCTGCACGAGTTGGCGCACATGTGGTTCGGCAACCTGGTCACCATGCGCTGGTGGAACGACCTGTGGTTGAACGAGTCGTTCGCCGAGTGGGCCAGCCACTGGTGCAACACGCACGCCACCCGGTTCACCGAGGCGTGGACGACCTTCCTGTCGATCCGGAAGAACTGGGGCTACCGGCAGGACCAGCTCTCCTCGACCCACCCGGTCTACTGCGAGATGCCCGACCTGGAGGCGGTCGAGGTCAACTTCGACGGCATCACGTACGCCAAGGGCGCCAGCGTGCTCAAGCAGTTGGTCGCGTACGTCGGTGAGGAGCCTTTCGTGGCCGGCCTGCGGGCCTATTTCGCCCGGCACGCCTGGGGCAACGCGACCTTCGACGACCTGCTCTCGGAGTTGGAGACCGCCTCCGGTCGCAAGTTGACCACCTTCGCCTCTCAGTGGCTGGAAACCGCACAGGTCAACACGCTGCGGCCGGAGTTGACCATCGGCGCGGACGGCGCGTACCAGCAGGTGCTGGTCCGTCAGGAGGCGCCGGGCGCGTACCCGACGCTGCGCACCCACCGCATCGGTGTGGGACTCTACGACCTCACGGACGGCCGGCTGGTGCGCCGCGAACGGTACGAGGTCGACGTGGACGGCGAGCTGACCGAGCTACGCGAACTCGTCGGGGTGCCTGCGGCCGACGTGCTACTGCTCAACGACGACGATCTCACCTACACCAAGCTGCGGTTGGACGAGCGGTCGATGGCGACGGTGGTGCAGCACATCTCGGGCTTCGACTCGTCGCTGGCGCGGGCGTTGTGCTGGACCGCCGCCTGGGACATGACCCGCGACGCCGAGCTGGCCACCCGTGACTACGTCGCGTTGGTGCTCGCCGGGCTGCCGGCCGAGACGGACATCAACCTGGTCACCGCGACGCTGCGCCAGGTCAGCAGCGCGCTCACCTTCTACGCCGACCCGCAGTGGGCGCCGACCGGCTGGGCCGGGCTGGCCCGCGCCGCGAGGACCGCGCTCGCCGCGGCCGAGCCGGGCAGCGGCTTCCAGCTGGCCTGGGCCCGGGCGTACGTCTCCGCCGCCCGGTCCAGCGAGGACCTGGCGATCCTGCGGGGCTGGTTGAACGGCACCGAGGTGACGGCCGGGCTGACCGTCGACACCGAGCTGCGCTGGAGTGTCTTGCAGGCGTTGGTGGCCAACGGGGTGGCCGGCGCGCCGGAGATCGAGGCCGAGCTGGCCACCGACAGGACCTCCAGCGGTGAGCGGGAGGCCGCGTTCGGGCACGCGCTGGTGCCGACCGCGGAGAACAAGGCGGCGGTCTGGGCCCAGCTGACCGGCCCGGAGGCGCTGCCGAACTGGCGGCACCGGGCGCTGCTGCAGGGCTTCAGCCACCCGACGCAGGTGGAGTTGATCACTCCCTACCGGGATCGGTACTTCACCGCCGTCGGGCAGGTGTGGGCCAGCCGGGACAGCGAGCCGGCGCAGGAGTTCGCCATGCTGACGTACCCGGCGTACCTGATCGAGGACGACACGGTCGACGCCACCGACGCCTGGTTGGCGCAGGAGGGTCACCCGGGGCCGTTGCGGCGGCTGGTCGCCGAGGGCCGCGACGGGGTGGTCCGTGCGCTCGCCGCCCGGGCCCGGGACGCGCGCAGCGCCTGACGCACGAGCACCGGCCCGGGAGCGTCGTGGACACCCGCCACTCCCGGGCCGTCCGTCCAGCCACGCTGCACTGTGCACACGGGAAAGCCCGGCCCCCTCGCGTGCGGGGGCCGGGCTTTGGAGTGACCGGGACGCTCAGCCCTTGCCGGCGTACCGGGAGAGCTGGTCGAGCCCCTGGATGACCCCGCCGGCAAGATCACCGCCGCCGAACGACGCCACCATCGACAGCGCGGCGATCTTGGCGTAGGTGTCCGGTACGCGCTTGCGGGCGTACCGGCCGGTCACGATCTCCAGCTGCCGCTGGTTCGGGGAGACCGCGATGAGCACCGAACGGTCGGGCTCGGCAAGCTGCCGGTGCAGCCGCTCAGCGTGCTCTCGGATCGGCTCGTCGAGGCCGCCCACGAAGACCGAGAAGACCAGTCCGGTCGTCCGGTCGGCCAGCCGCAGCGCCTCGTCGATGCGCAGCAGCTGACGGGTCGAGAACGGCCCGTCGAGCACGTCGGGCGGGGTGTCCGTACCAGTCTCGGGCTGCATCTCACCAACGGTCACTTGCGCCTCCGGTTCCACCAGCCGGTGCCTCGACGCCGGCCTGTTCCTGCTTGCGGCTGGTCAGTGCGGGCGCCTGTGCCCCCACCGACAGCGCGGTGCCGCCGGAGTCGGCCAGATCCTCGGGCCGGCCGAGGAACCACACCGGCGTGAAGCTGAACGGCCGGCCGGGCCGGTAACGTCTGGCGCCACCACGACCGCTGCGGCTGCCCGCGTAGACGAGGCCGGCGATCACCAGCACGACGGCTGCTGGGATGCCGACGAAAACCAGCAACGTGTCGGTTACAGACAATCCCAACGCCCCCAGGCGGAAAGAGGAACCCTCGACCGGATCGGGCGGCCCGTCACCACGGTGACCTCCCGACTTCGCTGCCATTCACGTTAGCGGAGCCGACGCTCCGCCAGATTGCGGGGTGCTGATCCCATCCGCCACTCGAGCGCTCCAACTGCGCAGCGGTGGCGATCAGTCTCGCGTCGTCGCCGTACCGGGCGGTTAGCAACACGCCGACCGGCAGCCCTGCGCCGGTAACCCCCACCGGCAGCGTCACGGACGGTTCACCCGTGACGTTGAAGACGGCACAGTACGGGGAGAAGCGCCGTTGCCGGTCGAAGTCCTCCTCCGGGGTACGTCCCTGGGTGAACCAGCCGACCGGGGCCTGCGGAGCCGCCAGGGTGGGGCAGAGCAGCAGGTCGCAGCCGGCGGTGCGGCGGGCACCGAGGCGTACCTGTGCCTGCATCTCGCCCAGCGCCGCGGTCAGCGTGCCGGCGGAGACGCCGGCGGCCCGGCCGCGTAGGAAGCGGGTCAGCGGCAGCAGTTCGGCCTCGCGCTCCGGCGGCACGGGAGCGAGCGCGAGAACGTACCAGACGATCTCGAAAAGCGGCCAGACCTGGGGGCCGACCGGCGCCGGCACCTCGATGACCTCGTGGCCGGCGGCGGTGAGCAGCGCAGCGGCCCGGTCCACCGCGGCGACGCAGTCCGGATGGACCGGTTCGTCGGCGAGCATCGGGGTGGTGAACCGGCCGACCCGCAGCCGCCCGGGGGCGATGGCGCGGGCCGCGCCCAGGTAGCCGCCCGACGGCGACCGGGGCGGCAGGTACGGTTCGCCGGGTACCGGCTCGGCCAGCACATCCAGCAGCGCCGCCACGTCGGCGACGGTCCGGCCGATCGGGCCGCTGGTCGGCAGGCCGAAGGCGCCGAAGCCGAGGGGGCCGCCGGAGACCACGCCACGGCTGGGCTTGTACCCGATCAGGCCGCACAGCGAGGCCGGAATGCGCAGCGAGCCGCCGCCGTCGGAGCCCTGCGCCACCGGCACCAGCCCCGCCGCCACGGCCGCCGCCGCGCCGCCGCTGGAACCACCAGCGGTGTACGCCAACTCCCACGGGTTGCGGGCCGGCGGGGCCACCAGCGTCTCGCAGTGGAGCGAGCAGCCCAGCTCGGAAGTGGTGGTTTTGCCGAGGCTGACCAGTCCGGCCGCCCGGATGAACCGCACCACGTCTGCGTCGACCGGCGGCACGAAGTCGGCGAAAGCGGCCGAGCCGAAGGTGGTGCGTACGCCGGCGGTCAACGTCAGGTCCTTGATCGCTGTCGGCACGCCGTGCAGCGGACCGCGCTGGTCGGCCGGGATCGCGTCGGCGGCCCGCGCGGCCTCGCGGGCCAGCTCCGCCGTGACGGTGACGAAGGCGCCGACGGTGTCAGCGAGCGCGTCGACCCGGTGCAGGTGGTGCTCGACCAGGTCCAGGCTGGACAGCTCGCCGCGGGCGACGGCGGCGGCCTGCCCCAACGCGGTCAGGTCGTGCGGCTCGGCCATGTCGCCATCCTGCACGCTCAGGTCACTCGTGACCGCCCCGACACGAGCGGCACGACGTCAGGAGAGGGCGCCGGGCGGGGCCAACCCCTCCGACCGGGGCCACCCACGTCCGTCCACAGGGCGAAGCCCCGGTTATCCGACGGTATGCCCGAGGAACCGCAGGGCGTTGCCGCCGAGCAGCAGATCACGCTGGGCGGCGGTGAGGAAGTCGGCCTGATGGACCACCCGGCCGACTGGGCGTTCGCCCAGCGGGTACGGATAGTCACTGCCCAGCAGCACCCGGTCTGCACCCATGGTGTCCACCAGTAGCCGCAGCGCCGGAGACGAGAAGACCACCGAGTCGACCGAGAACCGGTCGACGTAGGAGCTGGGTGGTCCGGCGGAGGCGCCGCGTACCAGGTCACCTCGCCGATGCCAGGCGTTGTCGGCACGGCCGAGCCAGAACGGGAAGCTGCCGCCGCCGTGGGCGAAGCAGATCCGCAACGTCTCCGGCACCTGGTCGAACACCCCGCCGAGGATCATCGCGAGCACCGACAGGTGGGTCTCGGCGGGCATTCCGGTCAGCCACCGGGCCATCCAGCGGTCGAGGCGAGGGCCGCCGGTCATGTCCCAGGGGTGCACGAAGACCGGGGCGCCGACCTCGGCACAGTGGGTCAGGAACGTCACGATGCCAGCGTCGTCCAGGTCCCGGTCACCCACGTGGTTGCCGATCTCCACGCCGACGTGGCCGGCCGCCAGGCAGCGGTCCAGCTCCGCGCAGGCCGCGTCCGGGTCCTGCAACGGCACCTGGCAAAACGACAGCAGCCGGTCACCGCCGGCCGCGGTGACCTCCAGGGTCAGGTCGTTGAAGATCCGGGCCACCCTCGCCGCCTGGCCGGGCGGGCGGGCGTAGCTGAAGAAGACCGGCGTGGGCGAGACCACCTGCACGTCGACACCGTCGGCGGCCATGTCCGCCAGCCGGGTGTCCGCGTCCCAACACTGCGCACCGACCGGCCGGAACTCGGTCTCCCCGACCATGATCATGGCGGCGCGCTCCGAGTCGATCCGCAACCAGGGCCAGCCGGACCCGCCGCACGCCGCGGTGAGATCCGGCCACCCCTTCGGCACGAGGTGCGTGTGTACGTCCACCACCGGCGATGCCCCTGCCGGCGGGTGAACCGGCGGCCCTGCGGCGAACAGAACCGACATCAGCCCTTGCCCGGGTGCAGGGTGCCGCAGTTGGCGCAGGTGCGCGCCGCCTGGTCGGCGTAGAACTCGCCGAACACCGGGGGCAGGTCGGCGGCGATGTCACGGACCTGCAACTCAACCTCGTGCACCCGGTGTCCGCACTCTGGGCAGTACCACTGGAACTTCTCCAGCGTCCCCTCCTCGCGTACCCGCTCGATCACCACTCCGATCGAGCCGGCCTCCGGCCGCTGCGGTGAGTGCGGGGTGTTCCGCGGCAGCATCCACATCTGTCCCTCACGCACGTGCACCGTACGCGGCCCCTGCGGAAGCATCAGGTTGATGTGCATGTTGCCCTTGACCTGGTAGAAGAACTCCTCGTACGGGTCGACGTGGAAATCGGTGCGTTGGTTCGGCCCACCGACCGCCATCACAATGAAGTCGTCGGAGCCCGGCAGCATCTCCTTGTTACCCACCGGCGGCTTCAACAGGTGCTGGTTTTCCGCTATCCACCCGGGGAAGCTGAACGGCTCGGCGATCTCACTCACGGCTGGCCTCCTTCTGGGAACAGGGCGACGGCCTGCATCTCGATCAGCAGGTGCGGATGCGGCAGCTGGTGCACGGCGACGGTGGTGCGGGTCGGCCCGGTCCCGTCGAGGAACTCCGCCCACACCTCGTTGTACCCGCCGAAGTCATTCATGTTGACCAGGTAACTGGTGACCTGGACGAGGTCGGTCAGCTCGGCACCCACCGACCGCAGCAGGTCAGCGAGGTTCTCGATCACCGCCCGCGTCTGCGCCCGGATGTCCAGATCGGTCGTGCCGAACTCGTCCACCGACACACCGGCGAACGTGTTGTCCGGCCGCCGCGACGACGTCCCCGACACGAAGACGAATCCACCGGCCACCTTCACGTGCGGGAACGCCCCTCGCGGCACCGCCTTGCCCGCCACCACCCGGGCCCCGTCGCCGGCGTTCACGACAGAGCCCGAAGCGAAGCCGTACCGAGCTTCTCGACCACCGCCCGCACATGGGCGCCAGGCCGTAGCGGAACCGCCGCCGTCGCCGCACCGGCCAGGAAGACCCAGCCCTCGCGCAACCGGACGCCGTGCCGCCCCGCCAGCCGGATGCCCTCGTCGAGGGCCCGACGCGGGTCACCGAGGATCGCCGCCGTCGAGCCGACCTGGGCGACCCGCCCGTCGATCTCCAGCAGCACACCCAGGTTGTCCAGCCCGTCGGGCACCGGCGACCACGACCCGACGACGAACGCGGCCGCCGAGGTGTTGTCGGCGATCACGTCCGGCAGGCTGAAGGTGAAGTTCGCGTACCGGGAGTCGATCAGTTCGATCGCCGGGGCGACCGCCCGCACCGCGTCGGTGAAGTCGCCGACCGGCTCGCCGGGTTCGGGGAGCCGGTCCAGCAGGAACGCCACCTCAGGCTCGGCCCGGGGGTGGATGAAGCGGGCCACGTCCACCGTCCCGCCGTCGGCTACCCGCATCACGTCGGTGAGCCGGCCCCAGATGACCTCGCCCACCCCGACCTGGGCCATCTTGGCCTTGCTGGTGAGCCCCATCTTGAGCCCGACCAGCCGCTCTCCCCGGTCCAGCCGGCGCTGCACCAGGGCGGCCTGCACCGCGTACGCGGCGTCGACGTCGAGGCCCGTCTGCGCGGCGAGTTGCGGTACCGCGGTGGCCGTGTCGGCCGCCGCGCCCAGCGTGCCCGCGATGCCCGCGATGTCCGGCTCGATCATGATTCTCCCCTGCCCGCAAGGTCCAACGCCACGTCCACAATCATGTCCTCCTGCCCGCCGACCATCCGCCGTCGACCCAACTCGACCAGGATCGAGCGGACGTCCACCCGGTAGCGCGCCGAGGCGCGTTCAGCGTGCCGCAGGAAACTGGAGTAGACCCCCGCGTACCCCAGAGAGAGGGTTTCCCGGTCCACCTGGACGGGCCGGTCCTGCAACGGGCGGACGACGTCGTCGGCGACGTCCATCAACGCGAAGACGTCGCAGCCGTGCTGCCAGCCGTGCAGCTCGGCGACGGCGACGAAGACCTCCAACGGCGCGTTGCCGGCGCCGGCGCCCATGCCGGCCAGGGAGGCGTCCACCCGGACCGTCCGTCCGGCAGCGGAGCCGACCGGACCGTCGCCGGCGACCCGGCCGTGCTCGACAGCGACCACGCTGTTGGCGACCCCGAGCGAGAGGTTGTGGTGGGCGTGGACGCCGATCTGCGTGGTCGGCTCCAGCACCTGCCGGTACGCGTCTACCCGCTGCGCCACGTCGGACATCAGCAGCCGGCCGCCGGAGTCCGTGACGTAGACGCAGTGCGCGCCGTAGGACTCCATGAGCTTGGCCTGGCCGGCCAGCCCGGCCGGGTCGTTCATGTGGGACATCATCAGGAAGCCGGCCACGTCCATGCCGTGCTCCCGGGCCCACGAGATGTGCTGGGCGGAGATGTCCGCCTCGGTGCAGTGGGTGGCGATCCGGACGCTGGTGACGCCGAGCGCCCGGGCCGCCTTCAGGTCGGCGATGGTGCCGATACCGGGCAGCAGCAGGGTGGTGAGCTTCGCGTTCGTCATCACCTCGGCCGCCGCCGAGATCCACTCGGCGTCGCTGGCCGCGCCGTGGCCGTAGTTGACGCTCGATCCGGCGAGTCCGTCGCCGTGCGCCACCTCGATCGCGGCGACCCCGGCCGCGTCCAGCGCCGCGGCGATCGTGCGTACCTGGTCGACGGTGTAGCGGTGGGCGATGGCGTGCATGCCGTCGCGCAGCGTCACGTCCTGGATGTACAGCTCGGTCATCTGGGCCTACACCTCCGCACGGTGGGCGGCCAACCGCTCCGCGGTGCGCAGCGCGGCCGAGGTCATGATGTCCAGGTTCCCGGCGTACGCGGGCAGGTAGTGGCCGGCGCCGGAGACCTCCAGGAAGACCGACACCTGCCACCCCGACAGGCGGCCACCCAGCGCTGGCACGTGGGTGTCCAGCCGGTCGAACTGCACATCCTGCTTGAGGCGGTAGCCGGGGACGTACTCCTGCACGCCCGCCACCATCTCCGCCACGGAAGCGGCGATGGCGGAGCGGTCGGCATCAGCGTCCGGGCAGAGGCAGTAGACCGTGTCCCGCATCAGCAGCGGCGGGTCGGCCGGATTCAGCACGATGATCGCCTTGCCCCGGTCGGCGCCGCCGACCACCTCGATCGCCCGGGCGGTGGTCTCGGTGAACTCGTCGATGTTGGCCCGGGTTCCCGGGCCGGCCGAGCGCGAGGCGATCGAGGCGACGATCTCGCCGTACGCGACCGGGGTGACCCGGCGCACCGCGGCGACGATCGGCACGGTCGCCTGCCCGCCGCAGGTGACCATGTTCAGGTTCGGCTCGCCCAGATGCTCGTCCAGGTTGACCGGCGGCACCACGTACGGGCCGACGGCGGCCGGGGTCAGGTCGACGACGGTACGCCCGTGGGCGCGCAGCACCGCGGCGTTGTGCCGGTGCGCTCCGGCCGAGGTGGCGTCGAAGACCAGCGCCACGTCCGCGAACTCCGGCATCGTGACCAGGCCGTCAACGCCGTGCGCGGTGCTCGCCACGCCGAGCCGGCGGGCCCGGGCGAGCCCGTCGGAGTCCGGATCGATGCCGGCCATCGCGACCATCCGCAGCGAGTCCGACAGCCGGAGCACCTTAATCATCAGATCGGTGCCGATGTTGCCCGACCCGATCACCGCCACGCCCGTCGTCACGAGAGGAACTCCTTCGTGAAGCAGGTCCGCACCGAGCCGAGGCCGGAGATGCGAGCCTCGTATGCCGCGCCCGGGGTCACCGCCACCATCGGTCCGAGCGCGCCGGAGAGCACCACGTCACCGGCGCGCAGCGGATCACCAGCCCGGGCCGTCGTGCCGGCCAACCAGGCCAGCGCGTGCAACGGATTGCCGAGGCAGGCCGCCCCGGCACCGACCGACACCGGCTCCCCGGCCCGTTCCAGCACCATGCCGGCCAGGCGCAGGTCCACCTCGGCGGGCCGGCGGGGCGTGGTGCCAAGCACGAACAGCCCGCTGGAGGCGTTGTCCGCCACGGTGTCCACGATGGAGATGTCCCAGCCGGCCACCCGCGAGTCGACGATCTCGATGGCCGGCAGCAGGTGATCGACGGCACGCAGCAGGTCGGCGGTGGTGACCCGGTCGTCGGGCAGGTCGGCGCCGAGCACGAAGGCGATCTCTGCCTCCACCCGAGGTTGCAGCAGCCGGTCGAGGGCGACCTCGACGCCGTCGGGCACCGCCATGGCGTCGGTGAGCACCCCGAAATCCGGCTCGTACACGCCGAGGCTCTCCTGCACCACCCTGGAGGTCAGGCCGATCTTCGCGCCCACCCGGCGCTGCCCGGCCGCCAGCCACTCGCGGACCTGAAGCTGCTGCACCCGGTACGCGGATCCGACATCCCCCTCCGGGATCAGCCGTCCGCGCGGCGGCGGGCAGGGCTTGCCGGTCTTCCGGGCCTCGGTCAACTCCCGGGCCACCGAGCCAAAATCGATCATGACAGGTCCACACAGACGTTTGTGAGTTCGGAGTAGAAGTCGAGCGAGTGCACGCCACCCTCGCGGCCGACGCCGGAGGCCTTCACCCCGCCGAACGGGGTACGCAGGTCGCGCAAGAACCACGTGTTCACCCAGACGATGCCGGCGTCCAGCCGCGCGCCGGCCCGGTGCGCCCGACCCACGTCCCGGGTCCAGACCGCCGCCGCCAGGCCGTACTCCGTGCCGTTGGCCAGCGCGTACGCCTCGTCCTCGTCGTCGAACGGCGCCACGTGCACCACCGGGCCGAAAATCTCCTGACGGTTCGTCCGGGTGTCCGGGCCGAGCCCGGTCAGCACCGTCGGCTGGACGTACGCGCCGCCGTCGCGGGCGTCGCCGAAGCGCGGCGAACCGCCGCCGGCGAGCACCTGCGCACCCTGCGCCCGGGCCAGGTCGTAGTGCCCGAGGACCTTGCTCCGGTGGGCCCGCGAGATCAGCGGCATGTTCACCGTCGCCTCGTCGGCCGGCCAGCCGTACGCCAGCTCGGCGGCCCGCCCGGCCAGCCGGGCGGTGAACTCCTCGAACACCGGTCGCTGCACGTAGATCCGTTCGGTGCACAGGCACACCTGGCCGCCGTTGGTGAAGCTGGAGCGGACCGACCCGGCCACCGCGGCGTCCAGGTCGGCGTCGGCGAAGACCAGCCCGGCGTTCTTGCCGCCCAACTCGAAGCTGACCGCCTTCACCCCGTCGGCGGCGGCCCGCATGATGGCGGCACCGGTGGCGGACTCGCCAGTGAAGGTGATCGCGTCGACGCCCGGATGCCGGGTGAGGAACTCCCCGGCCGAATCCGGGCCGAACCCGTGCACCAGGTTGAACACCCCGTCGGGCACGCCGGCCGCGGCCATCACCTCGGCAAGCAGGGTCGCCGAGGCGGGCGTTTCCTCACTGGGCTTGACCACCACCGCGTTGCCGCAGGCCAGGGCCGGAGCGACCTTCCAGGTGAGCAGCAGTAGCGGCAGGTTCCACGGCACGATCACCGCGACCACGCCGACCGGTTTGCGTACCGCGTAGTTCAGCGCCCGACCACCGGTCGGAGTGACCGTGGTGAACGACTCCGTCGGCGCGGTGGCCACGACCTCCGCGAAGGCCCGGAAATTCGCCGCACCGCGCGGAATGTCGAGGGTACGGGCCTGAGAGATGGCCTTACCGGTGTCGGCGACCTCCGCGGCGACCATGTCGTCGAAGCGGCGTTCCAGTTCGTCGGCGACCCGGCGCAGCACCTCGGCGTGTTCCCGCTCGCCCATCCGGCCCCACGGGCCGCCCAGCGCCGCACGGGCGGCGGTCACCGCGTCGTCCACCGTGGTGCGGCCGGCCTCGACCACCTCGAAGACCGGCTCCCCGGTGACCGGCGAGTGTCTGGTGAACCGGGTGCCGGCCTCGACGAACTCGCCGCCGACGAAGTTGCGCAACAGGCCCGGACCGTCCGGTGCCTGCCCGGCCATCAGCCGTGGATCCCAGAGCGTCATCCGCGCCGCCCCCGCCCGAACGCCACCGCCACGCCGGCCACCGCCGCCACCACACCGGCCGCCACCACACCGAGCACCTGGTACTGGCGGCGGACCCGGCGGCGGACCTGTGCGTAGGGCACGGTGGAGAAGGAAACCATCTCGTACTGGGAGACGTACCGGCCGGGCAGCGCGCGTTCCAGGGCGTGCTCGATCCGCTTGCGGGTCCGGTAGACCGGCGAGCCGACCTTGTCCCGCATCTCGACGAAGTTGGCCAGCGCCATCTGGGCGATCGCCTCCGCGTTGTCTTGCCGGCGCTGCTGGAACAGCGGCAGCGCGGCGGACCAGTCGTCGGCGCGCTCGTCCAGGCAGCGATCCAGCTCCACCACGTCCTCGAAGGCGCAGTTGGCACCCTGGCCGTAGAACGGCACGATGGCGTGCGCCGCGTCGCCGAGCAGGCCCACCCGCCCGTCGACCTGCCACGGGTCGCACCGCACGGTGCCCAGTACGCCGACCGGGTTGTTCCGGTAGTCGTCGACCAGGTCGGGGGCGAGCGAGAGCAGGTCCGGGTAGTGCTGCGCGAAGTGCCGCTCGATCGCCGCCGGGCTGCTCAGCGAGGCGAAGCTGGCGGTGCCGTGGGTGGGCCAGAACAGGGTGCAGGTGAAGGAGCGGTCAGGATTGGGCAGGGCGATCATCATCGAGGTGCCACGCGGCCAGATGTGCAGGGTGCCGGGTTCGAGCGCGAACTCGCCGCCGAGCGGCGGGATGGTCAGCTCCTTGTAGCCGTAGTCGAGGAAGTCGACGCTCTCGGTGAGCAGTCCGTGTTGGAGCAGTTGTCCGCGTACCGCCGAACCTGCGCCGTCGGTGCCGAGCACCACCTGCGCGCCCGCCGTGACCGTGCCCTGCGGGGTCTCGAAGGTCATCGTGCCGGCCGCCGGGTCGAGCCCGACCAGCCGGTGGTCGAAGGCCACCCGTACCCCGGGCAGCTTGACGGCGGCCGCCAGCAGCGCGTTGTTCAACGCGCCCCGGCTGATCGAGTTGATCGCCCGGTCGCCGGCGACGCTGTAGGACTGGAAATTCGGCTCGCCCAGCACCGGATGCACCATCCGGCCACGCATCGGCAGCGCGTCGACCGTCACCTGCTCGTCCAGCCCGACGCGGCGCAGCGCGTCCAGACCCCGCTCGGAGAGCGCCAGGTTGATCGAGCGGCCCCGTTCGGACGTCCCGGCGCGCGGGTCCGGGCGCCGCTCGTAGAGCGCCACCCGATGTCCCCGCCGGGCCAGGAAGCAGGCCAGCAGGCAGCCGGCCAGCCCGGCGCCCACCACCGCGATCTCGTCCCGCTCCTGCGTCACCGGGCCACCTCCGGAACCGTCGCGGCCAGCGCGTCGGCGACTCGCCAGCAATCGTGGTACGTCGAGTAGAGCGGCACCGGGGCGAACCGGACGACGTCCGGTTCGCGGGCGTCGGCGATCACCCCGTGCTCGTGCCGCAGCCGCTTGGTCAACTCGCTGGCGCTGCCCGCACCGAAGCGGACCGAGAGCTGACTACCGCGTCGCCGCGGCTCGCGCGGGGTGATGACGGTCAGCGGCCGGCGGACGCAAACCTCGTCCAGCAGCCGCTCCAGGTAGCCGGTGAGACGCAGGCTGCGCTCGCGTAGCGCCGGCATGCCGACCGAGTCGAACAGCTCCAGCGAGGTGCGGACCGGGCCCATCGCGAAGATCGGCGGGTTGGAGACCTGCCACGCGTCGACGGTGGCCGGTGGCCGGCTGACCGGGGCCATCTCGAACCGGGTCGTGGCCGCCGTGCTCCACCAGCCCTCGAAACGGGGCAGCCCCTCGTCACCGTGGTGCCGTTCGTGCACGAACACCCCGGCGAGCGCGCCGGGGCCCGAGTTCAGGTACTTGTACGAGCACCAGGCGGCGAAGTCGACGTCCCAGTCGTGCAGCGCCAGCACCACGTTGCCCGCCGCGTGCGCCAGGTCCCAGCCGACGACCGTGCCGGCGGTCCGCCCGGCGGCGGTGATCGCCGGGATGTCCATCAGCTCGCCGGTGAGGTAGTTGACGCCGCCGAGCAGCACCAGCGCGACGGTGTGTCCCTCGGCCGCCAGGAACGCGGTGACGTCCTCGGTTCGCAGGGTGTCCTCGCCGGGACGCGGCGTGAGGCGGACGACTGCGCGGTCCGGATCGAGGCCGTGGAAGCGCGCCTGGCTGCGAACCGCGTAGCTGTCCGACGGGAAGGCGCTGTCCTCGATGACGATCCGGGTCCGCTCGCCCGCCGGCCGGTAGAAACTGACCATCAGCAGGTGCAGGTTGACCGTCAGCGAGTTCATCACCACGGTCTCGCCGGGCAGGGCGCCGACCAGTCGCGCGGCCGGCGCCGTCAGCGACTCGTGGTACGGCAGCCAGGGTCGTGCCGCCTCCAGGTGCCCCTCCACACCGAACCGGCCCCAGGCGTCCAGATCGGCCAACAGCTCGCCGCGGGTCGCCCGCGGTTGCAGTCCGAGCGAATTGCCGGCCAGGTACGCGGCCTCGGGGTAGCGGCCACCCCCGGCGGGCGGCAGGTGGAACAGGTGCCGGTGCCCCGGATCGGTGGCGTCCAGGCGGACGGCCTCGGCCTCGCCGGGGCGGGCCGGCTCGACGCCGGTATCACTCATCGTCACTTTCGCCTCACATCGCTGTACGGGCCGACCAGAGTTCGGGGAACACCACCCGGGCCATGCTGCGTTGCAGCCAGGCCAACCCGGCGGAGCCACCGCTGCCGACTTTTGCACCCATGGTGCGCTGCACCGCCTTGACGTGGTGGTGCCGCCAGTCGCCGAACTGCTCGGCCACCTCGGTCAGTGCCTCGCCGAGCAGCCGCAGCTGGTTCTCCGGGCCGGTGTCGGCGTAGATCCGCACCCACGCGGCCTCGACGGCGGGATCCGTCTCGTGCTCGGCCGACACGTCCCGCGCCAACAGTTCGGCGGGCAGGTCGTGGCCGTGCCGGGCGAGCAGCGCGATCACCTCGTCCCAGACGCTCGGGGTGACCAGGGCGTCGGTGAGTTCCGTGTACACCTCGGTCTGCCGGCGGAACGGCCGGATCAGTGCCGCGTCCCGCAGCCCGAGCTGGAACTCCAGGTGGCGGTACATGGCCGACTGGAAGCCCGATCCCTCGCCGAGCAGGTTGCGGAAGCGGTTGAAGTCGGCCGGGGTCATCCAGCGCAGGCCCCGCCAGGCGGCGTTGAGCCCCTCCAGGTGCAGTGCGGCCCGACGCAGCGGAGCCAGCGCCTCCCAGACCCGATCGGCACGCAGCAGCCGGCTCGTCTCCCGCAGTTCGTGGCAGGTCAACCCGAAGTACAGCTCCATGATCTGACTGATCATCAGGAAGGACATCTCGCCCGGGTCGCTGCTCAGCGGCTGTTGAAGCCCGTGCAACGTGCTGGCCTGTACGTAGGCGTCGTAGGGAACCAGCTCGGCGAACTCCAGGGTCGGCTCGCCGCCGTTGCGCGCGGCGCGTGCCGCCCGCTGGTCTTGCGTGGCCGGACGCACCGCCGCCCGAGTCCCTGGGCACAGTTCGGTCTGCTCCATGCGTCCACTCCTTCCCTGGCTGCCGTCCAGTTATGATCTCCTGCCGAACCAGCCGGATGGAATGCCTGTTCAACGGCGCTTCAGCCGATTGGCCTGCGGAACGGAAGCCGCTGGCAGGGATCGGCCTGCCGCGCGTAAGGTGCAGGCGTGGACGAGATGGACTGGGCCCTGCTACACGAGTTGCAGGCCGACGCGCGGCTGTCGTTCAGCGAGCTGTCCCGGCGGGTGCATCTCTCCCCACCGGCGGTGGCCGAACGGGTACGCCGGCTGGAGGAGGCTGGGGTGATCACCGGCTACCACGCCCACGTCGACCTCGCCCGGGCCGGCCGCAGCGTGATCGCGCTGATTCGGATGTCCTGTTATGGCGCGCGGTGCATCCTGCACGACCCGGAGGTCGCCGGGTGGCAGGAGATCCTGGAGATCCATCGGATCACCGGCGACGCGTGCAGCATGCTCAAGGTCTCGGCCGGCTCGATCGGGGAGTTCGAGAGCGTCATCGACCGGCTCGCCCCGTACGGCCAGCCGTCGAGCACGATGGTGCTCTCCACGCCACTCGGCTGGCAACCCCTCACCCCTCTCACGAAGGAAGGGCCCCCGGTTGACGCCTCAGGTAGAACAAGGGCCTCTCCTTAACAAACACCCCGCCGGGTTAGCGCCGGGACCAGGGGGAAAGCACCGCGGGTCGCCCCAGCAGGACCGGTCTCACCGGTGCCGGGAGGGAGAATCATGCGGGGTTTGCGAACGCAGGTAGGCGTAATCTGTCCGCCGTCGAACGTCGTCCGGCTACTCGGGGCGTTCGTCCTGATCGCCGCGTTCGTCCTGATCGGCGCCGCGCCCGCCCGAGCGGGCGAGAACACCTTCGTCGAGGTGACGCCGAACAGTGTCCAGGCCGGCTCCCGGGTACACATCCGCGCGAGCTGCGACAACGCCAACAACCGCCAGGCCGAGGTGACCTCGGACGCCTTCAACCAGGCATTCCTACGGCCCGACAACGGCTTCCTCACCGGGTCCGTGACCGTGCCGGGCAACAAGCCCGCCGGCGACTACCCGGTGCACCTGCGCTGCGACAACGACCAGATGGCCAGCACCACGTTGAGCGTGCTCAACATGGATCAGCCCACCAAGGGCCCGGCGACCGGTGGCGGTGGCACCGCGAGCCGCAGCACGGGGTCGATGCTGCTGCTCGGCGGCGCCGCCACGGTGGCGGCGATGGTCGTCTTCGGGCTGGTAAGCAGCCGACGTCGGACCGGCTCCTGACCCACCGACGCCATGACCGGCTACCGCGTCCCCACGCCGGAACCGGGTCCTGGCCCGCCCCGGACCGCCACCCGCCGTGGACTGCGTGCCTGGTACCGGAGGGCGGCCTCGGTGGGACGCCGGCTGGGCCGGTTCACCGCGCAGATCGGTACGGCCAGCGTCACCACGCCCGATCCGTCGGCCGCACCGCTACGACCGAGGCCCCGGCACGCTAGTGCTGCCGGGACCCGACGGCGCGTCCACGTCAACCCGGGACTACCGGTCCTGGTGATCGGCGCGGTGATGCTCCTGATCGTGACGATGCTGGGCATCGAGCGGATGACCGGGCTGAGTCTGCTGCCGGACCGGTTCATCGCCGGGCTGGTGCCGCCCCCTAAAGACTTTCCGCTGTTGACGGCGAGCGAGCCGGTCAGCATCGAGATCAACAAGATCGACCTGGCGGCGCCGGTGCACAACGTGGGCATCGCTCCGGACGGCAGCATCGCCGCCCCACCCGCCGAGCGCGCCCAGGAGGCCGGTTGGTACGACCAGGGTCCCACCCCGGGGCAGTACGGCCCCGCCGTCATCGTGGGGCATGTCGACACCACCAGCGGGCCGGCGGTCTTCCACCACCTGCGGGAGCTACGGGCCGGCGACCATGTGGAGGTGGCCCGCTCGGACGGCTCGGTGGCGGTCTTCGAGGTCGACCGGACCGACCGGTACGACAAGGAGCAACTGCCGGCGGACGAGGTCTTCGGCGACTTCAGCCGCCCTCAGTTGAGGCTGATCACCTGCGGCGGGCGTTGGGTGGGCGGACAGACCGGCTACGCGGACAACGTGGTGGTGTTCGCTTCGCTGGTCGAGGCCCGCTGAGGCGGGGGCCCGCCAAGGCCGCTCAGGCCCGCTGGGGATGAGGCCCGCCGGTGCTCGCCGCCGGGTCAGGCGGCTTCGGACTCGCGGAGGTCGAGCCAGTTGACCCAACGCGGGTCAGGCACCCGGTGCCCGAGTACCCGCCAGGCGATTCCCTTCGGTGCCGAGGGCGGCGAGTGCAGCCGCCACCCCAACTCGGCCGGGGTCTTGTCGCCCTTGGTGTGGTTGCACCTCGCGCAGGCGGCGACCACGTTCTCCCACGCGTGCCGCCCGCCCCGGCTGCGCGGGAAGACGTGGTCGATGGTCTCGGCCGGTCCTCGGCAGTAGGCGCACCGCCAGCCGTCCCGGGCGAAGATCGCACGGCGGGACAAACCCACGTGGGTACGGTACGGTACCCGGACGAAACGGGTGAGTCGGACGACCGACGGTACCGGCAGTGCGTTGCGGGCGCTGTGCAGGATACCTTCGCCGTCAGCGACGCAGACCGCCTTGGCGGAGAGCACGAGGATAGCGGCCCGACGTACTGACACGACACACAGCGGCTCGTAGGTGGCGTTGAGAACCAGCGCGCCGGAGCCCACCGTGGGTCGTATGTCAGGCATCGCGTCACCCTCCCGGTCTAGCGGCTTCCCCCACTCGCCATCGCCGACCGGTGCCGGGCACAGCCGTGCACCATGTCGACGCCGGCCGGATCACCGACGTCCGTTGCGCCAATAGTCCCTGATCGGACCGGCGAATGCACGCACTAATCCTGGGTACCCGCGCGAGCTTCTCCGGCGGTGGGCGGCTGGCGGCGACCTCGTCCGGTGGGTCGGCGGCGGGACCTCCGGGCGGGTGCGGTACGAAATCAGGGTGACCGTGAGCAGCCTCAGCCCCACACCCGCCCCGCCCGTTTCGGACGCGGCCGAGACACCGAGCCCGGAATGCCTGGACGAGGCCCTGTGCAAGATCGTCTGGAACTGGTCCGACTCGGTGTGGTTCGCCGAGGGCAGCTTCTGGATCCTGGTCAAGCCGCTACGGATCATCGTGATCCTGCTGCTCGCGATAGCCGCCCGCTGGCTGGTGCACCGCACGGTCCGCCGGCTGGTGCGGTCCACCAGCGACGCCGGGGTGCCGGCCATGCTCCGCCCGCTGCGCGAGCGGATCCCGAGTGCCGCCGCCCAACCCGGCGAGTTCGTCCCGGAGCGACGTCGGCAGCGCGCCGAAGCGATCGGGTCGGTCCTGCGCAGCATGAGCACCGCGTTCATCTTCGGCATCGCGTTGCTGATGGTGCTCAAGGAACTCAGCTTCGACCTGGCGCCGCTGCTGGCCAGCGCGGGGATCGCCGGCGTGGCGCTTGGATTCGGCGCGCAGAGCCTGGTCAAGGACCTGATCGCTGGCCTGTTCATGCTGATCGAGGATCAGTACGGGGTCGGCGACAACGTCGACCTCGGTGAGGCGACCGGCGTGGTCGAGGCGGTCGGGCTGCGGGTCACCACCGTCCGCGACGGTCGGGGCGTGCTCTGGTACCTGCGCAACGGCGAGATCGTCCGGGTGGGCAACAAGAGCCAGGGCTGGGCGTTGGTGGTGGTCGACCTGCCGATCGGGTTCGCCGGCACGGAGGAGGCCACCGCCGTGCTGCGTACCGCCGCCGCCTCGCTCACCGCGGACCCGCAACTGGCGCCGTCGATCGTCGAGCCGCCGGAGGTGCTCGGCGTCGAACAGGTGACCATCGAGGGCACCCTGATCCGGACCGTGGTCAAGACCACCGCGGACGGGCAGTTCGCGGTGGCCCGGGAGCTACGCCGCCGGCTCGCCGAGGCATTGGAGAACTCGGGTATCACGGCGCGGATCGCGACGGGCCGAATCTACCCCGGAGCACCTACTCGTTCGGAGACCGAGACCGGTCAGGGCGGGGCCACCTGATCCGAGCGGCGGGGCTCGCGGCCGAGCGGCCCCTCGGGTATCGTCCGTTCGTTCAGTCGGAGATGCGACCCACCAACCGTTCGCCCTAGCTACTTGTCAGACGATCGGGCAGAATCCGGTGCACGCGCTCTTGAGCGCATCACGTTCTCGCTGAACCGCAGACCTGACGATGGTTCCGGGGCAGCCATCACGAGTGGCCCGCCACCGGGACGATGGAGGCGATGGTGTCCGACGAGCGACCTTCTCCGGAAGGCCCGGCCACCTTCCGTGAGGTTTTCGCCCAGAGTGAGTACCGAGCCGTCTTCGCCGCCAGCACGCTGACGTGGGTCGGCGACTACGTCGCAAAGGCCGCGGTCACCCTCCTGGTTTACCGGGAGACCCAGTCCGTCGCGCTGTCGGCCGCCGCCTTCGCGGTCAGCTACCTGCCGTGGCTGGTCGGCGGGCCGTTGCTGGCCACCATCGCCGAGCGGCACCGCTACCGACAGGTCATGGTCGTCTGCGATCTCGTCCGGATGGCGCTGATGTTGCTCGTCGCCATACCGGGGATGCCGGTGCCGCTGATCCTGGCGCTACTCTTCGCCACCACCCTGGCCAATCCACCCAGCCAGGCCGCGCGCTCCGCGCTGCTGCCCATGATCCTGCCCGGAGACCGGCTCGTCGTCGGGCTCTCGGTCAACGCCAGCGTGGGGCAGGCCGCCCAGGTCGTCGGCTATCTCCTCGGTGCCGCCGTGGCGACGGTCAACCCGACCGCCGCGCTGCTGATGAACGCGGGCGCGTTCGCGTTGTCGGCCGCGCTCGTCCGGCTCGGCGTCGGCGACCGGCCGCCCGCGATGGCCACCGAACACCGCAGCCACCTGCTACGGGAGACCGCCGCCGGGTTCCGGATGGTCTTCTACACACCGGTGCTACGGGCGATCGCCATCCTGGTCTTCAGCGCGATGCTCTTCTCGATCGTGCCGGAGGGCCTCGCCGCCGCCTGGGCGAACGAACACGCCGACGAGAGCATGGACCCGGGGCTGGCCCAGGCCGTCATCATGGCGGCCACCCCGGTCGGGTTCATCCTCGGCGGGCTGCTGATCGGGCGTGCCGTGGCACCGGCCCGCCGGCTGCTCCTGCTGCGGCCGTTGGCCGTCGTCGCCCCGCTCAGCCTGGTGCCCTCGCTGCTCGACCCGCCGCCGGTGGTGGTGGCGCTACTCGCCGCCACCTGCGGGTTCGCGGTCGCCGGCATGCTGCCGGTGGCCAACGGTCTCTTCGTCCAGGCCCTTCCTGACGGCTTCCGGGCCCGGGCCTTCGGTGTCATGGCGACCGGCGTCCAGGTCATCCAGGGCACTGCGGTACTGGTCACCGGGCTGCTCGCCGAGCGTTTCCCGATCCCGGTAGTGGTCGGGGTCTGGAGCGCCGCCGGAGTGGTGCTGATGTCGCTCGTCGCCCTGCGCTGGCCCGACCAGCAGACCGTGACCGACTCCATCGAGGCCGCCCGGGCCACTCCCGGCGCACCGCCGCCGGGGCACCGTCCCGCGGCGACCCTGGCGCCGGCCACCCGGGTCCGGGCCGACCGCGGTACCCGGTGACCTGAACCACTGGCATCCACCGCGTCCCGGCCGGGCATGGACCCCTGGACGCCTGGCAGGATGGAACGGTGAATCCCGCAGGTGAGTCCGAAGGCCACAGCGAGGCGGTCACGTTCTTCGACGCCGTCGGCGGCGAGCCCACGTTCCGCAAACTCGTCGACGAGTTCTACGCCGGCATCAGCGGTGACCCCCTGCTGCGCCCGATGTACCCCGAGGAGGACCTGGCGCCGGCCGCCGACCGGATGCGGCTCTTCCTCATGCAGTACTGGGGCGGTCCCAACACCTACTCAGCCCAGCGGGGACATCCCCGGCTGCGGATGCGGCACGCCCCGTTCCGGATCGGCGCCGTCGAGCGGGACGCCTGGCTGCGGAACATGCGCCGGGCGGTCGACAGTCTCGACCTGCCCCCGGCGCTGGGCACCGAACTCTGGGACTACCTGGAGCGGTCGGCCTACTTCATGGTCAACTCCATGGAGGATCCGGCCGCGCCGGCCTGACGTCTGCGCGCCGGTCGACGGGGCCCTGGCCTTCTCCGACCTGCCTCATCCTCGGTCAGAGCAGGGCGCCCTCGTCGTGCAGCCAGTCGACGAAGCTGGTGGCCACGGCCGCCCCGCAGTCGACCAACTCGACCAGGAGCGCGTCGTGGGCGCCCGCCGCGAGCGGGACCTGCAGCTCGGCGTAGATCGGCAACTGACCGCGCTCCGTGGCGTCACCCACGTACGCCTTGCAGAAGCGCCGGGTGTGGTTCCATTCGTTGACCACCCGGTAGGCCCGGTCCGCCCAGTCGGGGGGCACGGTCGCGTGCGGTCGGGCCCGCAGCACGAGGATTTCGTCCTCCGGTCCCTCCAGTGTGACCAGCACGGCGTGCCGCTCCCACATGGCCAGTAGGTTGCCGTCCCCGTCAGCGAGGTAACGCACGTCAAGCAGGTCGAGTGCGTCGCAGATGCGACGCAGGGTCACCTGTTCGACGGTCGCCGGCATGTCTGTGATCAGCGGATGTTCTCCGCTCGGACAGTCGTCCCCCGGCTGGCGGGGGGCCGGCGGTCCGACCCGGACGGCACCCTCCACCGAGATCCTGCTTCGAGTTTCCGGGTCGCCGCCACTGGCGGGACCGGGGCGCCATGACCACCACGGCATCGCTCGCGCACCTCACTCCCCAGCGGATCCAGTCGCCTACGGTGGGTTGGATCCGAGGATGGACGGTACCCGGACAGCCGGAAGGAGGCACCCCCCCAACGGCAGCACCAGACCAGAAGGATGACCAGAGGTCATCCTTTCGCATGAGCCGCAGCGGGCCGAACGACAAGATCCGTGGCCTTCCGCAACCAGGCGGCTCCGTACGGTCCCACCAGGCCGACCCATCGGCCAGCCGAACGGACCTGGACCCCCTGATCCGGCGAATCCCCGCACGGGCCGAGAAAACCCATCCGGACCAGACCCTGCACCACCCGCTGGGTCACCTCGACCGGACGGCCCGGCTCCTCGTCGGGGGTGACCACCACCGCCACATGATCCAACAGGGCGTCCCGCAGCGCCCGCTGCCCGACCGCCCGACCGGCGACACCGTGCTCGGCCGCCTCCCGCAAGGTGCCCGCCGCCGCCTCGGCCAACCGCAACACCTCCGCGCCCGGCAGGGTCTCCACCCGACGACTCGCGGCGGGTGGCAGCGCCCACCGCCACTGGGCGTCAAGGGTGGCCGGCAGGGCTGCGCGGCCGGCCGCCAACTCCGCGAGCAACCGCCCGGCGGCCACGGTGACGTCGCCGGCACCCGCGCCGGCGACCGTGCGGACCACCAGCACCCCCCACGGCAGCCGGGCCCAGAGGGCGGTACGGGCCGGCGCACCCACCGGACGGAGCCGGACCAACGCGGCGGGCTCCAGCCGGACGAGCCGAGCCAGGAAGGCTCCGGCGTCGGGCACACCGGTGATGCCGTGCACGGCACCGCGCCCGCTCATCGGTCCATCCCGCCGTCAGCGACGTGGCCGAGCAGGAACGCGCGCTCCGCGTCGCTGACCCGCCGGGGCACCTGCCGGGTCAGGTCGTACGGGACCAGCACCGAACGGGCCCGGCTGATCAGAAGGTCGCCGTCGTACATCTCGTAGCCGACGACGAACGACGCGGCCCGCAACTGCTCCACCCACAACTCGATCCGAACGGTGGGCGCCGCGTCCTCGGTGGCCCGGTCCAGGGCGTAGTCGACCGGGCGGAGGTAGTCGATCTCGTGCCGGCGGACCACCACCCCCTCGGCGAACGAGTCGACCCCCTGCGCCCGGGCACCGACGAACATCAACGCGACCCGGGCCTCCTCGTAGAGGGTGAGAAAGCGGGCATTGTTGACATGCCCGTACGCATCCAGGTCGGACCACCGCAGGGCGCAGTGGTAGGCAAACCGGTCAGCCACGGGAATCGACTCCGGTCAGTCGCGGGTCAGCTTGCGGTACGTCACCCGGTGCGGGCGGGCCGCCTCGACACCGAGCCGGTCGATCTTGTTCTTCTCGTACGCCTCGAAGTTGCCCTCGAACCAGAACCACCGAGCCGGGTCCTCGTCGGTGCCCTCCCAGGCCAGGATGTGCGTGGCGACCCGGTCCAGGAACATCCGGTCGTGGGAGATCACCACGGCGCAGCCGGGGAACTCCAGCAGCGCGTTCTCCAGGCTGGACAGGGTCTCCACGTCCAGGTCGTTGGTCGGCTCGTCGAGCAGGATCACGTTCCCGCCAATCTTGAGCGTGAGCGCGAGATTGAGCCGGTTGCGTTCTCCGCCGGAGAGCACCTTGGTCGGCTTCTGCTGGTCCGGCCCCTTGAAGCCGAACGCTGCGATGTACGCCCTGGACGGCATCTCGACCTTGCCCACCATGAGGTAGTCCAGGCCGTCGGAGACCACCTCCCAGACCGTCTTGTCACTGTCGAGGCCCTGCCGGTTCTGGTCGACGTACGACAGGGAGACCGTGCCGCCGACGCGGACCTGGCCGGCGGTCGGCTCCTCCAACCCGACGATGGTCTTGAACAGGGTGGTCTTGCCGACGCCGTTCGGGCCGATGATGCCGACGATGCCGTTGCGCGGCAGCGAGAACGACAAGTTGTCGATCAGGACCCGGTCGTCGAAGCCCTTGGTCAGGCCGTGTGCCTCGATGACGGTGTTGCCCAGGCGCGGGCCCGGCGGAATCTGGATCTCCTCGAAGTCCAGCTTCCGGGTCTTCTCCGCCTCGGTGGCCATCTCGTCGTACCGGTCGAGACGTGCCTTGGACTTGGTCTGTCGGGCCTTGGCGTTGGAGCGGACCCACTCCAGCTCCTCGGAGAGGCGCTTCTTCATCTTGGCGTCGCGGCGGCCCTCCACGGCCAGCCGAGCGGCCTTCTTCTCCAGATAGGTGGAGTAGTTGCCCTCGTATCCGACGGCACGGCCCCGGTCCAGCTCCAGAATCCAGCCGGCCACCTTGTCCAGGAAGTACCGGTCGTGGGTGATGGCGATGACGGTGCCGGCGTACTTGGCCAGGTGCTGCTCCAGCCACTGCACGCTCTCCGCGTCCAGGTGGTTGGTGGGCTCGTCGAGCAGCAGCAGGTCGGGCGCCTCCAGCAGCAGCTTGCACAGCGCGACCCGGCGGCGCTCGCCACCTGAGAGCTGGGTGACGGGGGCGTCCGGCGGCGGGCAGCGCAGCGCGTCCATCGCCAGTTCGAGCTTGGAGTCGACATCCCAGGCGTCGGCGTGGTCCAGCTCCTCCTGAAGCCGGCCCATCTCCGCCATCAGCTCGTCGGAGTAGTCCGTCACCATCTGCTCGGCGACCTTGTTGAACCGCTCCAGCTTCGCCTTCGTCTCGGCCACCGCCTCCTCGACGTTGCCGAGCACGGTCTTGGCGTCGTTGAGCGGGGGCTCCTGCGCGAGCATGCCCACGGTGAAGCCGGGCATCAGCCGGGCATCGCCGTTGCTCGGCCGGTCCAGCCCTGCCATGATCTTGAGAAGGCTGGACTTACCGGCGCCGTTCGGGCCGAGCACACCGATCTTGGCCCCCGGCAGGAAGCTCAGCGTCACGTTGTCGAGCACGACCTTGTCGCCGTGCGCCTTGCGCGCCTTCTCCAGGACGTAGATGTACTGGGCCACGGTGCGGGCACCTCCGTCGGTTTCGATCGCTGGATTCGCGTGGTGCGGGCGCGGGCCAGGTCCGCCGCCCACCACCGCCCGCCACCGCCGGCCGAAAGCCGGCCGCGCGCACGCCACCGTCAATCCTGACAGGTGCGGCGGGCCGCGACCACATCGCCCCGCCCGGCGGTACGTGGGCAGGCCGCGCCGCCCCCGGGCGCCGACGCTGCCGACTGACCTGTCAGCATGATCACGTCTGCGGTTCGGCGGTTTCGAGACGGGTAGGTGAGACCGGCACAGGGCAACGAACGCCGCAGCTACGCTCAGTACGCTCATTGCGGTGGACCCGTAAGCACCCGGAGGTGGCCGATCGTGACCGTCCGTAGCTCCTTTGTCGTAGTGGCGAATCGACTGCCGGTCGACGAGGTAAGCACACCCGAGGGACGGCAGTGGCGACGCAGTCCCGGCGGGCTGGTCACCGCGCTGCATCCGGTGCTCGCCGAGCACCAGGGCACCTGGGTCGGCTGGGCCGGCGGCACCGGCGCCGCCCCCGACCCGTTCGACCTGGAGGGCATCCGGTTGCATCCGGTGCCGTTGAGCGCGGAGGAGTTGGAGCGCTACTACGAGGGCCAGTCCAACGCGACGATCTGGCCGCTCTACCACGACGCCGTCGAGACCCCCGCCTACAAGCGACGCTGGCGGGAGGCGTACCGCCTCGTCAACGCCCGCTTCGCGGAGGCCGCGGCGGAGGTCGCGGCCGAGGGCGCCACGGTGTGGGTCCAGGACTACCAGCTGCAACTGGTGCCGGCGATGCTGCGGGAGCTGCGGCCCGACCTGCGGATCGGCTTCTTCCTGCACATCCCGTTCCCGCCGATCGAGTTGTTCATGCAGATGCCGTTCCGCGCCGAGATCCTGCGTGGCCTGCTCGGCGCCGACCTGGTCGGGTTCCAGCAGCGACTGGCCGCGCAGAACTTCGTCCGGTTGGCCCGGCACCTGCTCGGCCTGCGCTACGAGGGACAGATGATCCAGGTGGACGGCCGCCAGGTCAAAGCCGGCGCGTTCCCGATCTCCATCGACACCAAGGAGATGGAGCGGCTGGCCGCCGACTCGGCGATCCAGGCCCGGGCCAAGGAGATCCGCGAGGAGCTGGGTAACCCGAGCACGATCATCCTCGGCGTCGACCGGCTCGACTACACCAAGGGCATCGAGCTGCGCCTCAAGGCGTTCCGCGAACTGCTGGCTGACGGAAAGTTGACAGTGCCGGATGCGGTTATGGTGCAGGTCGCCACGCCGAGCCGCGAGCGGGTGGAGCACTACCAGGCACTTCGCGTCAAGGTCGAGCGCGAGGTTGGTCGGATTAATGGCGAATTCGGCCGGGTCGGCGTCCCAGCGGTGCATTATCTGCATCAGTCGTACAGTCGGACCGAACTGGCTGCGATGTACGCCGCCGCCGACGTGATGATGGTCACCCCACTGCGAGACGGAATGAACCTCGTGGCGAAGGAATACGTCGCGTCGAGGGCAGACCACGGGGGCGCACTCGTACTCAGTGAGTTCGCCGGCGCAGCCACCGAGCTGCGTCAGGCGTTCCTGTGCAACCCGCACGACCCCGACGCGGTCAAGGACGCTCTGCTACGGGCTGTGCATGTGGAGAAGCCGGAGGCTCGTCGCCGTATGCGTACCATGCAACGCCATCTGCGCACCCACGATGTGGGGCACTGGGCGAAGTCCTTCCTCACCGAACTCGGCGTTTCCGACATGGAGGCGGCGTGAACGCCGCTACCAACGAGATAGTCATGCCCGCCGCCGGCACCATGGACCCTGACCTGCGTGCCGCGATCGGACGAATCGCCCGGATGCCCCACCTGCTGGTCGCCTGCGACTACGACGGCACCCTCGCGCCGATCGTCGAGGACCCGAGCAGGGCCGTACCCCTGCCGGAGTCGGTGGCGGCGGTACGCGCGCTGGCGGCACTGCCGCAGACCACCGTGGCGGTCGTCTCCGGCCGCGCGCTACGCGACCTGGCCGCGCTCTCCCGACTACCCAGCGAGGTCCACCTCGTCGGCAGCCACGGCTCCGAGTTCGACATCGGCTTCGTCGAGCGGCTCTCACCCGAGCTGATCGCGGTACGCACCCGGCTGCGGGACGCGCTACGCGACATCGCGACGGCCCACCCCGGCGTACGCCTCGAACGCAAACCGGCCAGCGTCGCCGTACACACTCGGGGCGTGGGTCCCCAGGTCGCCGCCGCGGCCATCGAAGCCGTCCGCAACGGCCCCGCGAAATGGCCGGACGTCACCGTCACGCAGGGCAAGGAGGTCGTCGAGCTCTCCGTGGTGGCCACCCACAAGGGCACCGCCGTCGACCAGCTACGCACCCAACTCTCCGCCAGCGCGGTGCTCTTCATCGGCGACGACGTCACCGACGAGAACGCATTCGGCAACCTCAGCGGACCAGACCTCGGCATCAAGATCGGGCCCGGCGAGACCCAGGCCAACTACCGGGTGGCCGAGCCGATCGAGGCAGCTCGCGCGCTGGGTCTGCTCCTGGAGACCCGCCGGCACTGGCTGTTCGGCGAGCGGGCGGTGCCGATCGAACGTCACTCGATGCTGGCCAACGGACGCACGGTCGCACTACTCACACCCGACGCCAAGGTGAGCTGGCTCTGCCACCCCAAACCCGACTCGGCCGCCATCTTCGCGGACCTGGTCGGCGGCAGCCCGGCCGGGCACTTCAGCATCGCCCCCGAGCGCGGCGGCATCCCACTGGGCCAGCGCTACCGTTCGGGCACCATGACCGTGGAGACCCGCTGGTCCGGCCTGACCGTCACCGACTGGCTCGACAAGCCCGACCCCCGGGCCACCCCGGACGGCCCGGCCATCATCGCCGGCGACTCCACCCTCGTCCGGGTACTCACCGGCACCGGCCGCGTCCGGCTGGAATTCGCCCCCAGGCCGGAGTTCGCCCAGGTCGCGGTGCAACTCCAGCCGCTCGGCGACGGCCTGCTGGTGCTCGGCTCCAACGAACCGCTGGCGCTCTACTCCCCCGGAGTGCAGTGGGAGGTCGGTAACGACGGCGGCTACCAGAGCGCCCGAGCCGTGGTCGACCTCGCCGCGCTCGGCGGGCAGGTGGTGTTGGAACTGCGCTTCGGCACACACAGCCTGGAGCACCACCGGCTCGCGATCCACGAGCGGCAGGCCGCCGCGGAGCGGCCCTGGAAGGACTGGGTGGCCTCGCTACGACTGCCGACCACCGCCCGTGACCTGGTCGCCCGCAGCGCGCTGACGCTGCGCGGCCTGTGTCACGAGGCGAGCGGTTCGATCCTGGCGGCGGCCACCACCTCACTGCCGGAGGAGCTGGGCGGTGTCCGCAACTGGGACTACCGCTACTGCTGGCTGCGCGATGCCGCCATGACCGCCCGCGCCCTGGTCGACCTGGGCTCGATCAGCGAGGCCGAGGCGTTCCTACGCTGGGTGGACGGCTGTGTCGAGCGCACCGGGGGGCACCCCGAGCGGCTGCACCCGCTCTACACGGTCGACGGTTTCGAGCTGGGTGCCGAGGCGGTCATCGACACCCTCCCCGGTTACGCCGGCTCCCGCCCGGTACGCGTCGGCAACCTCGCCAACCACCAGCTACAGCTGGATGTCTTCGGGCCGATCGCCGACCTGATCGCCGCCACCGCCGACCTCCGCGGCTCGGTACGCGCCGAGGAGTGGCGGGTGCTGGAGAACATGGTCGAGGCGGTCCGGCGCCGCTGGCACGAGCCGGATCACGGCATCTGGGAGGCCCGCCTACCACCCCGGCACCACATCTTCTCGAAGGTGATGTGTTGGATGACCGTCGACCGGGCGCTGCACGTGGTACGCCAACACGGCGGCGAGGACCGCCCGGAGTGGGTGGAGTTGCGCGACCGGATCGGCGCCAACGTGCTGGAGAACGGCTGGCACGAGCACGCCGAGGCGTACAGCGTCGCGTACGGCGACGAGGACATGGACGCCTCGTCGCTGTGGATCGGTATCTCCGGTCTGTTGCCCGGCGACGATCCCCGCTTCCTCTCGACCGTGCTGAAAATCGAGGCGGACCTGCGAAGCGGCCCGGTCGTCTACCGCTACCACTGGGACGACGGCCTGCCCGGCCGCGAGGGCGGCTTCCACATCTGCACGTCGTGGCTGATCGAGGCGTACCTGCGCACCGGGCGGCGCACCGACGCCGAGGAACTCTTCCTCCAAATGATCGACACGGCCGGCCCAACCGGGCTGCTCCCCGAGCAGTACGACCCACTCGCCGAACGTGGCCTGGGTAACCACCCACAGGCGTACAGCCACCTCGGCGTGATCCGCTGCGCAATGCTGCTGGACAACATGCTCAAGCAGTGACCGCACCCCGTACGTGGCCAGCGGCCGGGGACAGTCGTCCCCGGCCGCTTTGTCCGCATTGGGCGAAGGCCGAGGCGTTCGGCAGTGCGAGCGGCGGATCCTAATCTGTGGGCGATATCGGCCCAATGTCCGGTCCGGTCAGGTCGACCCGAGGGCGTCGGGGTGGAATGGCCGGCGGGCGCGCGTCGTTGTACATCCCTGAACGGCTGAGGA
>NZ_JBHMIS010000037.1:0-39317 GCF_048060415.1 Micromonospora sp. LOL_024
GCGGTCACCGCCTCGTCGAGGTCCGCGTCGGCGCCCGTGCGGCCGAACCGGGCGTGCAGCGTCATGCCGAGGTTGGACAGGTAAACGGCGCGGTGGGCGTGGTCGGTGGGAGTGGCGTGGAGGGCCTGCCGTAGCGCGGTCACCGCCTCGTCGAGGTCCGCGTCGGCGCCCGTGCGGCCGAACCGGGCGTGCAGCGCGGGGCCGAGGTTGACCAGGGCGCGGGCGTGGTTCCCGTGTCCGGCGGGCGTGGCGGCCGCAGCCTGGCGCAGCATATTGATCGCCTCGTCGAGGTCCTTGTCGCGTCCCGTGCGATCGAACCGGGCGTGCAGCGCGAGGCCGAGGCTGTTGAGACCGTTGCCGTGTTCCCGATGGTCGGTGGGGGTGGCGCCCACGCTCTGCCGCAGGACGACGATCGCCTGTTTCAGGTCGGCGTCGCTTCCGGTGTGCTCGAATCGGCGGGCCAGCGCGTTGCCGAGGTTGTTCAGCGCAGCGACACGGTACCGGTGGTCGGCGGGGGCGGCGTCCACTGCCTGCCGCGAGACGGCGATCGCCTCCGCCAGGTCGGCCTCCACGGACGCGTAATCGAACCGGGTTCGCAGCAGGGCGCCCAGGTTTGCCAGCGGTCCGACGATGTCCGGGGGGTCGGTGGTGGTGGGGGAGGCAGCCACGGCCTGCCGGACGAGTTGGATCGCCTCCGCCAGGTCGGTGAGGGCTCCGGTACGTTCGAATTTTGCCCTCAGCGCCAGGCCGAGTTCTTCGAGAAGGCCGGCGTGGTACCGGTGGTCGATGGGAGTGGCGGCCACCGCCCGACGCCCCGTGCGGACCCATGCGTCCAGTTCGGTGTCGGCTCCGGTGAGTTCGAACTGCGCGTGCCGCCGGATGACGCGGATCAGATGAATCCAGACGGGGAGGATCTCGTCTCCCTTCCGGTACGGACGAGGACCTGCACCGACGTGCCGGCTCAGGCCCGCTTCACGAGAATATCGTTGATCTTGTTGCCTTCGCTGGGAGTGACGCGTCCCTCGGGCAGGTTCACCCCGACAACTCTGGCGAGGTCGGTGGCATGCGCGTCGACAGTGGCCTCGATGAGCGTGGCCAGCGTGGCGGAACTGGCGCGGGCCCGCCGGTGGCCGAATGCGAGGACGGCGGCGGCGATCAGCGCGGCGGGCCACCACCGCGCCGCCCACGGTAGGTAGAGCAAACCCCAGGCCGTCAGGACGGCGTCGCCGTGGTACCGCTGGTGCGCGGCGCTGATCAGGGCCCGGGTGTCGGCACTGGTCAGGATCCACAGGCGGGGCCAGGCAGCGGTGACCGACAGCCCGTACTGGGCGTGTACGCGTTCACCGATGAGCCGGAAGCGTTCGCCGATGACTGTGGCCCGCTGCGGAAGATAGCGCTGGGGCGGCTGGGGGTCCCGTCCCTGCCACCGGCGTCTGGTTCGTTCGCGGAGGGCGTCGAGTCGGCGCTGCGGACCACGGATGGTCCACAGCCGGTGCACCACGTCCTCGGCGACCACGGTGGCGGCTACCCCGGCCAGGCCGGCCCCGGCCAGCGCGGCGGCTACGACCGCCGCTGCCGGAACGGGTCCGGACCCGTGACCGTGCCACAGGTCGGTGAGCCGGCGCAGAGTCCACGGCAGATCCACGGCGTGGTCCTGGCCGGTCAGCGACGCCCAGCCGGCGATGGCCACGTACAGCAGGCTGGGCAGCACGATGGCGGCCAGCCATCGTTCGGTGACCCTCTTGCCCAGGGTGTTGATCAGGTCGGTCACGGCCAGCCCGTCACTGGCCGCGCAGCAGCATCATTCTGCCGTGTACACCGCACTGCGGTTCGTGTCCGTCCGCGTCGGCTTGGGTCCGACGTGGGCAGGGCGGCGTGGCGGGGCAGGTGTAGGGGCCAGTGACGATTACCGGGTCGATGTTGAGATCGTCGAGGGTGCCCGGGTCGCCTCTGCTGATGCGGGCCTGCTCGTGACCAGCGGCGGCGAGGTCGATGGGGAGGTGCTGGTCGGCCAGCGCCCGGGCGACCGGCGTGCCGGCTCGAATGTCGCCGATCGCGGCGTCCAGCTTGTGGTTCCACTGGTAGCGTTGGGCGGCGTCGCTGATCTCCGGCAGGTGGGTGCACAGCCAGGCAGCGAGGTCGAGGCCATCGACGGGTCCCGTGGTCATCGCGTGAGGTCCTTCCGGGCAGTGGCGTGGGGCGGGGTCTGCAGTGCGCGGGTTCCAGATTAGGTGGGGCCGGCCACCGAATGGCTCGCTCACGTCGTACACGAGTGTCTACGGTGCCGTCATCTTGCCGCCCCTACGAGCGTCAAGAACCGCTCGCATGGGCCGCCGAGCACCGCGGCTACGCCACCTCCACCTGACCGGGTGGATGCTCAGACGAGTAGGCGTCCACTCACCGCCGAGCTTGCGCGGCAGCCTGCAGAGGCGGGTCACGGTTGGCGAATGCTCCTCGTCGACCGTGACGCAGCCGGCGTCCACCCCCGGCGGCGATGTCGCGTACGGTTGGTGATGCTCAAGTGCACCACCACGTCCCGGTTGCTCCAGGCCGTGCACCGGCTCTGCGCCGACCATGCCGCCTCATCGAAGCCGGCGAGGGTGTCCGCCAGCAGCCGACGCTGGCCGAGCAGGGTGCCACGACGGCCGCCGGGTCACCGTCGAAAACGATCAGCGAGTCACTGCCGTACCCGGGGGCCGATCCTCACGCAGAAATTACGGACCAGTACCGGAGTTACGCCCCACCGGCGCCGGGTCGCCCCGGTCACGGCCCGGGCAGATAGCTCACCGGACGCACGCACATGCCGCCACCCGAAAGTCATGCTAAGTGAATCCTGCTCTCTCCTGGACGACGTTCCCGGCCGCGCCGGCTCGGCTACGGCCAGGAACCCGACAGGGCTGCGGGGGTCGGTCGGCCAGGAGTGTTCAGTCGCCGCGGACGTGGGCACCCAGCGTGCCGGTGACGTATTCGGCGTCGCGACACGCCCCCCGCAGGGTGTTGGAGGCGAACGACCGCTGGAATTCCAGACCCACGTAGACCAGACCCGGATGGGTCACCGAGACGCCGCCGCGGTGCACCGGGGCGCCGCTGCTGTCCAGCGCTCCGAGGGCCCGCAGGTATCCGAGATTCGGGCGGTAGCCGGTGGCCATGATCACTACGTCGACGGGCTCGGCCGTTCCGTCTGCCCAGATCACGCCGTCGTTGGTGAAGGAGGTGAACGTCGGCCGCCGGTCGAGCGGTCCAGACTCGACGGCCGCGCGGTAGCGGCCGGTATCCAGCACCGGGGTGCGGTTGACAAGGCGAGCCAACCAGGCGGGCGGCAGCGCGTCGAACCCGGTGATTTTGAGCCAGCGGTGCAGGTCGTGGCCGGCAATGACCTGTGGAACGAACTTGACCGGGTATCGGGTGGCAAGGCTGACTCGGGCTACCTGTCCCAGTTCGTACGCCACCTGGATCGCGGAGTTGCCGGCGCCCACGACGACGATCCGATTGCCGGCGTGAGGTGCCGGGTTGCGGTAGTCGGCCACGTGCAGCAGTCGGCCACCGAACTGATCCTGTCCTGGGATGTCGGGTTGATAGGGGTTGCCGAAGCTGCCGCTGGCTGCCACGACGGCCGCCGCTTCGATGCCGTCGCCGTGGGCGGTACGCACGACGAACCCGCCCCGCTCCGCTGGTTCCACCGCGGTGACGCGGACTTCCGTACGAATTTCGACACCGAGGCCGGCGGCGTACTGCTCCAGGTAGTTGGCCACCTCATCGCGTGCCGGGTAACGGTCCGGATCGCCGGGGAACGGCAGGTCGGGCATGGTGCTGTATCGAGCGGGTGAGAAGAGGGTGAGACTGTCGTAGTAGTCGGGCCAGGACCCAGCCGGACGCGGACCGGCCTCGAGGATCAGCGGGTGCAGGCCGGTGTTGCGGGCGGCGCGCGCGGCGGACAGGCCGGACTGCCCGCCGCCCACGATGACCGTGGGGCGGAGATCAACTGTCATGGACAGAAATCATATCGTCGTTTCGCGAAATGGCGAAGTGTTGTCGGTGGCAGGATGGTGGATATGAGATCGGGGAACCGAGACGGCCGCGTTCCAGCGGCACCGCAGACCAGCGACGTGTCGGACCCGCGGTCGGACGATGCACCGACGCTGTCGGCGGAACTGTCCGAGCGCACCCACGACTTCCTCAAAGCCCTGGGAAGTCCGGCCCGGCAGCGGATCATGTTGCTGTTCGCCCGCGGCGCGGAGCTTTCCGTGGGCGAGGTGGCCGAGCGGGCCGGGATCGGGCAGTCGACCGCGTCGGAACAACTGGCGCTGCTGCGCCGTGGAGGTATTCTCACCCAGCGGCGCGATGGCAAGATCGTTCTGTATCGGGCCGACCGGGACGGTGTACTGAGCGTCCTGGACGATCTGCGGGACTACCTGCTCACCTGTTGCTGAGTTGGCAGCAGGAGCCGGATCCGCCGACCGTGAGAGCGGCGACCGGGTGGTCGGCGGCACCGCCAGCAGTCTGGGTGCGGCAGCCGTGCCGGTCGGCGTAGACGCCGGGACGCCCCCGAGGCTGGCGGCCTGCGTCGTCCGGACACGTGCGCGCCGGGGGGCGCATCACGGGTGGCGTCGCGGCTGATGCCGCGTAGCGCGATGATCACGATGGCGGCCGGCCAGGCCAGCTCCATGCTTGTTCCTCGTCATCATGCCCGGGCGTAGCTCCAGATTTCTCGATCGGGCCGGGGTGAGGGCCTCGGCGACCTCGCTGATCCGGTCGCGACCCTGCTCGGCCAGTCGACTTTCGGTGGCCAGCCGTGCCAGTCCCGAGCCGAACGTGAGCCGATCCACCGGACTGGCCGTGTCGCTGGTGAACGCCGCCGCCACCGCGCACGCCAGCATCACTGCGGCGTCGCGGACGAGCGGGTCGTGACCCTTGGGTATCCCGGCGCGGACGATCGCGGCGACCGGCGGCGAGGTGGCAGCCACGCACCCGCAGCCGGGCCCGGTCAGGCGAGATGAAAAATCCGTCACCCGGCAACCCATCCTCACGTAGGAGGCGAGACGAAGGAGGTGCCCATCGGGCGAACTGTGGCGATCCGGTGCCAACCGGTTCTCCCGCTGCCTAGCGTGGGAGCCGTGACGGGGCCGGCGGTGGAGGAGCCCGGGTGAGCGGAAGCGCGACCGGCTGCGAGCCCGGGCAGCCGACGTCGCGCGGGAACGGTGGCAGCGGCTGGGTGCCCTGACGGTCGTCGTGGTGCAGACCTCGGTGGCCGCTGCCGTGTCCTGGGCGGTGGCCAGCCGCGTCATCGGGAATCCGGAGCCGGTCTTCGCCCCGATCTCCGCGGTGATCACGCTGGGAATCTCCACCGGGCAGCGCTATCGACGCGCCGTCGACTTGGTGTTCGGTGTGGCGTTGGGCATCGCCGTGGGCGACGGACTCATCTGGTTCATCGGCACCGGCGGTTGGCAGATCGGGGTGGCGGTGGCTGACCGGTGACGGCACCGGCTACCTGGGGACACTTCGCGGCTATGAGTAAACGTCTATTCGTCTGGGTGTCCGCAGGTTAGGTGGAGGTGACGTAGCCCGGGGCTGAAGGTGCTGACGTGGTTTGGGGTTGCCGTGGTGTGCTTTTCGATGGTGTGAAGCGGCCTTCGCTGACTGCGATGTCGTAGGCGCCGCCGAAGGGATACTCGGCCAGGCCCTCCACGTGCGCAAAAATGCGACATGGTGGTCGTCAGGAGGTGGCGCGCCCCGCGAGAGTCGCGGCTCCGGGGCACGTGAGCTCGTCGGGCTCAAGGGGGCGACCGGAGACCGCGAGTAGGAGGGCGAGGGCCGATCCGCGCACCTGCGGTCCGGATCCACTGTCGATGGGTGCATTGGAGGCGATGAGTCGCAGGCCGCTTGCGCGCTCCTTGCCGCCGCCGAACTTCACCGTCGTGCGAAGCTGGTACTCCAGCGCCTCTGCTACCTGGTCGGCCGGGTAGTCGCCGCTGAGCCCGACCGCCCGGCGGATGTCTTCTCCATGGACGAAGGCCTCGACCAGGCGTGTGGCGATCGCCGCCGGCGGAGTGCTGGTGCGTGTCACGACGGATTGGAACGCGGCGAGAGTGTCCCGGGGGTCGTCGCGCCGTTCGCGTGCGAGACCGAGTGCGTTCTGGCGGTCGAAGTCGAAGCGGGCGGTGACCATGTCTCGGACGAAGCCTATCCTCGTCGTCTTCGCGGTGTCGACGAGGTGGGCCACGACGTCGTGCACGTTCCACCCGGCACAGGCGGTCGGAGCGCTCCACTGCTCGGGCGCCAGCATCTCGAGGTCTCGGGCAAGCGCCGCACGTTCGTGGTGAACGGCAGTCCAGGCAGCCGTGTTTCTCGCACTCATGTAACTACTGAACCAGTAGTAGTCACTATTGTGCAAGTAGCTATGCTGGCTTGGTGGCGACACGAAGAACGTACGGCTCGTACAACGACGGCTGCGCCTCCGCGCACGCGCTGGACCTCATCGGAGAGCGGTGGGCCCTCATCGTCGTGCGCGAGCTGATCCTGGGACCGAAGCGCTTCGTCGACCTCCAGCGCGACATTCTGGGAATCGGGCCGGGGGTGCTCTCACGCAGGTTGCAGGACCTGGAAGAGTCCGGCATCGTCGTGCGACGTACCCTGCCCCGCCCCGCAGACGTCACCGTCTACGACCTCACCGAGTGGGGGCGCGAACTCGAGGACGTCAACGCAGCCTTGTCGCGGTGGGCTGTGCGCTCCCCTCAACTGCCGGTCGAGGCGGACATGAGTCCAGACACGCTCGTTCTCGCCATGCGGGCACATGCGCGGCCGGCACCGGCAAGCGACCCGACCCGTCGTGTCACGTTGACGCTGACGGACTCCCGCACCGCCAGACACGAGCCGGTCGAGTACCTCGCGACCGTGGGCCCAGCCGGCACCACGATCGCGAAGGAGCCGATCTCCGACGATGTCGACGCGCAAGTCGAGGCAACGACCCGCGCATGGAAGACCCTCGTCATCAGCGGAGCTCCGATCGAGGGCGAGGAGGCAGTCGCCGTCACCGGCGACACCGAAGCAGTCCGCGCCCTGCTCGACGCAGCCCGGCTCACCCCGACCATTGACTGACCACCTCGACTACCAAGATCAGCTGAAGGCCTTGGTCGGTCGGCCATCAGCCGGCAGCGCGGGCGGCGACGATCTGCGTGCGCGTCGCTTCGACGACCGCGAGCCGGGTCGCCACGTCGGTGTCGACTGGGCGGATGGCGAACTTCAACCCGATTCGCGGGGTGTCACCGATCGCGCGGAGCGTTTCGGCGATCTCGTCGGGCCCCAGCAGGGAGGCCGCGGAGGCGGCCAGGGCGGGATCGGCACCATGGCTGGCAATGTGCATGTCGGTCCAGGCGGGCCCCCACAGGGTGTCCTCGCCAGTCGCGCCGGAATAGATGTAGGCCCGCAGCAGCCCGGCGTCGGTGACGGCCTGGATGTGCTCCACCGGCAGCCGGGACCCGCGCCCCTCGATGGCGCAGCGGCCCCAGTTCAGGCTCATCCCGAGAACGTCGGCGGGCAGGTCGAAGGACCGGACGACGGCGATCTCGTCCGCCAGCGGGAAGAAACCCTTGGCGGGTTTCTGGCCGGGGACGTAGGCGTCGCAGTGCTCGACCAGCAGTTCGGCGTCGGCCCGGTCCCAGGTCAGGATCTCGGTAAGAGACCGTTCGAATGCTTCGGTCGAGCCTCCGCGGGGGCCGGGAGAGGTGTGCACCTCGATCGCGACGACCCGCCGGGTCCCGTACTCGGCGGCGAGGCTGACGGCCAGGTCGCAGGCCCGCCCGACGTCACTCAGCGCCCGCTTGCGCTGCACGTCGTCGGTCGAGGCCAGGCCGTAGTTCGGGGTGCTGCCGAGGGCGGCCATCATCGACGGCACGAGCGAGACGATCAGGTCGTGTTCCGGGTTGACGTGCTTGCGGATCCAGTCCGGCTCGAGGGTCCGGGCGCCGGCCGGGAACAGGGCGAACTCCAGCCCGTCGATGTCAAGCCCGGCAGCCGCGTCGTAGAAGGCGTCTTCATCGATGGGATCCGTCGGCGCGGAGATGTACGCGGACAGGAATAGGTCGGCGGCGTTGGTCATCGATTCCTCCGTGGAGTGCCGTGCGGGGCAGTGGCGGCTTGATCGGGTGTCGGTGGTCACAAACGGGGGTTGACGCTCAGACCACCCGTAGTTATGGTTCCGTGGTACGGAACGATGTTCCATCCAAGTTTCGCATCGATGCCGACGGTCTTGCAAGGGCCCTCGGCCCACCCGAAGCCACCGCCCGGGATGCCGCTCACCTGCAGGCCGACGTAGTTCGGCACACCCCGGTGCAAGTACATCGAAGGAGTTCACCATGAGAAGGAACAAAGTCGTCCTCTTGACCGCCGCAGCCATGGCCACCGTCCTCGGCCTGACCGGGTGTGCAGCCGGCGACGGGCGGAGCGGCGGCGGCGACACGAAGGACGGCGGCGCGAAAGCCGAGAAGACCCTCAAGCTGGCGTTCAACCAGCAGCCGAATCACCCGCAGTTCATCGCCCTCGACGCCATGGGTGAGCGGTTGAAGAACCGGACCAACGGCAAGTACGACATCGAGGTGTTCCCGAACGAGGCCCTGGGCACGCAGAAGGACACCGTCGAGTTGGTCAAGGCGGGCACCATCGAGATGTCGATGGTCGCCGCGCCACTGATGGAGAGCCACAACAAGGACTTCATCGTCTTCAACCTGCCGTTCACCTTCGACTCGCAGGAACATCAGCGCAAGACGACGAACGACCCTGCGATCGTCTCCGAGCTGTACTCCTCGCTGGACAGCCAGGGCCTGCGCGTACTCGGCTCCTTCCACGGCGGAGTGCGGAACATGTACACCTCGAAGAAGGCGATCACCACGCCCGCCGACATGAAGGGCCTGAAGATCCGGGTCATCGAGTCGGACACGAACATCGAGATGATGAAGCTCATGGGCGGTAGCCCGGCTCCGATGGGCATGGGTGAGGTTTACACCGCGATCCAGTCCGGAGTGCTGGACGGCGCTGAGAACAACGAACTCACGTACGCCAACGTGAAGCACTCTGAGGTCGCGAAGTTCTACAGCTACACCCGGCACCTGATGCTCCCCGACTACCTCTTGGTCAACCCGAAGGTTCTTGACGCGATGCCCGAGGACGTCCGGAAGATCTTCCTCGAGGAGATCGCCGTCGCGGTCGAGGAGGAGGGGGCCCTCTGGGCGGACGAGATCCCGAAGTCCAAGGCGATGGCCGAGAAGGCTGGTGCGAAGTTCAACGAGGTCGACTCGGCCGCCTTCGCCGCCCTGATCGCTCCGCTGACGCAGCAGAAGCTCACCAACGACAAGATCCGCGACATCCACGCCAAGGTTCGTGCGGCTGCCAAATGACTCGACGGCCTAGCACCGGCGACGGCGGGAGGGCCTGAGGCATGACGGCGGTCAAGAATGAACTGGACCGGTTGCTGGCATGGTGCTGTGTCGTGTTGTTTGCAGCGCTGGTGCTCGACGTCGGCTGGCAGGTCTTCGCCCGGCAGGTGCTGAACTCTCCCAGCGGCTGGTCGGAGGAACTGGCCAAGTACCTGTTCATCTGGCTGGGCCTGCTGGGCGGAGGCTGGGTCTTCGGGCAGCGCGGGCACGTCGCGGCAGACCTCGCGGTTCAGCGGATGCCGGAGAAGGTCCAGCGCTTCATGGGTGTTCTCGTCCAGCTATGCACTCTGGCCTTCGCGGGGCTGGTCCTGATCTGGGGCGGATACCAGATGGTGCGCCTGACCTGGGACCAAACCCTGACCGGGCTGCCGGTGAACGTCGGCTGGATGTACCTGGCGCTGCCCATCTCCGGTGTGATCATCGCGTTCTACAACGTCTATCACGTGATCCACATCGGCATGGGCGACGAAGCCGCCGTCGACTCAAAGGCCAAGACCGCGCTGTCGTAGGAAGGAGGAGTCATGGAAACTGCGGCACTCGCAGGTCTCGTTCTGGTAGTCGGCATCGCCGTCCTGCTCGTCGTCGGAGCCGCGATCAGCGTCGCGGTGGGGCTGTCCTCAGTGCTGGCCATGTTTGTCGTGGTTGGCTTCGACAACGGAGCCTTGACCGCGGCACAGCAGATGTTCCGGGGAATCAACTCATTCGCACTTTTGGCCATCCCGTTCTTCGTGCTGGCCGGTGTGATCATGAGTCAAGGCGGCATCGCCCTGCAGTTGATCAACGCCGGCAAAGTGCTGGTCGGCCGCGTGCCAGGTTCGCTGCCCCAGACCACGGTGGCGGCCAACGCCCTGTTCGGGGCGGTCAGTGGGTCGTCGATCGCGGCTGCAGCCGCGGTCGGCACCACGATGAGTCCGCTCGCTGCGAAGGGAGGTTACGACAAGAACTTCTCCGCGGCGGTCAACGTCGCCTCCGCCCCGGCCGGGTTGCTGATTCCGCCCAGCAACCTGATGATCGTTTACTCGCTGGTGTCCGGAACCTCGGTGGCGGCCCTGTTCATGGCCGGGTACCTGCCTGGTCTGCTGTGGGCGCTCGCCTGCTCGGTCGTCGTCTACCTCTACGTCCGCCGGCGTCCCGAACTGCGGGAGACCCAGCGGGTCGGCTTCCGCCAGGGCGCCAGGGTACTGCTCGTGGCACTGCCGTCGCTGATGCTCATCGCCGTGGTGATCGTCGGCATCCTGGCCGGCTTCTTCACCGCGACCGAGTCCGCTGCCATCGCGGTGTTCTACTCGGCGATCCAGGCGGCCATCTACCGCACGATCAAGCTCCGTGACCTACCCGCCATCCTGCTGGAGGCCACCAAGATCACGGCAGTGGTCATGTTCCTGATCGCCGCTTCGACGATCATGGGCTTCGTCCTGTCCTTCTCGCAGATTCCCGAGCTGGCCGCGGAAGCGGTGTTCGCGTTCAGCGAGAACCCGGTCGTGATCCTGTTGCTGATCGCGACGATCCTCCTCGTCATCGGCGCCTTCATGGACGCCACCCCGGCCGTACTGATCTTCACGCCGATCTTCCTGCCGATTGTGACCAGCTTCGGCGTCGACCCGATCCATTTCGGCATCGTGATGATTTTCAATCTTTGTATCGGCACCATCACACCGCCGGTCGGAACCGTGCTCTTCGTCGGGGCGAACATCTCCGGCCAGCCGATCGAGGGCATCGTCCGGCAACTGCTGCCGCTCCTGGGCGCGCTGACGATCTGCCTGATCATCGTCATCTTCACGCCCGGGCTATCGCTCTGGCTGCCGGGACTCTTCGGCCTGCTGCCCTGACACGAGCCTTCTGCCCTGATATGAGAACGACGGGAACAAGGAGAACGATGGAACAGCGCTACGCGACCAGCCCTGAGTACGTCCCGAGCATGGACACCAGCGGGCTGCGTGACCGCTACCTCGTGCCGGGCCTGTTCGTCGACGATGACGTCAAGGCCCTGTACACGCATCACGACCGGGTGGTCGTGGCCGGGGTGAAGCCGGTGACCCGGTCGGTCAAGCTCCCGACGTTTCCCGAGATCGTCAGCCCGTACTTCTTCGAGCACCGGGAGGCCGGGATCGTCAACGTCGGCGGTCCCGGAACCGTCACCGTGGACGGCGTCAGGTTTGAGGCCGAGCACGGCGCATGCCTGTACGTCGGACGCGGCGCCGTCGACGTGGTGTTCGAGTCCGGCGACGCAGCCGGCGAGGCGGGCCCGGCCCGGTTCTACCTGTTCTCCGCACCGGCGCACACGGTTTACCCGACTACCTTCGTGGCCCCCGGCGAGGGCACCGTCCGGGAACTCGGCGACCCGGAGCAATCCAACCGGCGAACCCTCAACCAGTACATTCACGAGAAGGGCGTGCGGAGTTGCCAGGTGGTGATGGGCGTCACCACGCTGCACACGGGCAGCATGTGGAACACGATGCCCGCGCACACCCACGCGCGGCGGTCTGAGGTGTACCTGTACTTCGATCTGCCGGCCGAGGCCCGGGTGGTCCACCTGCTCGGCGAGCCCACCGAGACCCGGCATCTGGTGGTCGGCAACGAGGAAGCGGTGATTTCCCCGAGCTGGTCAGTGCATTCCGGTGTCGGCACCGCAAGCTATAGCTTCGTCTGGGCGATGGCAGGAGAGAATCAGTCGTTCGACGACATGGACGGCTTCGCCATCGCCGACATGCGCTGATTTCACGTCCTTCCAGTTAGGTGAGTTCATGACCAACGAGACGGTCCGAGCGACGGACCAACTGTTGACCGGCGGGGCCAACGCGAGCGAGAAGACCCTGCTCGTTTTGGAAGCGGTCATGACTCATGCGAGATTCTCGGAGGTGGTGGAGGCGACCGGTCTCGCCAAGGCCACCACCCACCGGATCCTGGCCACCCTGATCGAACGGCGATTCGTCACGGTTGCTCCCGATGGGAGTTACCTGCCCGGCCCGAAGATCCTTTCGATGGCCGGGCAGGCGCTGCGGCGGATCGACATCTCCGCGATCGCGCAGCCTTTCGTCGACGATCTGGTCGACCGGGTGCGGTGCACGATCCACGTCGGCGTGGCCAACGGCGACGAGATCGTCTATCTGATCCGTGCCGACTCCGACAAGCCCTACCGGATGCCCTCCCGAGTCGGCCTCGCGATCCCCCTGCACACCTCGGGAATCGGCAAGGTGGTACTCAGCGGATACAGCGACCACAAACTCGACCGATTCGTGGCCCGGGTGGGACTGCCGCCGCTGACGTCGAACACGATCACGACACTGGACGGACTGCGAGCCGAGATCGCCGGAATCCGCGAGGTCGGCTACGCGCTCGACCGCGAAGAGAACGTGCCTGGTGTCATCTGCGTGGCGGCACCGATCCGCGACTCGACCCACAAGATTAACTACGGCATCAGCATCTCGACCCTGACGATCGAACACACGCGCGAGCAGCTGGAATCGATGGCCCCGCTGGCTATCGAGACCGCCGCGCGAATCTCGGCAGCTCTCGGATACACCCCTTCACCTTCTCCCGCGTCACCTGAAGGAGCACATTCATGATGAGCCCAGCCGGCAGCCCCGCAGCGTACCTCGCCCGCAGCTTTAGCCTGGAGGGGAAGGTCGCGGTGGTGACCGGCGCCGGCCGTGGGATCGGGCTGGCGATCGTGGAGTCGCTGGCCGCCGCAGGCGCTGACATCATCGGTGTCAGCCACAACATGCCGTCCGATGCCAGCGAGGCCCGCTCGATCGTGGAGAAGCTGGGGCGCGACTTCACCCCGGTGCGGACCGACTTCGCGATCCGGCCGGACGTGACGGCGCTTGCTGCCGACCTTGCCGGCCGCGAGGTCGACATCCTGGTCAATAATGGCGGCACCATCCGCCGGACCCCCGCCGCGATGCATTCCGACGACGACTTCGACCACGTGATGGACGTCAACCTCCGCGCGACCTGGGTGCTGTCCCGCGACATCGGCCGCTCGATGCTCGAGCGCGACGGCGGGAAGATCGTGAACTTGGCGTCCATGCTCAGCTTCCAGGGCGGGGTGAACGTCCCGGGTTACACGTCATCCAAGTCGGCCGTCGCCGGTCTGACCAAGGCGCTGGCGAACGAGTGGGCCGGCCGGGGGGTCAACGTCAACGCGGTCGCCCCCGGCTACGTAGCCACCGCCAACACCCGCGACCTGCGCCAGGACCCCCTGCGCAGCGGCGAGATCCTCGGTCGGATCCCGGCCGCACGCTGGGCCCAGCCCGCCGATATCGCCGGCGCGGTGCTCTTCCTCTGCTCCAACTCGGCTGATTACGTCAATGGGGTTGTCCTTCCCGTCGACGGCGGTTGGCTCGCCCGCTGATGCCGATCCCGCTTCTCGAGGCATGGAGAGCTGAAGGTCCTCGAACGACATCCATCGTGCCGGTCGTCGTTCTCGACGACGAGTCCCGGCCTGTTGACCTGGGAGGGCCCTGGTGAGCGGCGGGCTGTCGATCGCTGAGGTCACAGCGCCTCGTACGCGGTGACAGCCGGTGCGTCGGATACGGACGAGATCAGCGATGGTGGCAGCGCAGGCATGACTCACTTCGGGCGATCAGCATGGCGTGGAGAACCTCGATAATCCTTTTGAGTCGGTCATGCCCGTCGTGGTGCCACCAATAGCGGCGCTTCTTGGTCAAGCCTGACAAGTCAGACACCATCGTGACCTTGCCGGGGCCCTGGTGGTACCCGATTGAAGTGTTACGGAGAGTGGCGAATATGGCAGGACCGCAGCCGGTCCGGGCTTGATGAGCGTCTTCACGAAGCGTGACATCTCGCACGTAATGCAGACGATTCTCGATATGCCACTCTGAGCGAGCCCATGCCCGGGTCGGTAGGCCGGGCCTGGCCGGCGGGGAGCGAGATCGTAAGGTATGCCGTCTCGCGGCTGGTCCTGCCCTTTGATTGTGCGGGTAGCGTTGTTCTTCGGCCTGTGGCTCATCCCGATGGGGTTCTGCGTGCTCCGCTCGGGATGGATGCCCCGGCCGCTGGGCTGGATGCTCATCGCCGGCGGCGTCGGCTATCCGCTCGGCGCGTTCCTGGTGTACCTCGTTCCAGAGGCGCCAGCCGCCGCCGAACTCGTCGCCGTGCCCGCACACATAGGCGAGTTCTGGATGGTCGGCTACCTGCTGGTTCGGGGCGTCCGCCGTCGTGCCCTGCAGGAGACGACGCGAGACGACGATCGCATGACGTTGGTGTCGACGTGACCATCGCGGGGTGGGACTGTACAAATAACGGCTGGTTGCTGGCCCGAGGTGTGGCCGAAGCAATGGCACCCTGTTCCGGCTACTGCACAGGCAGGCGTCTCACCCGGGCCTGCCGTCCACCGCTCCCACCGGTTCGGATCGGAGCACCGTACGGGCCAGGCTGGCCCGGTTGGCCACTCCGAGTTTCCGGTAGATCCGGCCCAGGTGGGTGTCGACCGTCCGGACACTGAGGAACAGTTGGTGTGCCATCGCCACGCTTGTCATTCCTCTGCTCACCAGGTCGGCGATCTGGCGTTCGCGGCCAGTGAGCACGGTCAGTGCGTCGCTGTGCCCGATGGCCCCGGCAGCCGGCGCGAGTCGGTTCTGCAGCCGGCGGACCCGATCGGCGAGTCGCGCGGAGCCACACTGCTCGGCGAGCGCGGTAGCGCGTCCGAGCCAGCCTCGGGCTTCGTCGGCGTTGCCGGCGTCAACCAGCAGGGTTCCGGCCGCGACCATCGTCCGGCACAGGTCGAGATCCAATCCTCGGCTGGCGAAGCACTCGGCGGCCTGTTCGGCGGCGGTCAATGCCGGTCCGACCTCGCCCCGTGCGGCGTGCAGCCGCATCCAGGTGCGCCGCAGGAAACCCTGCATGGTTCCGGAGAGACCGCGCACCGAGACGTCGGCCAGGTCCGTCCACCTGCTGGCGTCGGCCTTGTCACCGGTGCGCAGCGCAGCCGCGGCAAGCGCGTCGTACCACCGGGACCGGCCCGACGGGGGAATACGCGGCATGTGCGGGCCGCCGAGGGCGGCGAGCATCAACCGACGTCCCCGTTCCGGCTCGTCCGCCCAGATCAGCAGGTTCGCGTGGAGGCATCGGATGGTGGTGCCCGCGACCGACGTCAGGTCCTGGGCCATGGAGCTGGCCTGCTCGGCCAACGTGGCCGCGTCCCCGTCGCTGTCCTGCCAGAATCGGACGACCGCGCGGAGCGCGTCGACCGTGGCCCGGGTGGTCGGCGTGCCTTCCGGTTCCAGTAATTCCGCCGCCTCGTCGAGGGTGCGGCGGGCCCGACCAAGAAGTCCCCGCTGCAACTCCACTGTGCCCAGCGAGGTCAGGATGGTGGGGAGGATGAACCGCTGGCCGGTGCGGCGTGCCTGGTCCGCACAGCGGGAGAGGTGCCGCTGCGCATCGGTGAACCGGTGTAGGGCCTCCTCGGTCGCGCCGACCAGGAAGAGGCCTGGGAGATTGGTGACGATGGTGGTGTCCGGAGCCGTGTCGACCAGGTCGGCGGCGGCGTCGGCGGCCCGCTCGGCGGCGGTCGTGTCCATGGCGAGCAGGTGGGCCATCGCGGTCTGGGCGAGGGCCGCGGCTTCGCCGAGTCGGTCGTGCTGGAGCCGGGCGATGCCGGCGGCCTTGCGAGCATGTTGGTAGGCGGCGTCCCGGTCGAGCCGGTCGAGGGCGAGTTCGGCTAGCTCCGTGTGCATGGCCACGGCGGTGGGGGGATGGGTGCCGGCAAGGGCGGCCAGCCCTTCCTCGACCAGAGCGGACGCCTCGGCGTGCCGGCCCTGGATCCGGCGCACCCGGGCGGCTACCGCGACGGTGGAGGAGAAGGCGCCGCCGGGGATCCGGGTCGCCCGGGGAAGGAAGGTGTGCACCAGTTCCTGCACGTCGCACCGGCGACCGCGCAGCAGTTGCGCCCGGAGAAGCAACACTTGGGCCTCGTAGAAGCGGTCGTCCCCCTCGGGCAGGAATTGCAGGGCGGTCTCCATCCACTCCAACGTTTCCGCCGGAGCGGTGTGGACGGTGGTCCGGGCAGCGTCGAACAGCACGGTGAGCTGCTCGGGACAGGCGGTGTCGATGGACCGCGCGATGTGGTGGGCGCGCTGTGTGATCGGGGCACCCCGCGCGAGCAGCACCGCCTCGGCGCGACGGTGGGTGGCGAAGCGGTGGCTGGGCTCGATCTGCGCGTAGACGAACCGGTGCACGACGTCGTGCCGGAACGCGAAGCGGGGAAGTTGGTGCACCGGACGCATCAGGTCCAGCCCGGTGAGCGTGTCCAGGGCGTCCAACGTGTCGGTGACGCCCAGGTCGGCCACCGCGGCGACCAAGTCCGCCGGGCCGGGTGTGCGCAGGACGGCGGCGGCCTGGGCGACACGCAGCTCGCTGTCGGTGAGTTCGGCGAGTTCGCCCAGCAGGGCGGTGTGTACGTCGGTCCGTGCCTCCGCGCCGGCGGCGGCGAGCAGTTGCAGGTAGAACGGGTTTCCTTCCCCATCGGCGTGCACTCGGGTCAGGTCCGAACGATCGCCGAGCAGTTCGCGGGTCTGGGTGAGGTCCAGTGGCCCGAGCCGCCGTTGGGTGAGCTGACCACGGTCGGCCGCCCGGGACAGCAACGCGGCCGCCCGCCGGGAGAGTTGTCGGTCCCGGTACGCGACGACCAGCATCACCGGCGTGGTGGCGGTGAGTTCGATGAGTCGCTCCGCGTGGTCGGCGTGTGCGGCGTCGACCGCGTGCAGGTCGTCGATAGTGACAAGGGTGGGTGTGGTCGCGGAAATGGCCGGTAGGCCGGTGTCCGTCCGTCCGGTGGCGGTGACGGTCGTGACCGCATCGGTCCGGGCCTGCGCGGCGAGTTCGGTGATCAGTCTCGTTTTGCCGATGCCCGGCTCGCCCACCAGTGCGACGGCCGATCCGGTGCCGGCCCGCAGCGCGTCCAGCAGTTGCCGCAATGCGGCGAACTCCGTTCGGCGCAGCAGTTCGCCGTTCATCCGGTCCGACTTCGTTCGAGGCGGCGCGACTCGGTCCGCGCAGGGCGCGACCACCGGGCGGATCGGGAGGCGAATGGGGGGCAGTATCGGCGGGAGCAGGGGTGGGCCCGCATTTCTTGCCCGGTGAGACAGGGCTGCGTACCTGGCATGTCGGATCCTTAGATTGAAGATCCTCTTCGGAGATGTCGAGTACACATTGTGGAATGCAACCGGTCAACGGTCTTCCGGCACCTTCAGGTCGGCACGGGCAGAGCAAAAGCACATCGATGCGGCCGGATTTTCTCGGCGAGGAGGGGATTGTCGGAGATCTACCCGGCGAGTAGAAAGGATGGTGGTCCGCGGAGCTTCAACCGGGCGACCAGGGGCCCGGCCGCTGCGTGCAACCGCTCGAGATCACCGAAGCCCCGGTCCCAGGCTGCGGCCTCCAGGCTCGTCAGTGGGCAACCCCACAAACGGGCAAGTTCCCGCTGTACGACCTCGGCCCGCAGCCCCAACCGCAGGTGCGGGCGGTGTGGATCCGGCAGCGGCAGGCTTTCGAGCAGCCGCAGGGCCTCCGCCGCGAAGCGCCGGGCCACCGCCAGGACCGGTGCGGCCCGCAGCGAGGGCGGGAGGGTTTCCGGGTTCAGAGTGGCCAGGTCCACCGTGCCGAAGGCACGTACCAGCACCCGCAGTGCCGCCTCCTGCCGGTCGAGCCCTCCTTCGGCCGGGACCAGCCACGCCCACGACGTCTCCGGATCGAGCAGGCCACGCTCCCGACACAGAGCCACCGCGGCCCGCTCCACCTCGTCGGCGGCCTCCGGAGGAGTCCCGGTCAACTGGGCCAGCACGTGCCGGCGGTGCAGAGTGGGAAACTGCGGGTGCAGCGACATGATCGCGGCGACCACCGAAGCGTCCGGCACCCCCAGGCCGTCGGTCGACACCCCCCGGTGCCGGGAACGCCACCGTCGGTAGTGGACGGTCTCGACGTTGCGGACCGGCCACCGCACGGCACCCGGACCGATGCCCGCGCCGACGGCCGTACCGATGCCCGCGCCGACGGCCGTACCGATCGGAACGAACCCGGTCCGAGCCGCCTCGGCGAGCAACAGCCGGGCGTCATCGGCCTTCACGTCGAGCGGACGGTCCCGGGCCCAGGCGAGATATCGGTCAACCACGTCGGTGCCGAGCACCGGCCGAGCCATCGCTGCCAGCGCCCTCGGCCCACGCAGCCGGAACGGTAGCGACCGTCCGAGTTCCAACAGGGCGGTCGCCTCGGCGCGGCTCAGCCGGCCGGCGGCGACCGATGCGTCGAGCGTGACGCGGAGATTGACCAGCGGCTCGCTCAGACAGACGTGGTGGTCCTCGGCTGGCGCGTGCACCACAGCCACCTCGTCGTCGCCGGTCACCACACCGTCACGGAACAGCTCGAAGACCCGGCCCACGCCGCGCATCCCGAACGGCCACAGCTCCGCGGCTCGCATCGCACCCATGCTGCTGCTGCCCCAGACCTGCACGCCCTCGTCGAGCACCGCCAGGATCTCCCGATGCCGGATCGGCGCGGTCCCCAGGAACAAGCCGTCGACGATCAGGACGCGGTCACCCGAGACGGGGTCGAGGCGGAACAGATCCCCGTGTCGGATCGGTGGGTGATAGCCGGCACCGGGCAGGATCGCCCTCGCGGCCGGCAACGGAAGACTCGGACCGAGGAACACGTGATCAGCCATGGTCGGCCCGTACGCCTTGGTCGGTCCCCACGCCGTGCGCGATGACGTCGCCGAACATCCGCAACCCGGGTGCGACCACCTTGTAGACGGGTATCCCGACCTCCTCGTGGGTGAGGTCGACCACCAGCGGCTCCGTCCCGGTCACCGCCCGTATGCGGGCGGCGCAGTCGGCGATGGCCTCGGCGATCCCGCCGGACGGCACGACCCGGACCGCGACCGGAGGCAGGTCGCGGTCCGGCCAGCCGGGCGGGTCCGTCGAATCCGCCTGCCCATAGCGGGCCTCGTCGATGTCGTCACGCGCGCCGGAGACCGCAGCCAACCGGGAGAGCGCCGCCTCGAGCATCGCCCGGGACACCGCGTACCCAGGGTCAGGGTGGCACCCGAAGCCGCTGAAGAACATCGGGACGGCCGGTGACCAGATCCCGCAGGCGAAGGTGGGGATGCCCAGCCGGTCGGTCGTCTCGCAGAGCTCCACCGCGCAACCGGCCTCGCGCAGCGCCGACAGCACCCGGGTCACCACCGGGCTTCCGGTGGAGTCCGGATCGACGTGACGGCGCCGGGCAGGCGGCAAAGTGGCGAACGGCGCGCACCCGTCCCGCTCGGCGACTTCGAGCAGGCCGTGCAGAATCGCCTCCTCGGCGCTGTTCCCGGTCCCCAGGCCATTGCTCGTCACGTTGAAGAGCACATCGTTCCAGTCCCACCGTCCGGTGCAGGAGAGCTCCACCAGCCCGCGCGGCACGGGAACCGTCGCCCCGGAGAGCACACCACGGGCGGTCACCCAGTCCAACGTCGTGGCGGTGGTCAACGGTGAGCGCCGCGCGAGGTTCAACGACCGGACGTCATAGGGCAGGTCCAGCTCGCGGGCTGCTGTCCGGCACGCCACCGGTGGTCGCAGGTTCTCGGCGTGCCAGGTCTCCAGGCTCTCCATCACCGCACTCACCCAGGACTGCGCGGAGCCCGGTCCGATACCGATGCTCACCGCGAGGGTTCGACCGGCGGGCCGGTACGCGACGTGGGTGGGCAGCGCCAACTCGTCCAGCCGGGTGATGTCCGCGACCCGGCTGATACCGAGGTGCGGCAGCAGCGGCTCGATCCGGCACATCGTCTCCTCCGGCGTCGCCGTCCTGGCGAAACCCCCGTCCGGGGACGCCACCGGGGTGGTCCTACCGTCCGACATGGTGGCCCCTCAGCGCAGATCGTGCCGGTAGGCGCGGCTGGCCCACGCGGTGGTGACCACCGCGAGCACCGCACTGATGATTAGGGCCTGCACCACACTCCGAGCGGCCCAGTCACCGGCGAAAAGCGCCCGCGCCGCCTCCACCACGTACGAGAACGGGTTGAAGGCGGCGATCGTGCGCAGCCAGCCAGGGGCGAAGGCCAGTGGGAGCAGCACCCCGGAGAGCAGCAGCAACTGCTGGCTGATCAGGTTCACCAGCGGGGACATCGCCTCCACGCTGCGGAAGCGCAGCGCCAGCCCGTGCGAGAACGCCGCGAGGGCGATCGCGGTTAGGGCCAACAGGAGGAAGGTGAGCAGCAGGTTCACCAGGGGCACCCGCAGGCCGAACGGCACCGCCAGAAGGACCAGCACGGCGGCCTGCAACAGAATCACCAGGACGTCACGCATCGACCGGCCGAGGAGCATGGCCAGCCGGCTCACCGGGGATACCCTGGTGCGGTCGAGCACGCCGCTGCGCGCGTCCTCGATCAGGCCCATGCCGGCGAACAGGCCGGCGAAGATGGCCAGCAGGACCAGCAGCCCCGGAACGAAAACGCGGTAGGAGGCGTTCTGATCCTGCACGCCGAGCGCCGGGCGCAGCAGCGGCGCGAAGAAGAGCAGGTAGAACAGCGGCTGGATCACTCCGATCACCGCGATCAGGGGGTTGCGCAGGAACAGCAGGGTCTGCCGGTGAAACACCAGCCAGGTATCCACGACGAAACTCACGCCGGAACTTCTCCTTCTTCCGGGGCGCCCAGCGAGCGTCCCGTGCGGCACAGGAAGACGTCGTCCAGGCTCGGTTGGTGCACGGCGAGTTCCCTGATCTCAACCTCGGCGGCGTCCAGCAGGCGCATCAACACCGGGATCGCGGTGGTGCCCCGGTCGACGACGAGCCGCAGCGCGGTGTCCGACGTCACCTCCAGCTCCCGCAGGCACGACTGCCCCTCGATCAGACGCGCCGCCGCCGCAGCGGCACCGGCCAGTCGCAGCGTCACGACGTCCCCCGACACCTGCCGCTTCAGCTCCTCCGGCGTACCCTCGGCCACGATCCGCCCGTGGTCGACGATGGAGACCCGGTCGCAGAGCGCGTCGGCCTCCTCCAGGTAGTGGGTGGTGAGCACGACAGAGGTCCCGGCCGCTCGCAGACGGCGAATCTCCCGCCAGAGCAGGGTTCGGCTCGACGGGTCCAGTCCGGCGGTCGGCTCGTCCAGCAGCAGCACCGTGGGTTCGTGCACCACACCGAGAGCGAGGTCCACCCGGCGTCGCTGTCCGCCGGAGAGAGTCCGGCAGCGTCGGCCGGCGAACTCACCCAGCTCGAAGTCCTCGATCAGGCGGTCGGCGCGCCGTCCGGCCTCGGCCCGGCCCAGCCGGTGCAGGCGGCCGTAGAGGATCAACTCCTCCCGGGGGGTCATCTCGTCGGTGGTACCGCTCTGTTGCGCGACCAGCCCGATCCGGCGGCGCACCAGTCCGGGCTGACGCAGCAGGTCGACGCCGGCGATGCTGGCGGTGCCGGAATCCGGCGCGACGAGGGTGGCCAGCATGTGCAGCGTGGTGCTCTTGCCTGCCCCGTTCGGTCCGAGGAATCCGAAAATCTCGCTCTCCTTGACCCGCAGGTCGATGCCCGCGACAGCGTGGACGATGTGACGGCGTGGACCACGGCCGGTGCGGAAGGACTTCTTGAGCTCACTCGTCTCGATGATCATTGCGGTCTCCGTCGTGGGAACGGTCGGGGGAGCCGGGAGGACGAGGGACGGCCAGGCTGCCCGGCGGACGGCTGGGATGGCACCGGCGGTGCCGCGGGTGGGCCCAGGGCCCACCCGCGGCGTTCCACTACTTGGTGGCGACGTAGCAGCTCGAGCTGCTCGTGTAAGAGGCACCCGACTCCGGCAGGGCCGCCGAGTCGTGCATGTTGACCACGGTCAGCTCGGACAGGTCGAGGTCAGCCAGGCTGAACTCATCGTCGAGGTTGATCAGCTCGGTGTCGTTTTGAGGCATCTCGCGCTCCTAAGGGTTGGGATCCGACCGGTGGCCCGGCGGGTCGACTCCACCGACGGTCGGGGTGCATCGCGGTGCAACGCCCCGTCAAGGTCCCCTCTACCGCCCTCGCTGCGCCATCAGGAGAAGTACGCAACCCGCTACGCAGTCGCCTGTCAGCCGCCGAGTACGTAGCCGAACCGGTAATTGTGCGGACGCCTGCCCGGCGCCGCCGCTGGGAGGGTCGGCGTCCACATAGTCGCCATTCCTGGTGAGTCGGTGCCGGCGGGAGAGGAGAAGGACGATGATCGGAACCACAGTCGACGGGAGACCGCCCGGCGGCGCACCGCGCCGTGGCGGTACCGCCGCCGCGCCACTCGGCGTCACCGTCGCGCCGTACGCCCTGGTGCGGGTCGCCGGGGTGACCCTGCCGGGGCCGTCAGCCGAGGCCGAGGAGTTCCGGGTCGTCGCCGCCGAACTGCTCTCCCTCACCGAACGGGCCGAGCGGGTCGCCGCGCCACTCGGCGACGCGCTGCACGCACAGGTGGCTCTCGTCGACCCTGCTCTCCGGCGGGCGCTGCTGGCCCTGCGGCGGGACCTGCACAACGCACGTAGCCCGTCGGCGGCCCTGCGGGCCCGGCTGGACGGCTGGACCGCGCCGCCGGCGCTGGCGTCCTGGCTCGCCCTGCGGGACGACATCGACCGTCGCGCCGGGGAACTCGACGCCCTCCTCGCGCCGGGACTCGCCGGCGACCGGGCCGCGCTGGCCGAGCTCTGCCGATCCGAGGAGCTGGCCCGAGCCGTCGCCCTGACCAGCGCGGACCTCCTCCGGGCACTGCGCCGGGCCGCCGCGCAGGGCGCCGCACCGGACGACCGGGCTCGCAAGTCGGAAGCTGCCGTGCTCCGGTACGCGTTGCGGGCGGCCACCAAGACCGCCCCGTTGTCCTGGTTCACCCGGGTCGGCTGGGGATGGTGGGACCGGGCGACGCCGGAGGCGACCGTCCCGCCCGAGGTCGTCGCCTTGGCGCAGCTGGACCGGGCCACCCTGACAGCACTGGTCGACGCGGTGCTCCGGCATCCCGGGCGGCGCGGTGACCTGCCTCATCTACTCGCCCCCAGCCTCCGGGTGGACGGGACACTGGTGCGGCTGCGCCGGCAGGTGCGGGCCCTCGACGCGCCCCCCGGTGTCCTCCGGGAGGAGGCGGTGACCCTGCCGGTGAACCGGGCCTTGCGGCAGGTGCTGGCCCTGCTGAGGCCGGGGGACGTGGCGACGCCGAACCACCTCGCCGCCGCCCTGGCCGCCCGCCTGCCCGGAGCCCCCGAGCAGGCTTCGGCGGCGGCCCGGACCTATCTGCACGCCCTCGTCGAGCAGGGTGTGCTCCGTCCGGCGTATCCGGCGGACGCGCAGGCGGTCGACGGGCCCGGTGAGATCGCCGACTGGCTGGCCGGGCTCGGCCTGACCGAGCTGGCGGCGACGCTCAGAGAGATCGGCGACCGCACCGCCGACTTCGCCGGCCTCGACTCGGCCGACCGGCCGGCGGCCCTGGCGCACCTGCGCACCCGGTGGGACGCCGCCTTCGCGCTGGTGGGGGAGACCCGCACCGGACGTCCCCACCCGGTCACCGAGGACGTCACCCTGGTGCGCCCGGTCAGACTGGGACGGGAGCACGGCCGGGACCACCGCAGCGCCCTCGCCGCGTTGGCCCCGATCTTCGAGGTCTTCGACCAGCACGCGGTGATCCGCCGCCTCGCCCGGGACCGCTTCGTCGCCCGCTACGGGGTGGGTGGCCGGTGCGACTCGGTGGTGGAGTTCGCCGAAGAGTACGCGCAGGTCTGGCAGTCGCTGCGGCTGGTCGGAAACAACGGGGCCCTGGCTCCGGAGCTCGCCCTCCCACCCGGGCACGGACTGCGCGGGCTCGCCCAGCTCCGCGCCGACCTGGTCGCCGCCGTTCGGGCCGACGAAGGCAACCTGGTGCTGCCCGACACGCTGCTCGACACCGCCGCTTGCAGGCTGCCCGACTGGATGACCGTCCGAGCCAGCTCCTACGCGATCTTCGGGCAGTCCGACGAGGGCGGACGGTTCTGCGTCAACCATGTCTACGGCGGCTGGGGCCGCTTCACCAGTCGCTTCCTCCGCTCCTTCCCGGCGGAGGCGACGGCGGCCGTCGCCACCCAGCTGCGTCACCACCTCGGCGCCAGGGTCGCCCAGCTCCGTCCGGTCAACGGCTTCAACGGCAACCTGCACCCGCTGTTCGTCGACGACGAGGTCGTCGACGACCGGCGCCGGGGCAGCCTCGTCCCGAGCGACCTCCGGCTGGTTCACGATGTCGCCCGCGACCAGGTGCGGCTCGTCGTCGCCGCGACCGGCGACACGTTGGACGTGCTCTACCTTGGCTTCCTGGTGCCGATCGTGCTGCCGGAACATCTGATCAGCCTCCTCACCGACGTGGGCCCGGGGCTGGTCGAGCTCGGCGGGGCCATGGTGGCCGGGCGGACCCTGCGGGGGGCGGTCGGAGCGGTGCGACACCGGCCCAGGCTGAGCTACGGCGACATCGTGCTCTCCCGGGCCACCTGGCGGCTCTCCGCGGACACCGTCACCGCCTGGCGGGCCGAGCTGGACGCTCGCCCGACAGCGGTGGGACAGACGGCGGTGCGCTGGCGGCACCTGCTCGGTCTGCCCGAGCACATCTTCGTCGGCGCCTGTGCCGTCGACGGCGCCAAGGGGCTGGAGGCGTTCATGTCCTACCAGGAGCAACCCCGGTCGCAGTACGTGGATCTGGGGAGTCCACTGCACCTGCGGTGTCTGTCCCGGACGCTGGCCCGCTACCAGAACGGTCTGGTGGTGGAGGAGGCGGTGCCGGTGCCCCGTCCGGGAGAGCCGGCGACCGAGGTCGTGATCGAGCTGTACCGGGGAGGTACCCATGAGTGACCAGCGGTCGACCGCCACCCTCGATGTCGTCTGCCACTACCGCACGCCCGCAAAGGTGCCGCTGCTGCACCACGCGGTGCTGCCCGCGGTGCGCGACGTCGACCGGACAGAGCTGCGGCTGCACGTCGAGCGACACTGGTTGCACGGGCCCCACGTGCGGATCCGGGTGACCGGTGGCGAGTCGGCCGTGCGGGTCGCGACCGCCGAACTCGCCGCCGCGTTGCGGGCGTACCTCGCCGTCCACCCGTCCCGGGAGACCGTCGACGAGGCCGAGCTGCTGCGCCAGTGCGTGACTGCCGGCCGGGCCGAGCTGGTGCACGGCCCGTACGAGCCGATCGCGGCGGACAACACCGTCCTGATCACCCCGGCAGCCGACGGTCACGTGCGTGACTTGCTGGGCTCCGCCGCGGCCGTGGCCTGCCGGGCGGACCTGCTCCGCGCCGGGCTGGCCCCGGTCTCGACCACGGTGGCCGACCTCGAGGCCTGCGGCAACCACGCTCCCCGCCGGGTCCGACTCGCGCTGACCGCGATGGCCGTTCACGCCGCCGCCTATCCGGCCGGCTACGGCGCCGGTTACAACTCGTTTCTCTCCCATCTGGAGGACTTCCTGCACCTGCGGGATCCCGACGGGCGGATCCGGGCCGGCTTCCGGCGTACCTTCGAGCGGCAGGCCGACCGGATCGTCGCCGACGTCGCTCGGCTGGTGGAGCCCGGGGCCGGTGGGTCCGATCCGGTCGCCGAAGCCTGGCGCGGCTGGGAGACGACCGCGTGGGCGGTCACCCGGGCCGCCCACGGGCGTGGGGAGATCGCCGTCATCCCCGGCGACCAGTACGCCCGCCGGGCACGAACGATCGACGACCCCGCGACCGCGCGGCAATGGGACCCAAACCGGCGAATCGATTTCAGCCCCTACCACCAGGCCCTGAACCGGGTCGGATTCCTGTCGATGGCGGCCGTCCGCGACGACTTCGGCCCCTACCGCTTCTCGACAAACGTGCTCTACCTGCTGCTGGCGCTCTGCGACGTGTCCCCCGGGGAGCGGTACCTGGCCGCGTACCTGTTCAGCGAGGCTGTGCAGCGTCTCACCGGGGTGACCTGGCAGGACGCGATGCGTCCGTACCTGGACGCGACGGAAGTGCGATCGTGACGACCGTGGTGCCACCGCCGGTCGACGGCGACCGGGTCGCCGCCGTCCTGCGGTTGCGGCCGATCGTGCACGCCAGCCCGGTCGACGTCGGGGTCCACCTGCGCGGCGCCCGGTCCAGTTTCACCCTCGGCGGAGGCCCGGCGGTGTGGCGGGTCTGGGAGGCGGTCGCCGTCGCGTTGGCCGACGGTACGTCGGCGGGAAGCCTGCTGGAGTTGTCGAGCCGGCCCGACGTCCGGCTGGTGATCGCCACCCTGCTCGAACAGCTCCAGAAACACGACATGCTGGTGCAGGTGCCCGTCGGGTGGGGCGAGACCGGCCGGGACGACGAGCCACCGCTGCGCATCGCCCGCTGGCTGGAGGCGGTCGCGGCGCAACCGGTCGCCGCGTGGAAGGCGATCCGGGCGACGGAGATCCGGGTGGACGGCGCCGGCCCGGTGGCCGATGCGGCCGTACGCGCCCTGCGCTCGTCCGGTGCCCGACCGGGCAGTGGCGGGGCGGACAGCCCGTCCGTCGCGCTCACCGCCGCCGGTGTCACCGTGGTCGCGGCGGCCCTCGGCGAGCAGGGCTATGTGGCACCGCCGAGCGACCGTGGCACCGCCGTCGCGAGCGACATCGACCGACGGCTGAACCTGTCCGGCGACCCGATTGGAACCCCGCCGGTGCTCGGCGCGCTGGTGGGGGGTGCTGCCGCACATCGGATGCTCTGCGCCGTCGCCCGCCTGCCGGATCCGTCCGTGGACCGGTTCGCCGGCACCCCGGCCCGCACCGACGGGCACCGGACCGTGCTGGTCGCGTGCCTTGACCCGCTGCGGGCGGAGTACCACCCGTGGCTCGGTGACCCGGACGCGCCCGCGGTTGCCCCACGGGAACGTACCAACCTGGACCAGGCCCTGGCCCGGGTGCGGATGCTCACCGATCCGCACACCGGAGTCCTGCCCGTCGTCGGACTCGACGATCTGCCGCAGGTGCCGGCGGGGCTGGCCCGCTGCGGTCCGGCGGGCGCCGCGGTGTACGGCGTGGGGGTCTCTCCCGCGATGGCGCAGCTCGGCGCCGTCCTGGGCGCGGCGGAACGGGCCCTGGCCACCCCGACCATCGACGTGGTGGTGGGTGCGGACCTCCGGCACGCCGACGGCGTCCTGCTGCGCCGACTGGCGCACCGGTCCGGCCTGCGCGGCGAGCCGGTGCCCGGCGAGCGGTGGTCGGCCTCGGCAGCGGCCCGCCTCTGGTGGAAGACGCTCACCCTGCGGCTCGGTGTGCCGGCCACGCTGCGGGTGGAGGAACTCGCCGGCGATGTGTTCCACGGAGAACTCACCGCGGCCGGTCGGTTGCTGGCCTGGGGGGTCGAGTCGACACCGACCGACGTGGCCGCCTTCTGCGCACTGACGGCGGTGGGCCGGATCCAGTCCCGCGGGCACCGTCCGCCGGGCGCGGACGACGCAGTGGTCGCACCCTGTGCCGCGGTGCCGCCGCCCGCGGTACCGCCACAGACCGACGGTTCGGCCGGGGCGGTGGACCGGCCGTGGCGCACCGGGGCGTGGGTCTGGCCGGACGAGGCGACGCTCGGGGAATTGGAGCTGCACCATCGGCTGCGGACTCTGCTCGGGACCGAGCCGGTCCCGACCGGGGTGCCGGCCGGGCGGCTCGCGCGGGCGCTGGCCGAAGTCGGCTTCGTGATCCGGTCGGTGCCCCGGTGAGCGCCGCCGTCGTCCACCGGTCCGCCGCCACCCTGACCGGGCAGCTCGCGGAAACCCTCGCGGGTGTCGGGCTGCCCTGGCCGGTGCTCGCCGGACCCTCGCCCGACACCGCAGGCCCGGCGGTGGTCGTCCTGGAGGAGTGGACCCCGGCGGACGCCGCCGCCCTGTCCGCCCGTGCCTGGCAGACCGGCGTGCCTCTCCTGCCGGTCCGTGCTGACGGTGGCACCCTGCTGGTCGGGCCACTGCTGCACCCCGCCGCTCCGGCCTGCCTGGCGTGTGTCGAGACCGAGCGACTTGCCACGCTCGGTGGCCGGACCCCACGTCACCTGCCCGACCTGCTGCTCGGAGGGGTCATCCCGCCGACCGCGCTGCCCGTGCTCGCTGCCGTCGCGCAGGAGATGATCATCGATCGGGACCGGTGGACGGGTCTGGTGTGGGCGATGCGCACCACGGACGGCACCTGCCACAGCCACCGGGTGCGTTGCCGTCGCGGCGGCTGCGAACTCTGCGGGCCGATTCCGGTCGACTCGCCGGCCAACGCCCGCTTTAAGGTGGCGTCCCGCCCGCTGGCCGACCCGTACCGGCTGCGTCAGGAGAACCCGGCGACCACCGTCGCGGGGTTGCGGGCCGCGCTGCACGACGCCCGACTGGGACCGGTCGCGCACCTCTCCCGCCGGGAGAACCTGCCGTTGGCGCTCGCCCACGCCGAGGTGGTCGGCGACTGGGAGGTCCGCGACGGGGGGTATGGGCGGGCGTCTACCTTCCACGACGCCGAACGGACCGCACTCTTCGAAGCCGTCGAGCGGATGGCCGGCCTGAGCCCGTTGGGCCGGCGGACGTCACTGCGCGCCAGCTTCGCCGAGCTGGGCGCCGAGCGGGCGGTAGACCCGGTCCGGCTGGGCCTCCCGGACGAGGATCTCGCGGCCAGGCCGGAGCACGAGCTCCACGACTATGATCCCGGCCTGGTCGTCACCTGGGTGCAGGGTTGGTCGCTGGGGGAGCAGCGGGCCCTGGCGGTGCCCGAGCACGTGGCCTACTGGGGCCACCCGATCCGGCTCGACCACGGCGACTCCCCGCAGTTCCTGCTGGAGAGCTCCAACGGGTGCGGCCTCGGCAACAGCCTCGAGGAGGCGACCCTCTACGGGCTGCTGGAGGTCGCCGAACGAGACGCTTTCATGATGGCCTGGTACGCCCGTACCCCGCTGGACGGGATTCGGGTGCCGGACGAGGACCCGCTCGTGCAGCACCTGGTCGACCGCCTCGACTTCCTCGGCTACGAGCTGCGCCTGTTCGACTCGACGAACGACTTCGGTCTGCCGGCGGTGGCCGCGCTGGCACTGTGCCCGGACGCCGATTCGGACATGCCGCAGGCGTTCTTCGCCGGTGGTGCCCACCCCGACCCCCGGGAGGCGATCCGCGCGGCGACGGTGGAGGTTGTGGTCAACCTGATGCTGGTGCCGGAGTTCACCCGGACCTGGCCGGATCTGTTCGACCCTGTCCGCCTGCGTCGGCTCCTCGCCGAGCCGCACCGGGTGGTCACCCTGCACGACCACATGGCCCTGCACACGTTGCCCGAGGCACGGGAAAGGTTCGCCTTCCTGCTCGACGGCGCCGAGCCCCGCCCGTGGCGGGAAATCTGGCCCGACGCCCCTCGACCTGTTGCCGACCTGGGTGTGCTCCTGACCGAACTGGCCGACCGGGTGGCCGGCGCCGGGATGGACGTGATCGTCGTGGACCAGAGCGACCCCGTGGTACGCGAACAGCTTGGGCTGCACGCGGCGAAGGTCGTCGTGCCCGGCGCCATCCCGTTGACCTTCGGGCACGTGTACCGGCGTACCCGTGGGCTGCACCGGCTGCTGGAGGTGCCGTGGCGGTTGGGACGCGTCGACCGGCGACTTCGCTACTCGGAGCTGCCCCTGCACCCGCACCCGTTCCCGTGACCGGGTCCACCGGGGACACCCTCGCCGCGGCATTCGACCACGGGCCCGGAAAGTCCGTGTGGGTGCCGACGCACTGGACCCCGCAGCCCCGTCCACCGGGCACCGGCACCCGCGCCGCGTTCGCAGACGTCGTGTCGGCCGGCCCGGCCGCCCGACGGCTCATCCGGACGCTGCTGGCCGCGCTGGGCACCCACCGGTGGGAGCCGTGGAACCCGAACCACGCCCATCGGGCGCACCCGTCCCCACGCTCGCTGTTTCTCACCGACGCGGTGCTGCGGATCGGCGGACATCGCTGGGCCGTCGACGTGGACCGTCGGGTGCTGACCGGCGTGGCCTGTCCACCTTCGGAGCCGTTGCCGGCCACCGTGGAGCTGTGGGGCCGCCCCGACCGGCTGCCCGCCGGATACGGCAGCCTGGTCGACGCGCTCGTGACGATCGAGGCGGGGCACGTTGCCGCCGTCCTGGCCCGGTCGGCGACGACCGCTGGCCTGATAGCCCGGACGATCACCGTCGACGCTGTCGCGCCGCTACCGGACGCACCGGTGGTCGAGGTGGCCCTCACGGATGGGTTCGGGTCCGACATCGCGGCGGTCGATCCCGACGACGAGTGGTGTCCAGGGGCGCGCAGCAGCGGGCTGAGCCCGCGCGGTTTGGCCGCGGATCCCCGCCCGTTGCCCGGGAATCTGGTCGACGAGCTGCTGCGGATGGCGGGAGGTACCCCCACCGGGTCACCCGCCGCCGGGCCGGCCGCCAAGTGGCTGCGGCACCGTGTCGCGGTGCACGCCGTGACCGGCCGTCCCGACGGCCTCTACGACCTGCACCACGACCGGCTCACCCTGCGTACCCCCGGCGCGGCGACCGAGCGGCTCCAGGCCGCCTTCCGGTTCGGGCGGCAGGAGGTGGACGTGGCCGGCATGAATCTGGTCTGGGTCGTCACCGCGGACGTGGCAGCCCGGGTCCGCACCGCAGGCCCGTCCGCCTACCGGAACCTGCTGCTGGCCGCCGGCGCCAGCGCGCAGCAGATCGCTGACGCCGCCGCCGCCAAGGGGCTCTTCTGCCGGCCGGTGCGCAGTTTCGACGAGCCGGACACCGAAGCGGCGATCGCCGCGCCGCCCGGCGAGGACGTGCTCTACATGCTGCTCCTCGGCCGTCCCCGGGTCCTCGACTTCTGCTACGACCTGACCTGTCCGGAGGAGTTGCCATGACCGTCGCCACCGCGCCCACCCCCACCGCGCCCAGCGTCTTCAGCAGTCTGCACTGCTATCTGCACTGGAAGACCGCCCACCTGGACACCTTCATCACCGACACGCTCACGCCCCTGATGGAGGGCCTGCGTGGCGAGGGGCGCATCGACGACTGGTTCTTCATCCGCTACGCCGAGCACGGGCCGCACCTGCGGGTGCGGGCCCGCGGGGGCGACGCGCGGGAGCACCGCCGGTGGCAGGAGCACCTGGCGGCGGCGGCCCGGGCGGCCGAGCACTCGCCGCTGGACCTCACCGCGACCAGCGGGCCGGACTGGCCGCCGCACGCGCACGCACGGCAGGTTCCCTACCAGCCGGAGATCGAGCGGTACGGCGGCCCGGCCGCCATCGGTGTGGCCGAGAAGGTGTTCGGTACGTCCAGCCGGATCGCGGCGGAGGTCATCGCGCGTACGCCCCGGCCGGGCGAGCGGATGGTGGCCGCCACCGACCTGGTCCTCGCCACGACGGTCGCCCTCGACCTGGACATGCTCGCCGCCGCGCGGTGGCTGCGCCGCAGCGCCACCTCCTGGCGGTGGCACCTGGACACCACCACGCTGACCTCCACAGGGGTGCAGGGGCCGGCACTGGCCGCGGCGACCACTCAGGCGCGTTCGGTGGTCCGGCGGTGGCACCAGATCGCCGCTCCCGCGCCGGTCGGCGGCCTGATCCGGGACCGGTGGGCCGCCCAGGTGCGCGCTGCCCGAGTTGAGCTGGAGGCCGGGACGGGCGGCGGTGACCGGTGGGCCGGGGTCTGGTCGTCGCAGTTACACATGCTCCTCAACCGGCTGGGAATTCTGCCGGACGAGGAACGGTCGCTGTACTTCTTCCTCGCCGCCGCCCTGGTCGCCCCGGACGGGCCGACCGACTTCTTCGCCGACGACACCACCAGCGCGGACCGGCGCTACCTGGTGGCGAGCAGCTACGCCCCTGGCCGGATCGAGTGGCAGCAGCCGCGGGCGACGGGCCTACCGGGTCCCGGGAGGCCGCGACCGGCCGCCGGGCCGCTGACCCTGCCGGCCGCCGTACCGGTGGCGACGTCGCTGGTCGACGCGCTGGAGTCCCGGGCGAGCGGCCGTGGTGATCTCGGGGGAGTGGTCGACGCCGCGCAACTGGGCACCCTGCTCTGGACCGCCGCCGGGGCGACCGCCCGACCTGCCGGCGGCACCCGGCGGCCCTACCCGAGCGCGGGCGCGAAGTACGCCGTCCGGCTGCGTCTGGTTGCCCGGGACGTCGCGGGTGTCCCGTCGTATCAGTACGACGTGGACCCCGAGTCCCGGGTCCTGCTGCCGGTTGGACCGGTGCCGACCGACGGGGAACTGGCCGCCGCGTCGATGTGGTTCGAACCCGATCCGACACCGCGTCCGTCGACCGTGGACATCCCGGCCGGGCAGGAACGGATCGTGGTGTCGACCCTGCCCGCACTGCTCGGGATCTACCTCGACCTGACCGTCCTGCGTGCCGGGTACGGGCTGCGGGCGCTGCGCTTCGGTCTGCTCGAGGCCGGCCACCTGGCCCAGAACCTCGCGCTCACGGCGGCGGCGGCGGGTATGGCTCTGGGCGTGGTCGGCGGGTTCTACGACGACATCGCCCACGAGCTGCTCCTCCTCGACGGCGTCGACGAGGTCCTCACCTGTCTCCTCCCGGTCGGACGGTCTGAAGCTTGAACCGCGTCGCCGGGTCCGCGCGTCGGGCCCGGCCCCCGCCCAGCCCCGGCGATGGTCACGGGAAGGGGTGCGGGTGCAGCGGAAGATCCTCGTGGCAGAGCGGCCCCGGCAGGCGACCCAGATCGCCCGGCACTGTCAGCAACCGGGGCAGACCCCGGGTCCGCCGGTTGAGATGACCGAAGGTCATCGGGAGGGTGCCGGGAACGACGACCTTAGCCGCGTACAACCCGAGCCGCTCCCGCAGGGCGGGGATGGTCTGGTCCACGACCACCGGATCCAACCCGGCCCGGTGCAGGTCCGCACAGAGGCCGCCGAGCAGCGTCGTGAGGTCGTTGACGGGTCGCGGTCGTCCCGGCCACACCTCCCGCCAGGTGCGGGTCGGCGCCCCGGCCAGCAGGAACTCGTACCGGGGCTGCGCCTCCGGCAGGCAGTGGACCATCATGTGGTCGTCTAAGGCATGCACCAGGGTGGGCTCGTCGAGCATCGGCAGCAGCCGCGCCCGGTCCACCCGCGCCGAGCCCCCGCGCCAGGAGCCGAGTACCTCGTGGACGTTGACCGCCACCTCCACCACCGCGGAGTGGATCGCCGACCGGGGATCGAGGTGGGCGCCTGCGGAGAAGAACGCCACCGGTGCGGAGGTGCCGGGCGACCGGTGCCGCGCCACCGCCACGACGGCCGGCACAGCCAGGTCGTTGGTCGCGTCGAAGAGTCGTAGCTCGTAGCCGAGCACGTCGAGGTCGTCGGCGAGCTGGACGGGCAGCGCCAGCTCGGCGGGCAGTTCGACCTCGACCAACGGGGTACGCGCGTACCAGGCCATCAGGAACGCGTCCCGCTCGATCACCTCGAAGAGGCCGTACAGGGCGGCCTCCTCGATGCTGTTGCCGACGCCGCAGCCGTTGGAGGACTCCGACAGGAAGGTGACCGACGGCCGGATTCGACGCCGGATGGCACCCCAGTACGCCACGTGCTCGGGTACGGCCACGGCCGCCTGCCGGCTGGGCGACCAGCCTGCCACCCAGTGGGTCGCCACGTCCGGGGCGTACCGGGTGTGGTGGGTGCTCGGGTGGTCCGGCAGCCCGAGGGTGGCCGGGTCGACGGCCCGGTCCGGTCCCAGGTCCTGGAAAGTGGCCCAACGGCGGGCGGTCCCATCGGTCGGCGCGTGCCCGGCGAGCCTTTCCACCGCCTCGAAGAGCGCCAGCCGTTCCGCCTCGGCGAAGGTCGTCGCACGCCCGAAGCCGGCCACGGCGGTGCCCGGTGCGGCGAGCTCGGCGACCGCGACGGGCAGGCCGAGACCCTCGTGCCGGTCCAGCCGCACGACCGGCCCGAGGCGCCGGTCCAGCAGCTCTCGCCGGAGACCTTCCCGACTAGTGGCCGGGTTGGGCTGACGGAGCCGGAACGGGTCGGGCAGCGGTCGGCCGCCGCGGGCGAGGGACGTGCCGGGTGGAGCCGGCGGCTGCCGGGCGACGCACGTGCCGCACCGGGGCCCGACCGACACGACCGGGTGGGCGGTGACACTGCTGTCGGGACGGATGATCCACAGCGTCGCGGCGGCGGTGTCCGGTGCGGCCAGCGCCGACCGGATCATCGCGGCGAGCAGCGGCAGCAGGGCAGGCGCCAGCAGCCCGCCGAGCTGTAGCCCGGGGTCGTCGTGCGGCGTCCGACCGCCGACCGCCGCCAGCCGAGCTGTTTCCAGGCAACCGGGACAGCTGCGGCCACCGCTGTCGAGCAGCGGACCCACCAGTGCCGTGCCCCCGTCGAGCCGCACCGGGAGGACGGTCGCGCCGGCCCGGGCGACCCGGTCGCCCAGTCGGGTCAGCAGCGCGGGACTCCACCGGGCCAGCGCCACCACCAGCGGGGCACCGTCGCCCTGCTCGCGGTCGTAGTTGGCCAGGACCGGACAGGACAGCCCCGAGCGGACCAGCGCACCGCCGAGCTGGTCGGCCAGGGACGGCACCGTGTCCGGGGCGCCGTCGACCGGGTCCGGCGACGACCGGTCGGCGTCTGAGGTTTGCCGCTGGTCAACGGTCATCGCGGGCCCGTAGGACGACGAGACCGATCCGGTGGAGAGCGGCGGCGAGTGGTTCCGGCGGAGTCACCACGACCGCCTCCGCCGGGGCGCCGACCAGCCGTCGCAGCGACCGCTGGAGGACGGGTTCCCGGTTATTGGTGTCCTGGAGTCCTTGCCCCGCGACGAGGCCGAGTGAGCCACTGCGGGGGAACCCGCCACAGGGGCCGTGGGAGCCGACGAGGCCGGCCTGGTGGGCACGCCAGCAGACCCGCGCGACGGCGGTGAGGGCGGCGAAGGCTATCGCGTCGTGGGGCCTTGCCTCGACCGCCCACCCGAGCTCCAACTGCCTGGCCGGTGCCGCCGCGCCCTCGGTCGGGCCCGAGTCGGTCGGGTCGCCGTCGATCCGGGCGAGGTGTACCCCGGGGGCCAGCCGGTGCACCTGTACCGTCGCCGGGACGCCGAGCCGGACAGTCAGCGTCCGCCACCATCGGCGGGCAGCCGGCGCGTCGAGTGCCGCCGGGGGGACCGCGCCGGTTCTCGTGGCTGTTGCGGGCCCGGCCAACCGGTGGACGAGGCGTCGCATCAGCACCGCCTCCGCATGGCGCCGGCTGACTCCGCAGGCGAGGACGGTACCGTCCGCCGTGCTGCCGAGGAGCAGTTCTACTGTCGCCAGCGTGGCGTGCAGCCTTGCCGTGGTGGCGTCCGGGCCGTGCCCGGCGACAAACATCCGGTCGTGCCCGCCGGCCAGCCCCGGGACGGTGTCCAGGCGGCACCGGGCCAGCCCCACCGGTAGTTGCGGCAGGTCGTCCGCCTCCGCCGGAGGAAGCACGCCGAGCTCCGGGTCGGTGAGGGCGGTAAGGCGGTCCGGCTCGACAGTCCCGGCCGGCCGGCCGGCGTCGGCCGGCGCGCGCGCACCCGGGAGCCAGGGGTGGAAGGTGGTGCGCAGCGGGTCGGCCCGGACGACCAGCACCGTCGGCGTGGCCGGTGCGTCCGCCGGAGCGGACCGGCCGACCGGGTCTGTGAGGGCGGTGAGTAGACGCTGCGCGGCGCTGGCCCCGGCTACCGCCGCGACCGGGTCGCCGGGGGCTGGGGGCGTGATGCCGAGACCGAGTCGTCCGGCGATCAGTTCTGCCTGCATCTGCGGCTCCACCCCGGAGCCGGCCGGTGTGACGAAGCCGACGTCGACAGTGGCGCCGGCCACCACGCTTTGCCCGTCCGCGACGGAGAGCGTCACCCGCCCCGCTGCCGTGCGGAATCGCAGGTCGGGCGATGTCGGGTGGACCCGGGCGCCGGCATCGGTCAGCGCCTCGACCGCGGCGGTGGCGATCGGGCCGGCTCCGGCGACCGTCACCGGATCACGGTGAATGGCGGCCCAGGACGCTCCGGGATCGGCGGCCGTTGCCGCCAGCCAGGCGGCGACCCCGGCCGGGGGCACGGTGTCCGGTCCGGCGGATCCAGCCGGGTTCTCACCACCACTGGTGGTGGCCCAGTGGTCCGGCACCCGCACCAGCAGGTCGTGCTCGCGGAGCAGCCCGGCCAGCCGGTGCAGGGCCAGGGCGACCGGCGGACGGGACGACAGGTCGCGTAGGTCATCGGTGATACGGCCGGACGTGAGTTGCCGGACGAGCAGCTGCCAGAGTCGCCACAGCTGCGGTGCGTCGTCGAGGGTGAGGCTGGAGTCCCACCCTCGCAGGTGCAGGCCGCCTTCGATCGGAGTGGCCCGCACTGTGGGGCGGAGCTGCCATGAGCTGGTCGACATCTGGTCGCCTCACCGGTCGGGGGACGGCTGGGATCGTCATGCGGTCGGCGGTGGCCGGAGGCGACTGTCTCCGGGTGGCCGGAGACAGTCGCCCCGTCACTTTCCGTGCTACAGATCCTTGACGATGCAGGAGCAGGAGCAGGACGCCATGCAGGCGCTGATCCGGGACGCTCCGGACTCGGGAATCGCGACGGTGTCGCGCATGACCGTCACGGTCAGGCCGCTGAGGTCGAGATCGTCGAGTTCGAACTCGTCTTCTTGTCCGTCCGACATGTGATCACCTCCCTTCCGAGGGGGATGAGGGCGCCGACGGCGCCGGGGGACATTGATGCTCCCAACGGCCGGTGCGGGCAGACGTCCGTAGTTTTGCCGAGAGCACTACTTAACTTGGGCCGCAGCTGGAACTAGACCCTTGCGCTCCTGCATCGATCCACTAGCCGTCTTAGTGGACTGGGCTCGCTTGAGCACCGTGTTCACCACGTCCGGGCGATCGGCGCCGTCGACCTGCCGCCTGCCGAGAGCAGGGCAACCACGCTTCCCTCCATTGCAGAGCATCCACGACCGCTGATAACGTGAGTCCTACCCGGTGGTAAATCGATGCACTGAGAGTCGTACGACATGAAGTGTGGACCGCTGCACGCCCGAGCCCGCTAAGGCCGCCGCCGGTGGCCTTAGTCACCACCCGTGCGCTGCACTCCCGCCGCTTCGCGAAAGGAGCTGCATTGCCGGCCAGGATCCGGGGACGAGGGCCTGGGCCTGCAGCGGCCCGACCGGCTTCCAGCGTCGCCGACTCCCGCCACCACAGATTCCACCACTGCAGAAGGGACACCGTCCGGTGAGAACATCCCGAAGGCGGGCGCTATCCGTAGCGCGCGTAACTCTTATCGGCCTGATCGCTACGGCCGCGTTCGGCACGATCGCTACTTCGGCAAGCGCAGACACCGTCAGTCTGGACAACCCCGGCTTCGAGCAGGGCTACTTCGAAGGCTGGGAGATCGTCCGGGCGAGCGACGTCGCCCTATCCGACATCGGAAAATTCGGTGACCACTCGGCGAAGATCACCGGGAGAAGAGGGCAAGTCCGACAGGAAGTCGCCGTGCGGCCCGGCATTGACTACACCTTGGCCGCCTACATCCGCGGCCGAGGTGTCATCGGTGTCACCGTCAACGGCGACGACACCACCACCGGTGGTGGTGGCCGTGACTTCGAACAGGTCAGCGTCGAGTTCAACTCCGGGGACGCCGAAACCGTCGAGATCTTCGCCGCGTACGCCGGCAAGACGGGCCGGTTCGACGATTTCACCCTGACCGTCGGCGGGTCGACGCCTACCCCGACGCCCACGCCTACCCAGGCTCCGAGCGCCGGTTTCGATCCCGCGGTCTGGGATGACTCGGAGGCGGGCGACTTCATCCGTTCCCGTGAACCCTACGTCTTGAGCTTCGACGGCCTGGATCAGTTCACCGTGACCGGCAGCGGTGGGGGACCGCGCGACGAGCTGAAGACACCGCAAGCCGCCAGGGCGGCATCGGACGAGATCTACGAGTCCTTCTCGGCCGACATCACCTTCGACCTCGACGACGGCGTCAAGCTGATCGCCCACCAGATCCACGCCGGCAGCGGCGCCGGGTTCGCCACTCAGGTCAAGCTCTATGTGCAGGACTCCAGCCCGCTCGGAATCTTCAAGGGTGAGGGCGAGGAGAACTTCACGATCGACGATTACCCGCTGCTCGATGGGGTGCCCAGCAACGGCGTGTTCGATGTATACGTCCGTGTGCAAATTCCGGGCTTCGTAAGCGGCGACGGTGAGATCAACGAGAAGATCTTCGACCTCGGCACCATCAGGAGCGGGAAGTCGATCGGGTACGAACTCGTCAACGACCACGGCGTGATCACGGTCAACTCGACCGTCGGTCGCAAATCCGTGAGCTTCACCTACGACATGCAGGACTCGGCTGCGTCGTACATGAAGTTCGGAAGTTATGTACAAGCGCAGGACGCCGAGAGCGGCTGCAACGTCACCAACGATCTGGACTGCGAATATCCGGGATGGGAGCCGTACGGCCAGGCCAGCACCCCGGAGGAGGCAGAGGTGCTTTGGCGCGAGTACTTCGCTGACTCCAACATCGATCGGGCCCGGGTCACCTTCCGTAACGTGGTGCACGAGGGCGGCCCGCTCCAGTAGCGCACCTGCGAGAATCTTGAGCATCTCATCGGGCATCAACAGCGGCAGCTCGCAGAACTCGACTCGCGAGTAGTCGAAGGCCGTCGGGGGGCACGGCCCCGGCGTTGTTCCAGTTTGAGACGTTCTGTCCGTGTTGGGAGCCGGGTGAGCTGTGAGTTGCAGGACGAGCGCGACTCCTGATGATCTTTCGGGTGTCTAGTCCTGAAGATCATCGCTGGAGTCGCGCTCGTGACGTCATCTTCCCTGATCGACCCTGTTGTTGACCACCTTGCCGATCGGGCGTTGTGGGAGGCTGAACTCGCTGCGGTCCGGGTGTGGCCGATCCGTTGTCAATGGTGTCGCCGCTGGTGGCGCGGCAGGTGCCGGACCCGCGTCGGCTGCGGGGGCTTCGCCATCCAGGGCTATTGCGTTCTGGGGTAACTGCTGGTCACGGCGGTTATGAGGTCGTGTGAGCGA
>NZ_JBHMIS010000038.1:0-37875 GCF_048060415.1 Micromonospora sp. LOL_024
CCTGCCCCAGGTCGGACAGGACCACCGGCGGAATGACCAGGCCCAGCGAGGCGTCAGCCACGGCCACCACCACCCGGAAGCATCCGGGCTGGGGCCATCGAAGAGAAGAGATTTGCGTGGTCAAGCATGCTTGACCACCAAGACGTAAGATTGGGCGCAAACGCCGCGTTTTTGTGTCCGAGGGGGGACTTGAACCCCCACGCCCTATACGGGCACTAGCACCTCAAGCTAGCGCGTCTGCCATTCCGCCACCCGGACCTACTTTGCCCAGCCTACCGTGCCGACCTCGGTGGTCCCACCACCAGCAGGCCGCCCGTCGGGCCGCACGGGGAGTCACTGTACACGCCGCAAATGGATCATGCACATCGGCATACGGTGCCCTTGCGGTGGTGGCGAGCGGTTCACCACGATGCGCGACGGAGCCGTGGGTCGGGTAGCGGCGGGGCACCGGTACCCGGCAGCATGGCCACGTGTCCCACTCATCTGCCTTGGCCGTCGCCCAGCAGCGGGCCATCGCGCTGCGCGGTGCGGGTGACCTCGCCGCCGCCCGTGGCCTGCTCACCGAGGCGGTCGAGTCCGTTGGGCCGCCGGTGGGCAAGGATCATCCGGACGTGCTCAGCACCGCGCACCTCCTGGCCCGGTTGCACCGGGAGGCGGACGATCCGAGCGCGGCCCGTCGGGTGCTGGAGGAGGCATTCGCGGCCGGAGAGCGCCGGTGGCCGGACGGGGATCCGCTGATGCTCGCGTTGTCCTTCGAGCTGGGGTCTGTGGCGGACGAGTTGGGCAATCGACACGAGGCGCGCCGCAACTTCACCCGTGTCGCCGCCGCCGGCCCCGCCGTGCTCGGTGCCGACCATCCCGCGGTACGCACGGCACGGCAGTATCTCGGCGATGCCGCTCCCGCCCCGCAGCCCACGGTCCCCGCCGCTCGCCAGCCTGGTCCGGTGGACCAGTTGTCCCGGGGGGCGCTTGACGCGCCGACTGTGTCGTTGGCGGCCCTTTCCACTGTCTGGAAACCACACGACGCGGCAACGGCGGCGGTACCGGTCCGGCCGGATCCTGCTCCGACGGCGCCTCCCGAACCGGCCGTACCCTGGACGCCCGGGGCTCCCCCGGGGCCGGATGTGCCGGCCGTAGCGGATCCGTCAGCCCGTCCGCTGCTGCCGGGTGTTCCCCCTTTCCCGGATCCCGGTGCGGCCGCTCCGCCTGCGCCGGCCACACCGGCCGAACCCGAGGCTCCGGCCGCTGCCGCGGGGACGGTCGCCGCGACGCCGGGCTTGCCGCCACCCAGTTCGCCTGCTGCGTCGCACCCAGCACGTTCGCTCACGTCGCAGGCTCCGGACCAGACGTGGTCCGGACCGGCACCCCGGCAGCGGACACCCGAGGATGAGACCGGTGTGCTGTCCCTGCCGCCGACCGCCGACGGGCCGGTCCCGACCGTCGGGTCCGGGTCGCCTGGGCACCCCGGGTGGGCGCGACCGACGATCCGGGTACAGCAGATCGGGCCGGTGGTCGAGGAGGAGGCCCGCACCGACCGCGCACCGCAGCTTGTGGCGCCGGTCGTGCAGCCGGCGTTCCCGGTGAGCGGACCGCCCGTCAGCGGGCCACCGGCGTTGTCTTCGGTCAGCGCACCACCGGGGCAGGCACATCCGATCAGCGCACCACCCGTGAGCGCACTACCCGTCAGCGCGCCGCCCGTGAACGCGCCGCCCGTCAGTGCGCCGCCCGTGAACGCACCACCCGTCAGCGCGCCGCCCGTGAACGCGCCGCCCGTCAGTGCGCCGCCGGGTCCTGCCCTGTCGCCGGTTTTCGGTCCACAGCGCTCGGCGGCGTTCAGCCCTCCGGCGGGCCCACCTGAACTGACCACTGCGCTGCCCCAGCCGGCGCCTGGCAGCGGACCACCCGACCACCCGTTGGCCAGCGGACCAGCCGGGTGGGGCCCGGAGAGCACGAGTCCGTACGGGTCACACCAGCAGCTGCCGTCCGGGCCGGCGGCTGATCGGTACCCGAGCGCCGCACCGCCGCCGTACCCACCGCCGTCCCCGGCGTCGGCCGCGCCGCCGGCCTGGGTTCAGCCGGCAGCGCCCCGGCCGGTGCCGGGGCCGCCTCCGCCGACGGTCGCCCCGCCGTACCAGGGTCCCCTGGTGATGCCGGCGGCGCCGGCGGCGGGCCGCAGCCGGGCGGCGGTTGTGGTGGCGGTGGCCGCCGTGGTGGTGGCGGTCGCCGCGGTGATCGGGGTCGGTCTGTTGATCCTCGATCGACGGTCCGCGGCCCCGGCTACGCCCGAGCCGTCCGCGGCGCAGGTGGGGCCGTCCCCAGGAGACCTGGCGATGCGTGACGACAGCACCACGATCACGTTGACCTGGAGTGACCCGTCGGACGGGCTGGTGCCGTTCATGGTGGCCGGCGGGCGGGCCGGGAAGCCGTTGAACATGATGGCCACGGTGGAGCCGGGGCGGAACAGTTACACCGTCAACGGGTTGAGTTCACAGGTGGACTACTGCTTCGCCGTACTCGCGGTGTACGACACCGACCGATTCGCCACGTCCACTCAGGTGTGCACAGCACGGGAGGCCGGCACGCCGGACTGACATCTGGTGCTGATCGGGCGGCCCGGTCGTCCTGGCCGGACGGATCGACCGGTTGACGGGCTGGACGACAGTCGTGGCGGGACACACCGACGACACGCCACGCTGGGTGTCCGCAGCCGGATGGTGTGGGTTCCCGGGGCCCACAGTGTGACCATATGATAGCTCCCGGCTTGGAGACTGTCGGGAACCCTGGATCGCCGCCCGGGCTGCGCCCGCGCCGCCGCGAGGTACCGACAGTCTCTGCGGGGAGGGGTTGCCGTGAGGCGGCGCCACCTGCCGAGACGACACGGGAGGCAGCCGACTGTGGCTAGCATCGACGAGGCCGTTCCGACCAGCGCCGCCCGGTCCCGGTCCCGGGTACGTGGTGGTCTGGTCACCGTCGGCACGGTGCTGGCGTTGCTGGCCGCGATGGGCTTGACCGTGCTCGGCCTGGGCTCGGCGGACAACGCGGTGGCCAGCTACGACGCGAGTTCCTGGCTGTGGAGCGCGGCGCGCAGCGAGTTGGCCCGGGTCAACGGGGTCACCGCCAGGGTGGACACCCGGATGGAGGTGCCGGCGGCGCGGCGGCATCCGATGCAGGTGGTGCAGACGGACCGTTTGCTGGTGCTGCGGGATCTGAGCTCGGGTCAGATCAGCACTCTGGACCTGGCCACGTTGCAGATCATCGCGAGCACGCCGACCACGCCCGGCCTGGGGGTGAGTGTGGCGCTGCACGAGGACGCGGCGTTCGTGGTGGATGCGGTCCAGGGTGTGGTGCGGCAGTTGGACTCGCGGTCGTTGGCGCCGGTCGGTGAGCCGGTTCGCTACCCGCCGGGGATCACCGGTGGCGCGTTCGACGGCGAGGGCCGGTTGTGGGTCGCCGTGCCGGCGGAGGGCACGGTCTCGGCGATCACGCCGGCGGTGCTGCCGTCGGCGACGGGTTCGCCGGTGAGTCCACTGAGGGTCGAATCGTACGACGTGGCGGAGGCCAGCCACGAGTTGGTGCTCTCCGCTCTGGACGACGGGGTGGCGGTGCTCGATCGCACGGCCGGGGCGTTGGTGACGGTGGTGCGGGGTACGGCGCGGCGCGCGGCGTTGGCGTCGACGTTGACCGGGCCGGGCATCATGCCGGTGCGGACCAGTGGGCCGGTGGTGCCGGTGACAGTGCCGGGACAGCGGCAGGTGCACACGATCGCGGACGATGCCGAGGTGCGCTCGTTCACCGTGCCGGGTGATGGTGATCGGCTCGGTGCGGCGGTGGCGTGGGCCGGGCGGTTCTACTGCGCGGACGACGCCGCGGGCGCGGTGTACGCGTTCGACGCGCAGGGCCGGCTGACGGACACCATTCAGGGCCGGTGGGGTGGGCCGCTGGAGCTGGAGGTGCGGGAGAACCACCTGTTCATCAACGCCCCCGAGGCGGCTACCGCGCGGGTGGTCGACGACTCGCACCAGGTGCGGGAGGTCGACAAGTACGCCAACGACGTGCTCGGTGGTGATCCGCCGCCGGAGCCACCTCCGCCTCCACCGCCGCCGAAGAAGCCGGAGGTGAGCCGGCCGGGTGCGCCGGGCAGCGTGACGGCGGCGGCCGGTGACGGGCAGGCGCGGGTGAGTTGGCGGCCGGCGGCGGCCAACGGGGCGGCGATCATCCGCTATGTGGTGGAGGGCGCCGGGCAGCGGCTGGAGGTCGGCGCGAACCAGCGTTCGGTGGACGTCGAGGAGCTGACCAACGGCGAGACGTACCGGTTCTCGGTGCAGGCGGTGAACGCGAAGGGTTCGGGGCCGAAGCGGACGAGCAACCCGGTGACGCCGACGGCGGACGTGCCGGACGCGCCGACCGCCGTGACCGCGGAGGCGCGCGTGGACGGAACGGTGGTGGTGAGCTGGCCGGCGGCGAACGGGCAGGGCAACAAGGTCGCCCGGTACGCGGTGACGGCCACGTCGGCCGGTACGAATGCGCCGGCCGGGGAGGCGACCGGCACTGAGTTGGTCGTCAAGGCCGGTGAGCTGGAGTACGGCACCCAGTACGCGTTCACGGTGGTTGCGGTCAACGACAAGGGAGCGGCCTCGGAGTCCTCGCCGGTGAGCAACACGGTGGTGCCGTTCACGGTGCCCGGTGAGCCGCTGGAGGTGCGGGCCAGCACGGTGGCCGACCGGCCCGGCACGGTGGCGGTGCGGTGGGCCCCGGCGGTGGCGAACGGCCGGCCGGTGACCGGCTACGTGGTGGACGTGGGTGGCCGCCGCAGTGAGGTCGCCGACACCACGGCGACCGTGGGTGGCCTGGGGGACGGGCAGAACGTCACGGTGCGGGTGTGGGCGGTCAATGAGGCCGGCGAGGGTACGGAGGCGACGACGACGGCGCGGACCGTGGCGCCGCCCCGGGTGACGGTGACCGGGTCGTCGGCGACCGCGACGGCGGCGACGGTGACGTTCACCGTGGACGCCGGTGGTGGGCAGGCGACGTGCACGCTCGGCCGGTCGGGTCAGGCGGCGCGCAGCGGACCGTGTTCGAGCATCACGATGGGCGGGTTGACGCCGGGCACCCGTTACACGTTCACGGTGACGGCGACCAACGCCGCCGGTGACGGGACGGCAACCCGGGCCCAGTCGACGGACGCCCTGTACGGCGTCGCCACTTGCACGAACGGCCCCGACGGGGACCAGCGCACCTACTGTGACCGGGATCGCGACGGCCGCAACGGCAACGAGGTCTTCGCGGTGCCGCGGCAGGACAACGACCGCCAGGTGGGCTGGGCGAAGCCGGGCAACCGATTGAGGGCGTACTGCCGGGTGCGGGGTGCGGACATCGACTCCTGGATCTACAACAACAACAAGCAGAGCACCTGGTGGGTGCAGGTCGAGTACAGCGGGCGCAACTACATCCCCTGGGCCTGGCTCAACCTGGAGGGCGGCGACGACATCAACGTCCTGCCCACCTGCTGACCCGTTTCGGCCGAGGAGCACCACGGTGAACAGCCACGAACCGCTCACCCAGCAGGAGGTGCAGGGCTTCGCCGCGCTGGCCGCCCGGCTCGCCGAGAACGTCAACGCCGTGGTGCTCGGCAAGCCGCAGGTGGTCCGCCTGGCGTTGACGGCGTTGTTCGCCCAGGGGCATGTGCTGCTGGAGGACGTGCCCGGGGTGGGCAAGACGACGCTGGCCCGGGCGATCGCGGCGACGGTGAAGGGGCAGTGGCGGCGGATCCAGTTCACGCCGGACCTGCTGCCCTCGGACGTGTCCGGCGTGACGATCTTCAACCAGGCCACCCGGGGGTTCGAGTTCCATCCTGGTCCGGTGTTCGCCAACATCGTCATCGCCGACGAGATCAACCGGGCGTCACCGAAGACCCAGTCGGCGCTGCTGGAGGTGATGGAGGAGCGGACGGTCACCGTGGACGGGGTGCGTAATCCGGTGCCGCAGCCGTTCCTCGTGGTGGCCACGCAGAACCCGGTGGAGATGGACGGCACCTACCGGCTGCCGGAGGCACAACTGGACCGGTTCCTGGTGAAGTTGTCGGTGGGCTATCCCGACGAGGAGGTGGAGGTGGAGGTGCTGCGCGGTGCCACGGTGCGCTCCCCCGAGGCGCTCGCGGCGGTCACCGACACCGCCACCGTGGGCGAGATGGTGCGGATGGCCCTTCGGGTGCACATCGCCGAGCCGCTGTACGCGTACGCGGTGCGGCTGGCCGCGGCCACCCGGACCCATCCGCAGGTCCGGGTGGGTGTCAGCCCGCGCGGGGTGATCGCGTTGACGCGGGCGGCCTGCTCGTACGCGCTGATTGACGGCCGCGGCTGGATCATGCCGGAGGATCTGAAAACTCTCACCGAGCCGGTCTTCGCCCACCGGCTGCTACTCACTCCGGACGCGCAGGTGCGCGGGATCACCGCCGCGGAGGTGCTGCGCCAGGCCGTCGCCTCGGTGCCGGTGCCGTTGCCGTCGGGCCAGCCGGCCCCGGCGCAAACCTGACGGCGCGGGCCGACATGGGGATCACCGCCCGGGGCATCGGGCTGCTCGGCGCCGCCGTGTTGTTGCTCGGCGGCGGCTTCCGTTTCGCGTACCCGGAGTTGTTGCTGCTCGGCGCGGCGGCCGGTGCCGCCCTCACGGTCGCGGTGGTGATCGCGGCCCGGCGGCCCCGGCTGGTGGTGCGCCGGCGGGCTGATCCGGATCGGGTGGCCCGGGGTGAGCCGGCGGCGATGACGTTGACCGTACGCAACGCCGGGCGGCTGCGTGCTGCGAGCCTGCTGGCGACCGACCGCTGTGGCGGTCGGATGGTGCCGGTCCCGGTGCTGCGGCTGCGTCCCGGCGCGGACACCACGGTCAGCTACGACGTGCCGACGACCCGCCGGGGGGTGGTGCAGGTCGGGCCGCTGCGGGTGACTCGCCGTGATCCGCTGGGCCTGGTGGTGTTGGCCCGCTCCTACGGCGACAGCGTGCCGGTGTGGGTGCATCCGCGCATCCACCCGCTGCGGGCGGTGCCGACCGGCGTGGGCCGCAGCCTCGACGGGCGGGTCGACGCGGTGCCGCAGGGTTCGATCACCTTCGACTCGCTGCGCGAGTACGTTGTCGGTGACGAACTGCGCCGGGTGCACTGGCGGACCAGCGCGCGGGTCGGTGAGCTGATGGTGCGCGAGAACGTGGACACCAGCCTGCCCCGGATAGTGGTGTTGCTGGACAATCGGGCCGCCGCGCATCCGGACCGCGTCGACGGGGTGGCCGAGTCGTTCGAGTCGGCCTGCGAGGCCGCCGCGTCGGTGCTCACCGCGGCGGCCTGGGAGGATTTGCCGGCCGTGCTGCTCTTCGTCGCCGCGCCGGACGCGACCGGCGTGCCGGGCGGCGGCGGGCCGGGCGGCGGGCCCGCGAGGGACGCGGATGTCGAGCCGGCTGGGGACGTTGACAGCGACGGGCCGCTGGACCGGCTGGCCGTGGTGTCGCTGACCGGTGCGGGCACGCTGGCATCCGCGGCGGCACGGCTTCGCCGCGACCGGCGCGGCGACACCCTGGTGGTGCTCACCGGGCCGGGTGCTCGCGAAGACCTGGGGCACGTCGGCGCGCTGCGCGGGGAGTACCGGTCGGTGGTGGTCGGGGTGTTCGGGGCGGCGGAGCCGTCGCCGCCGGGCGCGGCGGGTCTGGTCGTGGTCGACTCCGCCGACGGTGCGGCGTTCGCCGCCGAGTGGGACGGGGTTCGGCGGTGGTGAGGTGGCTGCGGGCGGTGCCGGTGCCGGTGACGATCGTCGCCATGGTGGCGCTGGCCGGTGTGGTGCTCGGTCGGGTGTACGCGGGTTCGCTTGTGACGGCGCTGGTCGCCGGGGCGGCGGTCGGTTCGGTGCTGGTCAGTGTGGTGACGCGGCGGCTGCCGTCGTGGCTGGTCGCGCCGTTGTCGGTGCTGGCGATGGCGGGGTGGACGGCGTGGTCCCTGCGGCTGGCCGCCAGTGCCGCGCAGTTGCCGGGCGGTTTCGCCGAGGTCGCCGGAGATGCCGCCCGCAATGCCATTCCCAGGCTGTTGACAGCGATGATTCCGGTGGAGCCGACCCCCGACACGGTGTTGTTGCCGGTGGTCGCCGCCTGGCTGGCCGGGCTGGCCGGCGCGGAGGTGGCGTTGCGGGCCGGGCGGGTGCTGCTGGGCTACCTGCCGCCCGTGCTGCTCTACGTCGGCGCGTTGTACGTGGTCGGCCCGAATGCGGAGCCGGCGATCGGGCAGACCGTGGCGCTGGTGGTGGCGGCGGCGGTCGGGTTGGCGGTGTCTGCGCGGGCACCGGGCGGCGATCCGGTCGACGGGCTCGCCCCGGCGCTCCGGGCGGGGGTGCGGGCACGGCTGGCCGCGGCCTCGGCCGCCGGTACGGCGGTGGTGGTGGGGTTGGCGGCGGTACTCGGTCCGGCGGCGGCTGCCCTGGTGGACACCCGGCCGGTCGACCCACGGCGCTATGTGGAGCCGCCGCAGGTTCAGACGCTGGACGAGAACCCGCTGATCCGGATCAGCGGGTGGGCGCTGAATCCGGACCAGCAGCTGTTCCAGGTGGCCACCGACCGGCCGGGCGGTGCCGGGCCGGCGGATCCGGCGTCGGTGTCCACCGGGGGCGGTGTGCGGGTCCGGCTGGCCGTGCTCAGCGACTACGACGGCGTCACCTGGCGGGTTGGTGCCGCCTATCGCAACGCGGGCCGGATCCTGCCGGCCGCCGAGCCGGCCGCGCAGGCCACGGTGGAGACGATCCGGCAGGAAATCATGGTGGGTGAGCTGAGCGGGCGGCTGCTGCCCGCGGTACCGACCCCGCGTGAGGTCAGCGGCGCCCGGGTCGCCTTCGATTTGGGTACCGGCACGCTGATCCGCCCCGAGGGACTGACCCCTGGCCTGCGTTACACGGTGACCTCGGCGCGGGAGCGCCCGGACGTCAACCTGCTCGGCACCGCGAATATCCCGGCCGGCGACGAGGTGGCCCGGGTGCTGCATGTCGCCGACGGGGTACCCGAGCAGGTGCGCCAGCTCGCCGCCCAGTTGGCCGAGGAGAACGGCGCACCGTACGCCCGGGCGGCGGCGATCGAGCAGTGGCTCGCCGAGCACTACCGGTTGGTTGCTGACGCGCCCAGCGGCCACGCCTACCCGAATCTGGCGTTCTTCCTGTTCGGACCGTTGGGCGGTGGCGGGCAGCGCGGCACCTCCGAACAGTTCGCCGCGTCCTTTGCCGTGCTGGGCCGGTTGGCCGGACTGCCGACCCGGGTGGTGGTCGGGTTCGCCGCCCCCGATTCGGGGCCGGTGCGGGCCGGCGACGCGTACGCCTGGCCGGAGGTGCTCTTCGACGGGCTGGGCTGGGTGTCGTTCGACCCGCTGCCCAGGCCGGACGACGAGCCCCGGCCGGTGGCGGAGGATTTCCGCCCGGAGCCGGATGATCCGCCGCCGTCGGAGCAGCCGGAACCCACGCTGGAGCCGAGCGCCTCGCCGCCGGCACAGGCTGCTCCCGGCGGCCCGGCCGACGCCGGTCGCCGGTCGACACCGGCGCTGGTCGGTGGCGTCGGCGGTGGGCTGGTGTTCGTGGTCGTGGCGTTGCTGGTCACACTCGCCGGGCTACGCCGGGCGCAGAGCCGCAGCCGGCTGCACCGGGGCGACCCCGGTGACCGCGTCGTCGGCGCCTGGCGGGAGCTGACCGACACGCTGCGGCTTGCCGGGCGGCCGGTCGCCGCCGACCTGTCCGCCACCGAGGTGGCCGAGGCGGCCCGCAATGCCCTCGCCGAGGCCCGGCCGCCGGCCGTGGCGCACCCCGCCGTCGATGATTTGGCCCGGCTGGTCAACCAGGTCACCTTCGCCCCGGGCACGGCCACCGACGAGCAGGCCGGTACCGCCGCCGAGGCAGCCACCGCCTACCGTGACGCGCTACGTTCCGCCCGTCCCCACTGGCGCCGTTTGCTCTGGTCGGTTCACCCCGGCCCCCTCCGCTGGCCCCGCTGACCGCACCCCCACCCGCGGCGTCGATCATGCAGTTGTGGTAGCTGACGTAACGGAGAGCTACGGAACTTGTCCGGCGCCACAGCTGCGTGACCGGTGGAGGAGTCGGGGCTCAGCGGCCGGTGGGGCGTAGGCGGCGGACCAGTTTGCGGATGGCGGACTGCCAGCCGTCGGGGTCCTCGGCGCGGCGGCGCGCGTAGTCGGTCACCTCCGGGTGCGGCAGGATGAGGAACCGCTCCTGCGCCATCCCGGCCACCGCTGCGGCGGCGACCTCGTCCGGGCTGAGCACCGCACCTGAGGCGGCGATGACCTGGGCACCGAGGTGTCCGGCGGCCAGCCCGGCGGCCAGCATCGGGGTGTCCACCCCCTGCGGGCACAGCGCGCTGACCCGCAGCCCCTGGTCGCGGTAGGTGATCGACAGCCATTCGGCGAACCCCACGGCGGCGTGCTTGGTGGCCGTGTACGGCGCGTCGCCGACCGCGGTCAGCACTCCGGCCGCCGAGCAGGTGTGCAGCAGGTAGCCGCTGCCCCGGGCGAGCATCGCCGGCAGCACCGCCCGGGCCGCGTAGACGTGCGAGAGCACGTTGACCTGCCAGGCCCGTTCCCAGCCGGCGTTGTCGACCTCCACTCCCCCGCCGGTGGACACGCCGGCGTTGGCGCAGAACACGTCGATTTGGCCGTAGCGGCGTTCCGTGTCGGCGACCAGGGTGCGTACCTGCTCCTCGTCGGTGACGTCGACCGCGACGCCGCTGGCCAGCGGGCCGACGGTGGCGGCTACCGCCTCGGCGCCGCCGCCGTCCAGGTCGGCCAGGATCAGCGCGGCGGCGCCTTCGGCCGCGAACCGGCGGGCCAGTGCCGCCCCGATGCCACCGGCGCCACCGGTGATCACTGCCACCCGACCGGTGAGGTTCACACCGTCTCCCTCATGCCGAGCCCGAGCCGGGCGACCAGCGTGGCCAGGGCTGCCGCGTCTCCGGCGGCCACCTCCGGGGTGGGCAGCAACGCCAGGACGGGCACGTCCACCCCGGCTTCGACGTAGCGGCGCACCTGTGCCCGGCACTGTTCGGGCGAGCCGTGCAGGATCAGCGCGTCGACCACCTCGTCCGGCACCGCGGCCAGGGCGCCGCGCCGGTCGCCGGCCGCCCACGCCCGCCACATGCCGGACAGCGCCTCCTGCCGGCCGAGCCACCGGTGAAACGCGGCGTACGCGGGTACCGTCAGATAGCTGGTGATCATCCGTCGGCCGAGGGTACGGGCGTACTCGGCGTCCTCGGTGGGGCAGACGAAGATCCGGGCGACTACTTCGAACTGTGGACGCCGCTGTCCCAGCTCGGCCACCGCCCGGGGTACGTCGGCGGCGGCGAGCCAGTTGAGGATGACGCCGTCTGCCTCGGCGGCGGCCAGCCGCAGCATGCCCGGACGCAGCGCGGCCAGCAGCAGCGGCGGCGGCACCACCGGCGGCCGTTCCAGCGTGAACCGGCGTACCGAGAAGGTGTCGAACCTACCGTCGACGGTCTCTCCGCGTAGTGCTGCCCGCAGGAACCGGAACACGTCGCGGGTACGCCGCAACGGGTCGGTGAACTCTACCGCGTTCCAGTCGGAGACCACCACCGGCGACGACGCGCCGATGCCGAGCGAGAACCGGCCGGGGGCGGCGTCGGCCAGGGCGGCGGCGCTCATCGCCAGCAGTCCGGGACCACGGGTGAAGGCCGGCGTGATCGCGGTTCCCAGCCGCAGCCGGGGCTGCCAGGCGGCGGCCAGCGCCAGCGGTGTGAACGCGTCGGACCCGTTGACCTCGGAGGACCACACGTCGGTGTAGCCCGCGTCGGCGAGGGCCACGTAGACCGCGGCGTGGTCGGCGAGTGAAATTCCACCCAGCGGAACCGTCATTGCCCATCGCGTCGTCATCGGTCGATCGTGCCCGGCACCGGGGCGAACGAGCAAGATCTCGTCGGGTTCCGTCACCTCCGCGAACCGCCGGCCGGCGTTGGGCCGCGCCCTTGTCTGCGAGCGGTCAGCCAGGGGCCGAGGAGTCGCCGCCGAAGGAGAGCAGCCGGATGCCGGCGTCGTCGAGGATGGCCCGCTCGGCGTCGTTACGGGCAACGCGACCGGTGGCCTTGGCGATCAGGGTCAACCGGTCCCAACCCAGCTCGGCCGGCAGCGGACGCCCACCGGTGAGCAGTTCGGCGATCACCCGGCCGGCGGCCGGGGTCAGCCACGGCGGCCGGTCCAGCGCCGCGGCCAGGTCCAGGCCGTGTACGCCGACTTCCACCACCCGGGTACGCAGGAACTCCGTCACCGTCATCGCGTCGCCGTGGCGGGTCCGGACCACCCGGTCGGGATGGTGGGCGTCGACGGCATCGATCGTGGCCCGCCAGGCCCGGTCGAAGTCCGCCCCCAGGCGGGGTGGGGCACCGTGCGGATCGCCCTGACCGGCGTCGATCCGGGCCGACTGGATTCGGGCGGCCTCCACCTCGGGGGTGAACTTGGCTGCCCCGAAGTAGCTGGCGGCGTCGACCTGGGCGCAGGCGGGTGCCGGTGAACCCAGCATTCCGGCCAGCCGACCGGCACCGACCCGTACGTGCGCCAGCAACTCCGTCACGGTCCACGGTGGGCAGTCGGTGGGCCGTTCGAGATCGACCGGATCGAGGGTGCGGAGCACCTCGCCCAGCTGGGCGCACTCGTCCCGGAATACCTGCCGGATCGTGCTGTGCGGTCTCATCCCTGATGGCGCGGTACGATCCGGTGCACCGCGGTCAGCAGCAGCGCCATCACCACACCCATCGACCCGGCGATGCCGGCGGCGCTACCGGCGTAGCCGATGAACAGCGGCCGGCGGGACAGGTCCGCCGGTGGTGTGCCCCGCACCCCCACCAGCCACCACAGCGCCAACGCGCAGCCCGCGATCGCCAGCACGCCGCCCACACCGAGCAGCAGCGCGGTGAGCCGGTGCGCGTCACCCGGCGCGACCTCCGCCCGCTCGCGCTGGGTGACCAGCAGCAGCAGGCCGGCCAGTGCCGCCCAGACCCCGACCACCAGGAACGCGGCCACCGCGTCGCTCGGTCGGTGCCAGCCCGCCGAGAGGGTCGCCACGCCGGCGGCGGCGGCGTAGCCGGCGCCGATCACGGCGGCGAGCGAGCGCACCTTCGGCGGCAGCACGAGCACCAGGGCCACCGCCACCGAGGCGGCCACGGTGGTGTGCCCGCTGGGCAGGCTGTTGCCGACGTACACCCGCTCCAGGTCGATGCCGTAGTCGGGACGGTCGAGGCCGTACTTGAGTAGCTGGGTGGTGACGTTGGCGCCGGCGATCAGCAGCGTGGCGGCGACGGCGAGCGCGATCCGGCCGCGGATGAGCGCGATGAACCCGATCATCACGGTGACCGCCAGCAGAGCCACCACGGACATGGCGTTGAGGATCTGGTCGACCGGATCCTCGATGTGGTCCCGGCCGATCCGGTTTCCGGTGAGCGCCACCGTGTCGATCCACTGCCCGACCTCGACGTGTAGCGCGAATCGCCAGAGGGCGATGAAGGCCGCCGTCTGGAGCAGGGCCAGCACCACCAGCCAGACCGCAGTCCCACCCCGGGGCGTCACACGCACCCGCACAACTTAGCGGCACGCCCGCGGCGGCCGGCCGGTGGCCCGCCCATGTCGTGAGGATAGGTTTGGGGCGCAGGTGAGGGAGGTGCTGGTGGCCGGGATGACCGAACGTGAACCCGGTGCGGCGGGGCGCCCCGAGTCGCTGGCCGACCTGCTCGGCGGGCGCCGGGGAGCGGTCGACGCCACCCTGCCGCCGGTCGCCTTCGCTGCGGGCTGGCTTCTGGCGGGCCGGTCGGTCGCGGTCGGGGTCGTGACTGCCCTGACCGCCGGCGCGTTGGTTGCCGGATGGCGGCTGCGCCGAGGCGACCGGCCCCGGTCGGTACTGGTCGGGCTGCTCGCGGTCTGCGTCGCCGCGCTCGTGGTGGCACGTACCGGACGCGCCGAGGACTTCTTTCTCGTGCAGTTGCTGGCCAATGCCGCCAGCACCCTGGTGTGGGCGGTCAGTATCGTGGTGCGCTGGCCACTGCTCGGGGTGGTGGTCGGCACGGCGCTCGGTCAACGCGGACGGTGGCGGCGCGATCCGGCGCTGCTGCGGGCGTACGGCCGCGGCAGCTGGGTGTGGACGGCCACCTACGTGCTGCGGGTGGCGGTGTTCCTGCCGCTGTACCTCGGCGGGGAGGTGCTCGCTCTGACCGCGGCCCGGGTGGGGCTGACCTGGCCGCTGGTGGCGGCGGCGTTGGCGGTCAGCTGGGCGGTGGTGCGCCGGTCGTTGCCGGCCGGGCATCCGGGGCTGCGTCGCCCGGTGACCCCGGACGGCACTCCGACCGGTCACAGCGAGGGTTGACGGCGAGCCGGCGCGGAGGCCGGGACACCAGCTGGAGCCGGCACAATAAGGGAGAGGCCGCCACGGGGGGAGCGGCCTCTCCGGTGATGTACGTTACTCTGCCCGGGACCGGGTAGTGATCCCGGGGCGGTCACTTTTTTTCGCGATCTGCATGCCGTGCCTGGCCGGCCGGCACGGTGGGGTGGGCCGACCGCTCCGCTGCGTCGGCCAGAGGGTCGACCCACCCCGGCCTGACCGTGGGTGCCAGGCCGTCAAGCCGGACCTGCCTTTACCCCCCGAGGCCCGGCCAGGCCCTCCGGGCGGGTCACCGCCCGCCCGGAGGAATCCGTTCAGCCGTTCGGGAACAACTTCCCGTAGTCGGCGTAGGCCATGGCGACATCCGCCTGGGCCCAGAAGCGGTGGTAACGGAACTCGGGCTCCGCACCGCCATCGAGGTACGCCTGGACCTTCGGCCAGGCCGGGTCGTTCTTGTAGAACGACCGGATGTCGACGAAGCTCTTGCCCGGGGCGATGACGTCACCGTTGGGCATCCGACCCGTCCACCCCTGCGGGATGTAGAGGCCCTGCCCGGTGGAGGCGTTGTAGACGTCGTCGAAGCGGCGGTAGTCGCCCCGCTTCTCCACCGTCGACACACCCTGCGCGTCGCTGGTCGCGTGCAGCGCGTCCAGCAGCCCCTTGGCGGTGGTCTTCGCCGCCGTGTTGCCCGACTTCGCCGCGTACGCGATGAGCGTGCGGGCGTAGGCGGCGGCGACGCCGACGTCCTGACCCTTGACCGTCACCTCGACGTGCAGGTTGGTGTTCGGCTGCGGGCTGGTCGGGTTCCAGTTGTTCGGCTGGCCGGTCCACTTCATGTCCGACGGGATGGACCAGTTGGCGCCCAGCGTGGTGTTGGCGATCGCCCACGGCACCCACTTGTCGAGCAGTGCCTTGGCCTGGGCGTTGCCGCTGACCAGGTACAGCTCGGCGATGCGCTGCATCGACCAGGCTTGCATGCCGAACCACTGGTTCGACGGCGGGTCGTTGTAGACCGGGTCCTCGTCGTAGAACATGCCGTAGAAGGTGGCCGTGCCGGCCGGCGGCTGGCCGTAGTGCCCGCCCCAGCTGTTGGTCGCGCCGCCGGCGATGCCACCCTCGGCCGACTGCAGCCAGGTGTAGAGCTCCAGTTGCCGGGTGAGGCTGTTGTTCCAGTCCGCGGCCGCCGACGCCGACCGCGGCTTCAGCTCGTTGACGTTCGTCAACGCCCAGGCCGCGAACGGGTTCTGGTAGCCGAAGTGGCTGTGGCTGGAACCGATCCGCCAGGACCAGTTCTGGCTGGTCTCGTACGCGCCACCCCAGGCGTAGTACCAGGAGAGCAGGTAGTGGGCGGCCTGCCGGCCGGTGCCGGCCGGGCAGGCGGCGGCTCCGACGCAGTTGCCCACCCGCTTGAAGTACTTGTCGAACAGGGCGTACCGCAGGTAGTCACCCATCTTGGCGGCCTTGGCCACGGTGGCCGCCACGTCGGCCGACTTGTTCTGCTCCTTGGCCCAGGTCAGCGCCCAGTACGCGGCCTGCACCGCGCGGGCGTCGGCGTCGGGGGCGTTGGTGTACTTCCACTGCTTGGCCGGCGCTCCCGACTCCTTGATGAACAGGTCGAGGTAGCCGTTCGGGCCGCCGTGGGCGAAGGTGTCGCAGGACGGCTGCGGCACGGTCTCCCACACCGATTCCTGGGTGCCCCGCTGGAAGGTGTTGATGTACGCGGGACGGGTGGTGCCGTTGCCGCAGCGGCCGAAGCCGTAGGTGTTGTCCACGTCCAGCAGCCAGTGCATGCCGTAGATGTCACCGGTGCCGTAGGTGGAGCGTAGTTCCGCGCGCAGCGGGTCGGCGCCCACCGGGACCGACGGTTGCAGCTGCGAAGGGTACTGGCTGGGCAGGTCGTGCTCGGCGGCGTACTGTGCGTCGCCGGCGGCGCCGGCGGTCGGCTGGTCGGCCGAGGACGGGATGATGTACTTCTCCATCACGGTCCAGGCGCTGTTGAACGGCGCCCAGTTCTGGGTGACCCGCCCGTAGTAGGCCTCCAGCCACAGCCAGAAGCTGAACGCCTCGGAGGTGGTCTGGTGGCCGTGGTCCGGCGCCTCCACGATGAGCGTCTCGATGGAGTGGTACGGCACGCCCTCGGGGCTGAAGTAGCCCGAGTTCTTGATTTTGCCGTACTGGGTGAGGAAGCGCTGCACGTACTCGCCGTCGCCGCCGGGCACGTCGTTGTCGATCTCGGTGACGGTGACCGTAGCCGGGGTGTGGCCGGTGGCCGAGGCGGTGATGGTGCCGGTGCCGCCCACCGTGTCGGAGTCCTCGGCGGCCCGGACGGTCACCTCGGCGCCGGTGCTCCAGTTGGCCGGGGTCAGCGTCACCGAGGTCGGCGAGACGGTGATGTCCGCGTCGCCGGTGCGCGCCAGGCTCACCGCGACATTCGAGGTGGGTGCCCGGTTCAGCTTGATATTGAACGCAGCGCTGCCCCCCTCGGGCACACTCAGCGTGGCCGGGGTGGCCACCAGGGCCGGCGAGGTGGCGGCGTTGACGGTGAACGACCTTTCGGCGATCGCCGAGAGGTTCGTGTTGTCGTACGCCCGGGCCTGCACCGTGTAGTCACCCGCGGGAAGGTTCTCCAGCGTGTACGCGTACGGCGCGGTGGTGTCCGTGTTGACCAGCAGACCGTTCCGGTAGAACTCGACCTTGGAGATCGTGCCGTCCGGGTCGCTGGCGGTGGCGGTCAGCGGCACGGTGGCCGGTGCCGCGAACGGGCCGGCGGGCACCGACAGGCTCACCGTCGGCGGCTGCTGCGCCACGCCGCCGCAGGTGACCCCGTTGACCGAGAACGACGTCGGCTTCGGGTTGCTGCCGCTGTACGAACCGTTGAAGCCGATGTTGGTGCTGGCCCCGGTGGCGAGGTTGCCGTTCCAGGACTCGCTGACGGCGGTGACCTCGTTGCCGGTCTGGCTCCAGCGAGCCGACCAGCCCTGGGTGACCCGCTGGTTGCCGGGGAAGGCGAACCGCAACGTCCAGCCGTTGATCGGGTCGCCGAGGTTCTTGATGGTGACGTTGGCGGTGAAGCCGTTGCTCCAGTCGTTTGTCGCATAGACCACGTCGCAGGCCGGAGCGGCCTGTGCGGCGCCGGCGGGCACGGTCACCCCGCCGATCACCAGCGCCGCGGCGGCGAGCCACGCCAAGCGCCGACGTCTAGCCAGATTCTTCATCTGCGCGGTGTCTCCTCGGACCAGGCCGGGGACGGGTACGCCCCGGCGGTGACACCTCTCGGGACAGGTCCGCAGAGGTGTCAGTGGATGGTGGTGGTCGCTTCGGCCCACGACGGGGCCTCAGCCGGCGGGGCACCGGAGAACGGCTATTGCACCCGCTGCTGGTAGGACGCCGTGCCGGACGTGCCGGATGCCCTCGGCGACCAACACTCACGTGAATCTGGCTCCGCGTGGTCGATCGACAGTCTGCCATGGAAGCGCTCCCAACACCAGGGAGGCGACTTCCGAAAACACCGGGTTGTTTCGATCTCGTTTTGGGGCTTTCACAATGCCGTGACGGGCGTTACAGTCGCATCAACGTCGATGGGAGCGCTTCCATCGACAAGGTTCCAACCAGAAAGATCACCCGGGGTCGTGCCCACGGCACCGGGGACAAGGCCCCTGGCCGACGGCGGGCCAGCCCGGACACCGCCGTCGGCCTTTATCCCACCACAGTGGAGGGAGGTGGATCCCTAAGCCACTCGCGTGGCCCGGCTCCCGCGCGACACGCACTACTGGGACGCCAATCCGAACGTGCGTGTACCGCAACACGGTGGGGACGGGGGTTGCCCTCCCCCGTCCCCACACTAAACCCCCGTTCACGATGGGAAAAGAGGCCGACGGGTCAGTCGCGCATAACCCGCGCGCCCCGCACGGCAGTCGACCCGCCCGCCGACCGCCATCCGCGACGCCCCGCCGACCGCCCGGGCGCGCATCGCCGGTCCGCCCGCGGATCTCGGCGCACCCGGTTCCGCCGCACCCGACGCGCCCAACCGGCCCAGCGTCTTCCCACCCAGCCACTTCCCTGCCGCCGCGGCCTCTGTCCGCCCTGCGACGAACGGAGCCCGGCGAAGACCGCCCACCCTTTACCCTGTGTTGGGAGCGCTCCCGGGCCCAGGCGGTCAACCCATCCACGAGGAGAACCAATGTCGATACTCACCCGGCGGCACCTGCTGCGCCACGCCGCGCTCTCGGCCACTGCCGCCACCCCGGCCGGCGCAGCCCTCGGCACCACGGTCGTCGCCGCTCTCGGTGGCTGCCAGCCCGGCGACCCCGCGGATCGCACTGCCACGGCCTCGGACCCCGCCGCCCGCCTGTCCTTTCCGCCCGACTTCGGTTGGGGCGCGGCCACCTCCGCGTACCAGATCGAAGGCGCCGCCAAGGAGGACGGCCGCGGCGAGTCGGTCTGGGACACCTTCAGCCGCACGCCCGGACGCACCCGCAACGGCGACACCGGAGACGTCGCCGCGGACCACTACCACCGATACGACGACGACCTCGATCTGATGCGCGACCTGGGGCTGCGCAGCTACCGGTTCTCCATCTCCTGGCCGCGCATCCAGCCCGACGGCACCGGCGCCGCCAACCAACGCGGACTCGACTTCTACCGCCGCCTCGTCGACGGCCTGCACGAGCGCGGCATCGCCCCGATGGCCACACTGTTCCACTGGGACCTGCCGCAGACCCTGCAGGATGCCGGCGGCTGGGAGTCCCGCGACGTCGCCTACCGTTTCGCGGACTACGCCGCCACCGTCTTCGCCGCCCTCGGTGACCGGGTGCCGGTCTGGCTCACCATCAACGAACCGAAGACCGTCGTGCAGAACGGCTACCTCTCCGGGCACCACGCCCCCGGCCGGCAGGATCCGGACGCCGCCTACCTCGTCGCCCACCACCTGCAGCTCGCTCACGGCCTCGCCGTACGCGCCCTGCGCGCCACCGGCGGCACCGGTCGCATCGGCCCGGCCTTCAACCTGCATCCCTGCTACCCTGCCGACGACTCCCCCGCCGCCACCGGGGCCGCCCGTCTCTACGACGGTTACGAAAACCGCCTCTACCTCGACTCCGCGCTGACCGGCAGCTACCCCGAGGACGTCCTGGCCGACCTCGGCCCGGACAGCCAGATGGTCCGCGGCATCCGCGACGGGGACCTGAAGATCATCTCCAGCCCGATCGACCTGCTCGCCGTGCAGTACTACACCCCGATCTACGTCACTGCGAGCGGCGGCACCGAGCGCCGGTGGCCCACCTCCGAGGCCGAATGGCAGCAGATCTACCCGGACGGCATGTACGACATGCTGACCCGGGTCACCCGGGACTACGGTCCCATCCCGCTCACCGTCACCGAGAACGGCCTGCCCACCCCTGACGTGCTCGCCGACGACGGCACCGTCGACGACGCCGGCCGGGTCACCTTCCTACGCGACCACCTCGCCGCCGCCCACCGCGCGATCACCGACGGGGTGCCGCTGGAGAGCTTCCACGTCTGGTCACTGCTCGACAACTTCGAGTGGGCCGAGGGCTACGAGCAGCGCTGGGGACTGATCTACGTCGACTACCCCACGCAGCGGCGGGTGTTCAAGCGCAGCGCCCACTGGTACCGCAAGGTCATCGCCGACAACGCGCTCTGACACGCAGGGAAGGGCCCTTGTCAACGCCGGGTGTATAGGAAGGGCCCCCTCCTAACATCCACATCCTGGCCGACACGGCCCACCGATCGCCTCGCCGGGCGTGGTCACCCTCGCCGAACCGGCTCGCCGACGGCCACCGGCCGTCGGCGAGCCGCACCACCAGCACCGCCGCGGATGGTGCTTGCCCTAGACTCCGCTGGGGTTACACCCGGCGAGGCGCCGTTCGTGTTCAGTGGCATCGTCGCCGTGGCCGCCACCGTCGCCTGGTGGGTCGCCTCCCGCCCGGCCGGCCCCGACACCGCCCTCGGCCTACGCTGACGGCTAGTGCTGCGGCGGCCACGGTTCGTCATCGTCCGGTAGCCCGGCAGGTAGGCGGGCGGTCACCTTCGCCCGCATCCGGGGACAGACGGTGATGTCCTCGGCGTCGCATTCCGCCGCGTGCTCGATGATGGCCAACGACTCCTGCGCCGCCGCGATCCGGCTACGCAGCAGGTCACCGTGCCGCTGGTACAGGGCCCTCCGCGCCTGCCTGTCGGCCGCCTCGGCGAGCAGGTAGCGAGTCTGCTCCAGGGTCAGCCCCGCCTCCTTGGCGAGCAGGACGAGGGCGATCCGGGTCACGTCGGCCGAGCCGTACAGGCGCCGTCCACCGGGGGCCCTTGCCGGCGTCAGCAACCCCATCTCCTCCCAGTGCCGCAACACGTGCGGGGCCAGCCCGTACCATGCCGCCAGTTCGCCGATGGCCAACTCCCGCCTTGACTTCATGTGGACATGAAGATGCACCGTTGCCGGTGATGTCAAGCATCCGGAACCAGTCCGGGTGAACAACCGGCAGGAGATAGATGTGTCACTCGCCAAGCGGCTGCACGCCGCCGTACACCCGTCCCACCACACCGGCTTCGACCGGCGCCGCAGCCTCTCCTACGACCGGATGTCCCGTTGGGCGCTACGCGGCCTGTACCGGCGGGTCGCCGCCGAGGTCGCGGCCGTCGCACCGGAGTCGGCGACGATCCTGGACGTCGGCACCGGTCCTGGACGGCTGCTGCACGAACTCGCCGGCGGCCGCCCCGACCTCACGCTGGCCGGGGTCGACCCGTCCCCGCACATGATCCGGGTGGCCGAGCAGGCCGCGGCGAGCCGTGCGCTGGGACACCGCGTCCGGTTCCAGGTCGCCGACGTGGCGGACCTGCCACATCCCGACGGCAGCGTCGACGTGGTCATCTCGACGCTGAGCCTGCACCACTGGCCAGACCTCCCGGCGGCGGCCACCCAACTGGCCCGGGTCCTGCGTCCCGGCGGCCGGCTCATGATCTACGACTTCCGGTTCGCCCCACTCGACAGGGCGCTCGTCGCCCTGCGGGAACAGGGTGCCTTCGCGCCGGCAGACGTCACCAGTACGCCGGTGCGCGCCGGCTGGTGTCCGGTGAGGGTGTTCGCCAGGGTGAGCACGTCGAGCACCTCGGAGTGAGCCGAGCACCTCGGGGTGACCGGCACGTCGGAAGGTGATCCGCCGCCTTGCTGCCCCGCCGGCTCAGCGGGGCAGCGCCTGCTGGAGTTCGGCTCGCAGCGCGGGCGTCAACATCTCGCCTGCCTGCTTGGCCAGCCGGGCCATCTCGTAGCCCACCACACCGATGTCTGCGTCCGACGCGGCCAGGGTGGCCAGGATCGAACCGTCGCGTACCTGCATCACCAGGAAGTAGCCGCGCCCCATCTCGACCACGGTCTGCTTGACGATGTCTCCGTCGAACATCTGCGCCGCACCGGCGGTGATGCTCATCAGCCCCGAGGTGACCGCAGCGAGCTTGTCGGCGTGGTCACGCGGCAGGTGATCGGAGATCGCGACCAGCAAGCCGTCGGAGGAGACCACCACCGCGTGCGCCACTCCCGGCACCCGATCCGCGAAAGCGCCGACCAGCCAGCTCAGATCCCGAGCCTCCTGCGACATCGTGGTCACTTAGGTCCTCCTTCGCTCCATGCCCCGGGCGGTACGGGTATCTCCGTGGTCTCCTCGGCTTCGGCCTGCCGGACACCGCTGTACAACCTGGACAGCATCCCGCCGACCGCATCCGGGTCCGGGTCGTGCCGGGCGGCCCGTTGCTGCTCCGGGCGGGCCGGCTGGGTCACGGCGCTCAGCTGCGCCATCGGCGTCCGGATCGGCAGGCCCCGCTCGTTCGTCCCGGCGGTCACCGGCACCGCCGGCGGCGCTGGCATTCCGGCGCCCACCGCCGGCACGGTCGACGACGGTCCCTCCCGGGACCACCAGCCGCCGCTGGCAGCCGGCACCGCCGGCGCGAGCACGTCCTCCGGGCGTACCGGCACCGGGTGAGCCTGGCGCGGCACCGTACTCGGTCTCCGCCCGGCCACCGGTAGCTCCGCCGCACTCGGATGTCGGGTCGCGGCCGGCGGGGCTGTGGCGGTGGGCAGCCCGCGCGGCGAGGGCGCCGGGTCCAGGCTCGGCGGCGGCGCGGGTGCCAGCAGCGTCCCGGGCAGGCGGACCCGGGCTACCAGCCCGCCGGCCCCGCCGTGCAACCGGACGTCGATCCCCTGCCGGGCCGCCAGGTGGCTGACCACGAACAGACCCATCCGCTCGACCGTCGCCACGTCCGCGGCCGGCGGTGCGGCCAGGACGGCGTTCGCCTCGGCCAGCGCCGCGGGACTCATGCCAAGACCCTGGTCGGCGATCTCGATCACCGCTCCGGGACCGTCGACCCGGCCCATCACCTGCACGACGGTGTCCGGCCGGGAGAACGCGGTGGCGTTCTCCAGCAGTTCGGCGAGCAGGTGCACCAACTCGCCCACCGCGTGCCCGACGACGTGCAGGTCCGCCACCGCCTCGTGCCGTACCCGCTGGTACTGCTCGATCTCGGCGCTGGCCGCCAGCAGCACCGCGCTCAGCCCGATCGGCCGGTTCCACCGGCGGGTCGACTCCGTGCCGGCCAGCACCAGCAGGCTCTCGTCGTTGCGTCGCATGCGCGCGGCGAGGTGGTCGAGCTTGAACAGGTTCTCCAGCTGCTCGGGGTCGCCCTCCTCGCGCTCCAGCTCGTCGAGCAGCTCTAGTTGCCGCTCCACCAGCACCTGGCTACGGCGGGCGAGGTTGACGAACATCGCGTTGACGTTGCGCCGCATGTTCGCCTGGTCGACCGCCACCCCGACGGCGCTGCGGTGCACCGCGACGAACGCCTCGGCCAGCTCGCCGATCTCGTCCATCGAACGTACGACTGCCGGGGCGACCTCGATCTGCGGTGCACCACTGGAAACCGACCGCAGCCGGGCCAACGCGTCGGGCAACTCGATCTGCGCGATACGCAGTGCCTGCGACCGCAGCAGCCGGATCGACCGGGCCAGCGACCGGCCGATCAGCACCGAGATCAGCACCGCGACCATCAGGACAGTGATAATCACGCTGACCACCAGCAGCGTCTCGCGCAGCTGCGTGTCACTGGCGTCGTCGGCCTGGCGCGCCGACGCCGCCACCACTTCCGCCTCGTAGGCCCGAAGCAGCTCGTGGCGTTCCTCGCTGGCGTTCCACCACTGTTCCGCATCCAACCCCGACGCCCCGGAGGTGCCCTGCGACAGTGCCTGCTCCTCCAGCCGCGCTGCGGCCACGAAGGCTGGATCCACACTCATCTGGTCGTAGCGGGAGACCTGCGCGTTGGTCGCCGCGATCCGGAACGCGCCGAGCGCGGTCAGCTGGCGTGCCCGCAGGTCGGGCAGTTGCGCGACGTCCTCGGAGTCGTAGCCGCCGGCCTGGGCCGCCGCGTACAGCTCCGCCCTGACCCGGGAGGACAACTCCTTCGCCCGGGCGAACTGGACATACCGCAGTACCGCGTCGGAGAGTTCGGGCCGGTCGGAGCCGGGCGTCGGTTGCGCGAGCAGGGTCAGCAACGAGTCGACCGCCCGGTGATAGTTACTGAGGATGGTGTCGTCGCTGAGTACCACGGTGCTCAGCGTGTTACGGATGTATCCGACCTGCTGGTACGCCTGCGAGGCCACCACGAAGGTGTCCCGCCAGGAGGCGTCCGCGTCGGCCAGCGGCTCGGCCGCCCCGCGCAGGGCCGCCGCCGCCTGGTCGGAGGCGTCACGGTACGGCTGAAGTGTGGCCAGCGCCTCATCGGTCTCCTCCGTGCCGGAGGCGTCGCGAAAAGCGGGCAGCTCACCAGCGGTACGGTCACGTTCCTGCTGCAACCGGTGCACCAGCACGGTGATCTCCTGGCCGATGCCGACCTGCCGGGCGAAGTCACCGAGCGTGCCGGCCTGACCGACCAGGCCCTGGGTCTGTACCCCGGCGAGGACCAGGAAGGCGACCGACGGGATGATCAGCACGGTGGCCAGCTTGGTGCGCATCCGCCAGTCCTGCAGGCGCAGGGGGGAGCGACGCCGGTGCGGTACCACCCGGACGTCGAACCGACGCCGGCGGTGCTGCGATACTCCGTGCGCCTGGTCCGGTCCTACTGCCACATCGTCCTCCTCCCCCACACATCCGCCGCGGCCCCGGGGAGCGCCGTCCATCCAACCAGGCCCCGGAGCAGTATCAACGCCCTGTCCTGCTGAATGATTCAGGAAGAGTACTGCCGGCCGCTACCCTATGTCGTGGTCGCCGACGCTTGATCATCCGTCCGGCCGATGTCGGCCACCACCACGGCATCGGCGATCCGGCCGGTGGCCACGAGCGCCGCACCGGTCGCCCCGATCTCCGGGTGGCGCCCGTACCGGACCTGTCGCGGGGCCAGCACCGTGGCGAACGTCTCGCGCCACCACGGCGAGGCGGCCATCGCGCCGCCGCCGAGGACCACCTCGGCCGGCTGGTCCACCGTGGACTCCAGCACGGTCAGATCGTCGACGACCTGGTCACACACGCCGCGCATCAGCCCGGCCAGCATCTCCACCGCGGTGGTGCCGAAGCTCAGCCCGCGCAGCTCACCCAGGCCGGCGGGGTCGCTGCCCGGTGGGCGGTCGCCGCCGAAACGGATGTTCGCCGGCTGCCCGCCGCCCGGCGGCAGCACCGCCAACGCCTGGTCGAGCGCCGGGCCGGTGGGTAGCCGCAGTTCCCGCTCGGCCCAGGCGAACAGGTTCCCGCCGGAGGAGTAAGCCGCCCCGGTGACCACGTGGTCGTGGTCGACGCGGTAGCGCCACAGGCGGTGCGGCAGGACCGGTAGATCCGCGTGGGCGGGCATCCGCTGCATCAGCCGCACCGCCGAGGAGGTGCCGACGGTCACCGCCGCCCGGGTCGGGTCGACGCAACCGGAGCCGACGTTGGAGGCGGCGCCGTCACCGAGCGGAGGGACCCAGCGCGCCTCTGCCAACGCGGGCCACCGCCGGGCGCACTCGGCGCTCAACCGGCCCTGCCAGTCGCGCGGGGCCAGCTCGGGGAGGTCCGGACCGCGGATCTCGGCCAACGCGGATGCCTCGGCGTCCCAGTCCAGGGTGCGCAGGTCCAGCAGGCCGGTGCCCGACGCCTGGGACATCGACATCGGCGCCTCGACAAGCAGCCGCCCCAGCACGTACTCGACCAGGCCGTTGAAGCGGGCCACCCGGCTGCCGGTCCGGGCCCGCAGCCAGGGCAGCCGCACCGACCAGTAACAGCGGTGCCACCAGGTGCCGGTGCGCTGGTGGAAAGCGTCCGGGTCGGCCGGGCCGGCCGCCGTCGCGGGCGACTCGGCCCGGGTGTCCAGCCAGGTCAACACCGGACCGAGCGGCTCACCGTCCGCGCCGAGGGGCACCACCGAGTGCCACTGTGCGCTGGTCGCCACCAGCTCCACCCCGTCCAGCCGGCCCTGCCGGTGCAGCTCGTCCAGGCATTCGGTGAGGCAGGCCAGGTACTGGTGGGCGTCGAGGGTGCCGGCGCCCGCCTCGTCTACGGTGACCACCACGCCACGACGGGCCAGCGCTCCCGGCAGCGGGCGGGCGCCGCCGTCCAGCACGAGACCACGCACCGACGAGGTGCCCAGATCCAGCGCGAGTATCTTCATCGCGGGTCAACGTACCCGGTGACTCCGGCGCCGCAACGTCACCGCGCACCGGGTACGCCGATCGACTTCCATACCGTGACGGCGACGCGTAGGGTGTTCGCATGCTCGCGCGAATGTCCTGCTGGTGGCCCGCCAATCCGGCGGCCCTCCCCCGCGCGTAGCTCTTCACCAACGCGGCCGCCCGACGAGGCGGCCACCGGTTCACTTCCGGCTCCCGGGCCGCCCCCGACGGCGGCACCCGGCCCGAGGAGACCGAATGCATTCGCTGACCGACCTGCTCGCCGCGCTCGCCACCGGCGCCGACCCCGGCCCGTTCGCGCTGCTACGCCGCGAGGGCGCCGACCACCTCGACCTGTTCACCGGTGCCGTGCAGACCGTCGACCGGCTCGCCGACATCCCGCTGCCCACTGCGGCGTCCGGTCCGGCCACTCTGGCCCTGGTGCCCTACCGGCAGGTCGCCGAGCGGGGCTTCGCCTGTGTCAACGACGGGGTACCACTGGAGTGCCTGCGGATCCATCGGCACGAGCGGGTGCCGATGGCCTCCGTTCTCGACGCGCTGCCCGAGGGCCCGGTCCGCACCACCGGTGCCGCCTTCGACATCCCCGACGACGAGTACGCGGCCACCGTGGCCCGGGTGCTCGCCGAGGAGATCGGGCGCGGCGAGGGTGCCAACTTCGTCATCCACCGCACCCTGCACGCCCAGGTGCAGGGTGCGCCACTGACCGCCGCGCTGGCCGCGCTGCGCTCGCTGCTGTTACGCGAGCGGGGCGCGTACTGGACGTTCGTGGTGCACACCGGCGCGCGCACCCTGGTCGGCGCCAGCCCCGAGCGGCACGTCAGCGTCAACGACGGGCTGGTGATGATGAACCCGATCAGCGGCACGTTCCGGCACACCGGTGCGGTCGCCGACCGGGCCGCCCTGCTGCGCTTCCTCGCCGACACCAAGGAGACCGAGGAGCTGTACATGGTCCTCGACGAGGAGCTGAAGATGATGGCCACCGTCGCTGAGCAGGGTGGGCAGGTGGTCGGTCCGTACCTGAAGGAGATGTCGCACCTGGCGCACACCGAGTACCTGCTCGCCGGGCGTGGCTCGAAGGACGTCTGCGACGTGCTGCGGGAGACGATGTTCGCCCCGACCGTGACCGGAAGCCCGATGGAGAACGCCTGCCGGGTGATCGCCCGGCACGAACGCATCGGACGCCGCTACTACTCTGGGGTGCTCGCCCTGCTCGGCCACGACGACAGTGGCCGGCAGACGCTCGACGCTCCGATCCTCATCCGAACCGCCGAGATCTCCCCCGCCGGTGAGCTGCGGGTGCCGGTCGGTGCGACCCTGGTCCGCCACTCGACCCCCGAAGCCGAGGTCGCCGAGACCCACGCGAAGGCCGCCGGCGTGCTGGCCGCCCTCGATCTGGGGCCGCAGGCCGACCGGACCGGCCCCCGGCCGGTGGTCCGCCTCGCCGACGACCCGCAGGTCCGGGCGGCACTGGCCGCCCGCAACGCGCCACTGGCCCGGTTCTGGCTGGACCAGCGCCCGCCGGGTGCCCTCGCCCTGCCCGCACTGGCCGGGCGCCGGGCCCTCATCGTCGACGGCGAGGACAGCTTCACCAGCATGCTGGCCCACCAGCTGGGCGCGCTCGGGCTGTCGGTCTCCGTTCGACCGTGGTCCGCCGAGGAGCCGGTGCGTTCGTACGACCTGGTAGTGGTCGGTCCGGGACCGGGTGACCCGACCGGCGACACCGAGAAGATGGTCCGGCTGCGCACGTTTCTCGCCGAACTGCTGGACGCCGGGCACCCGACGCTGGCGGTCTGTCTCGGCCACCAACTCCTCGCCGGGCTGCTCGGGCTGCCCGTGCACCGCCGCGACGCGCCCTACCAGGGGCTGCAACGTACGGTCCCGATTTTCGGCACGCCCCGCCGGGTCGGCTTCTACTCGACGTTCACCGCCCGGGCCACCGCCGACCGGGTTGTGGGCCCGTACGGTCCGGTCGAGCTGGCCCGCGACGAGGCCGACGGCGCTGTGCACGCGCTCCGTGGGTGGGGCTTCGCCGGGGTGCAGTTCCACCCGGAGTCGGTGCTCAGCCCGGACGGCGTGGCGGTCCTGGCCGACCTGCTTCCCGAGCTGCTGCCGGCGCCGACCGGTGGTGAGTTGTCCACGGCGGGTCAGGCATAGCCGGGGCGATCCGGGGTAGCGGTCTGGACGGCCGGCGGTCCGGGCGGGTCTGAGAGCCCTCGCCCGGACCGCCGGTCCGTGTCGACCTGCCTGATGGCGTCACCGGTCAGCCGGCCAGGCCCTGCTTCAGCGCGGCACCGATCCGCACCGCCCGCTTGGCCGTCAACGCCGTCGCCCCGAGCGCGACGTGGTCTGGGGCGATCTCGCCGTTGTTGCTGGTATGCGAGGCGCCGTACGGATTGCCGGCGATGAACTGGCTCGGGTCGGTGTACCCGGGGGTGACCACGATGCCGCCCCAGTGGTAGAAGACGTGGAACAGCGACAGCAGCGTCGATGAACTGCTTGAGCTGGGCGGCGACCAGTCCGTAGCGGGTCGGCGAGCCGAAGATCACCACGTCTGCCCAGGTAAGGTCGTCCGGCTGTGCCTCGTCGACGTCCTGCGTCTCTAGGCGGTGCGCCTCCCATCCCGAGTTGGAGCGGATCGCCTCGTCCGGCGCCAGCTCGCGTACCTTGCGCAGCCGCACCTGCGCGCCCGCGTCCTCGGCGGCCTCCCGGGCCGACTGGGCCATCTGGTAGGTGATGCCGGTCGCGCTGTAGTAGATGACCGCCACGTTGACCTGTGCTGCCATACTTTGTCCCTCCAGCTCGGGATCAGCTCCGGCGACTACCCGATGCTGGCGTCGCCAAACGCCGCCGAACACTGCCGGCCTGCCCTGTGCGCCCGGTCCGGGATATCGCTGGCCGGTGTCGACGGCGCCTGACATGCTCACGACGATGGAGATCAGGAACGCGACCGCCGACGACTGGCCGGGCATCTGGCCGTTCCTGCGCGAGATCGTCTCGGTCGGCGAGACGTACACCTGGCCCCGGGACGTCGACGAGGCTCGGGCCCGCGAAATGTGGTTGGTGGCTCCACCCGGCCGCACCGTGGTCGCCGTCGACCCCGACGGCACCGCGCTCGGCTCGGCGAAGCTGACCCCCAACCAGCTCGGCCCCGGCGACCACGTCGCCAACGCCAGCTTCATGGTCGCCCCATCGGCGGCCGGGCGTGGCATCGGCCGCGCCCTGGGGACGCACCTGCTGGACCTGGCCCGCGCCGACGGCTACCGCGCGATGCAGTTCAACGCGGTGGTGGCCAGCAACACCCGGGCAGTCGGACTGTGGCGGTCCCTGGGCTTCGAGATCGTCGGCCGGACCCCGGAGGGCTTCCACCACCCGTCCGAGGGTTACGTCGACCTGCTGGTCATGTACCAACGGCTCTGACCGGCCGCGCAGCCGAGTCGAACCGCCCGATAGCCTGGGCCGGTGATGCTGCCCCTGCCCACCGGCGCTTTCCAGGCGTACCTGTTCGACTGCGACGGCACCATCGTCGACTCGATGCCCCAGCACTACACGGCCTGGCGGGAAACTCTCGACCAGTGGGACTGCGCCTTCCCCGAAAAGCTCTTCTACGCCTGGGCCGGGCGGCCGACGGCCGAGATCGTGGCCGCCCTCAACCAACAACACGGACTGGACATGCCGCTGGAGACGGTCGTCGCCCACCGGGAGGCCCGCTTCCAGCAGCTGCTGCCCTCAGCGACCGGCATCCCGGGGGTGCTGCACCACATCGACGACGCACACGGCCGGATCCCGTTCGCCGTGGTCTCCGGCAGCACCCGGGAGGCGGTCACCGCCTCGCTCGACGCACTGGGCATCCTGGACCGCTTCGACGTGCTGGTCTGTGCCGGGGACTACAGCCGCGCGAAGCCCGACCCGGAGCCGTTCCTGCGCGCCGCCGAACTGCTCGGCGTACCCCCCCGGTCATGCCTGGTCTTCGAGGACGCGGACCTGGGCATGCAGGCCGCCGCCGCAGCCGGCATGGCGGCGGTCCGGGTGCCGCAGCCCCGCAAAGGTTGACCGCCGCCGCGTCAACCGGGCGGGAGCTTGCTCAAGATGTCCGCAAGTAATCTGGACTCAGCTCTCGGCCACGCCGGAAAGCGCCATCCTGATGGCACCGGCGCCGGCGACCCCCATCGCCGCCCCGCGCCGGCGAACCTGACCGGGGGATCGCGCTCCGCCATCAACGGCGCTGCCGTAGCGCGATCAGGGGGCGCCGCGCCCGCCGATCCGGCCCCGACTGTCGGTGCCCGCGCCTATGCTGCCGTCGACCATCGACAGAAGGCGGCGATCTTGTGGCATCCACCGGCTCGACGGTGCTCAGTGGCGCCGAGGCGCTCGCCCTGCGGATGACCAGCCTCCGCCTGAGGTCCCACCCCACCGCCGCCCCGCCCGGGAACGTGGCCGAGGTGGTGGAGTGGTTCGGTGCCATGCAGGCACAGGACCTCGCCAGCGGCATGTGGTCGTTGGGCGTCCGGCTGCCCGGGGCGACCCACGGCGACGTGCAGGGCGCGTTGGAGGGACGGGAGGCCCTGCGGACCTGGCCGATGCGCGGCACCATCCATCTGGTGCCGGCCCGGGACGCCCGCTGGCTGTTGGAGCTGACCGGCGTACGCGCCCTGGCCGGGGCGGCCCGGCGACGCGAGTTCCTCGGGCTCACCGAGGCGGCGGCGGATCATGCGGCCGACGTGCTGGGCAGCACCCTGTCCGGCGGCGGGCGGATGACCCGCGCCGAGTGCGTCGCCGCGCTCGTCGCGGCCGGCATCGACGGCGCGGGCCAGCGCGGCTACCATCTGCTGTGGTACGCCGCCCAGCGCGGTGTCACCTGCATCGCCCCCAACATCGGCACCGAGCAGACATTCGCGCTGCTCGACGAGTGGGCACCTGGCCAGCACCAACTCGACCGGGAAGAGGCGCTGGCCACCCTGGCGCTGCGTTACTTCCGCAGCCACGGCCCCACCACCCGGCAGGATTTCGCCGGCTGGACGGGCCTGACTTCGACCGACGCCAAGGGCGCCATCGCCGCCGCCGGTGACGAGTTGTCCACGGTCCTGGTCGACGGCGTCGAGTCGGTGCTGCACACTCCGCTGCTCGACGCGCCCCGCGCCGATACCGACGACGTGCTGCCCCTGCCCGGCTTCGACGAGTACCTGCTCGGCTACAAGGACCGGGCGCTGATGCTCGACCCCGAGCACAAGCAGGCGATCATCCCCGGCGGTAACGGCGTCTTCCAGGCCACCGTCGTCATCGGCGGCCTGGTCGCCGGCACCTGGAAGCGCACCCTGTCCAAGACCCGGGTCACGCTGACCGTGGCACCCCTGGTCGACCTCGATCCGGCCCGACGCGAGCAGGTCGAGCAGGCGCTCGGCCGCTACGCCGACTACCTCGCCCTGCCAGCACGGATCACCTGGGCAGGATGACCCTCCGACGTCCTCGGGGCACAGCCTCGCCGCCGGTGAGTCGACAGTTCGACGCGGTCGACCCGGCGGTACGGCGAGCACCTACCGCGGGCCGACCATGGCGCGGACCTTGACTTCCTCGTCCGTGGCAGCGGTAGCGAGGTGCCCCGCCACACACACTGACTCCCGCGGTGTCAGTCGGCGGGGACGCCGGCCGCCCGCCCCTCGACGGTGTCCACCCGGGCGGTGAACTCCGTACCCCGGCGACGGATCTGGCCGAGGCGTCCGCCGCCGCCGCGCTGGTCCTTTGGGACAGCGTGGTGCCGCTGATGCGCATGCCGGCGTTCCACGAGCCCAAGCGCGCCCGCTCAGCCGGCGTCGTCGGTGGCCAGGCCAAGACCGGCGACGAGGGTACGGCTCGATCACCGGCGCGGCCGGCTTCCCCTGGAACTACTGGGTCTTCGACCCGGTACCCGGGCAGAACCGACAACCGCCACCGGGCTCCCCGCAGTGGTGCCGCCGCCCTACCTGTCACGGGCGGGCGGCGGCACCGGATGGTTACCAGACGACCGGGCCGGACTTGTCGAAGAAGCCGCCGGTCGGTCCGTCGGCGCTGATGGAGGCCATGCGGACGATGATCTCCGCGCCTTCTTCGACGCTTTGGGAGCCTTGGTGGCCGTTGAGGTCGGTGGCGGTGTAGCCGGGATCGACGGCGTTGAACCGGATGGCGGGGTACGCCTTGGCGTACTGCGAGGTGACCATGACCAGCGCGGTCTTGGAAGAGTTGTAGTCCAGCACTGTCACCCGGAACTCCACCCGGCTGGGGTCGGTGGTCGCCGCTAGAGAGCCCAGCCCGCTGCTGACGTTGACGACGACCGGGGCGTCGCCTGCTTCCAACAGTGGCAGGAAGGCGTGCGTGACGCGCACGACGCCGAAGACGTTCGTGTCGTAGGTGGTTAGCATGTCGGCCCCGGTGACGTCGCCGACCCGGCCGAGCTTGCGCGCGCCTGCGATCCCGGCGTTGTTCACCAGGACGTCGAGCCGGCCGGCATCTGCGCGGACGATGTCGGCTGCGGCCTTGACCGAGTCCTCATCGGTGACGTCGAGTTGGACGAAGCGGGCGCCGAGCCGGGTGGCCGCCTCTCGGCCGCGGTGGGCATCGCGCGCCCCGACGTAGACGGTGTGCCCGGCCTCAACCAGGCGACGGGCCGTCTCGAAACCGAGGCCTTTGTTCGCTCCGGTGATCAGTGCGGTGGTCATGAGTGTTCACTCCGGTGATCGATCGATGGGTGATGACGCCTCCACCCTCCTCGCCCCGCAGATGGACAGACAGTGCCCGCCGTTGCCTGTGGACTGCCAGTACCAGGCTGTCCGGGCGCAGCGAGCGGCATACTGAAGCCGTGAGCGGATCCAGGGAACTGGGCAGGACGCTGCGTAGCTGGCGCGACCGTACGGCCCCCGCCGCGGTGGGAGTCCCCACGGGCGGACTCCGGCGGGCCGCCGGGCTGCGACGCGAGGAACTGGCGCAGCTTGCCAGCCTCTCGGTGGACTACATCATCCGCCTGGAACAGGGCAGGGCCACCTCCCCCTCGGCACAGGTGCTGTCCGCGCTGACCCGTGCCCTGCGGCTGTCGGCGGCCGAGCGCGAACACCTGTATCTCCTCGCGGGCCAGTCGGCACCGGGCCCCGGACAGGTGTCGGCACACGTTCCACCAGGGGTCCGGAGGCTGCTCGATCAGCTGGACGGCGCACCGCTGAGCGTGTATGACGCGGCCTGGAACCTGGTCCTGTGGAACCCGTTGTGGGCCGCCCTGTTCGGGGAAGCGTCCGAGCTGCGCGGACGCGAACGCAACATCACCTGGCGGCACTTCGCCGGTTCGGCGAGCCGGATCAGCCAAACCCCCGAGCAGGAGGCCCGGTTCGCGGCGGCGTTGGTCGCCGATCTCAGGGCGGCGACCGCCCGCTACCCCAACGATGCCGGCCTGCGCTCTCTGGTCAAGGACCTGCGGGGCGTCAGTACCGACTTCGCCAGCCTGTGGGAGAGGGGAATCGTGGGCGTCCACGAGACGCACACCAAGACCGTGCACCACCCCGACATTGGAACATTCACCCTCGACTGCGACCTGCTCACAGCTCCCGGCAGCGACCTGCGCATCGTCGCCTATACCGCCGCTCCTGGTAGCGACGCCGCCGACCGGCTCAAGCTCCTCAGCGTCCTCGGCACCCAGACGCTGACCGAAAACAGCACCCCGGGATAGCCGTGGGGGCACACTTGACCCCACGGCCCGAGCCCGGCGCACCAACCACGGCTCATAGCAATAGGTGAGCGCTGGAAGGCGGGTCTGAGCGTCTGCCCTGCGGGTGGGGTGGCGATCTGCTTCCGCGTCTCGGAGACGCAAGACCGTCAAGAACCGGGTGCCCAACGAAATCTGCGCCTTCCCGCCGCGCCACCGACTGACCCGTAGGTGCTACCGGGCGACCGCCAGGTGGACTAGCGTTGAACACACTCCGCCGTCAGCGCGTACGCCGTCGCCGTCGATACGCCACCGGCCGACCCCGACCCGCCCGATCGGTTGGTTCTCGCGGGAACAGCCCCTCACCGGCGTGCCGGTTGGGCAGGATCGTCCCCAACGAGGAGGTGCCGTCGTGGTGCAGGACACCCGCGCTCTCACCCTGACATTCGAGGTGAGCGGCCTGCCACCGGTCAAGACCGAGGCGTTGTCCATCTTCGCCGCCGGGCACCGGCAGGCGACGAGGGTACGCACCCTGTTGCAGGCCGCCTGCGCGGCCGCGCAGCAGACCGGCTGGACGCCGCTGTCCGGCCCGATCGAGATCGACCTGATCCTGCGCTGCCCACCGGGGCACCGCACCTCCGACGCCAGCACGCTGCTGGGTGGGGTGTGCGCGGTGCTCCAGGACAAGAAGCGGGTCGCCAGCATCGGCCTGACCCACCTCGGCGTGCTGGTCGACGTCGCCATCTACGACGACGACAAGCAGATCCGGAAGTTGTCCTACCAGGAGGAGCCGGCCGAGGACTTCTCCTACCAGGTGCGGGTGGCCGCCGTACCGCAACGGGTTTGACCGACGTCCGCGGTGGGGTACCGCGGACGTCGAGGAAGGGAGCACCGATGTCGGAGCCGCACGTCACGCTGGACCCACGCGGGCTCGACCCGGTGCAGCAGAAGCTGCGCGGCGCGCTGGAGGACCAGCTGACCTCGGCATTGCAGGCCGCCACCGACCGGGTCCGGGCCGGTTATACCGGGGAGCCGGTCGAGCAGGTCTGCCAGCGGCTGCTGGACGAGACCCGCAGCGGCCTGCATCCCGACATCGCGGCCGGCTTCCAGCCCGACATGGACGAGTTCTGCCGGGTGGCGGTGTCCATCGTGCGTGGCGGGGCATCCTGACCTGATGCTCGGCTCGACACGGGTCAGGGCGGGACCCGCGGGTCCCGCCCTGACCCGTGTCCGCAGGTGGCGGCGGGCCGAGCCGCCGCGCCATTTCACCGGGCACCACCGCTGCTCCGGGCGCCCGCCGAGCGTGGCTCAGAAGTGGCGCAGCAGGTCGGGGAAGGCGCTCAGGTGCAGCACACCGGCGTCAGCCGCGTCCAGTTGGTCGTGCTCCAGTACCCAGGTGTTGTCGTTCGGTATGAACACCGCGTTCCAGCCGGCCGCCCGGGCGGGCAGAATGTCCGAGCGCGGCGAGTTACCGATCATCCAGGCCCGCGCCGGGTCCACGGCCTGCTCGCGCACCACTTCGCGGTAGGTCTCGACGTTCTTCTCCGGCACGATGTACGCCGTCTTGAAGTGGTGCAGCAATCCGCAGGCGTCCAGCTTGCGCTGCTGCTCCTCACGCTCGCCCTTGGTCAGCAGCAGCAGCTCGTGCCGGCCGGCCAACTGGTCCAGGGCGTCGGCCACCCCGGGCATCAACTCGACCTGGTGGGTCACCAACGCCACCGCCAGATCGTCGATCTCGTGTCGCTCCGCCTCGGTCGCCGGCCGCTGGCGCAACCGTTCCAGGCACTCCCGCAGACTGCGCAGGAAGACCTTGCTGCCGTACCCATGGGTGACGGCGTTGGCCCGCTCGATGTCGTCGAGGACCGCCCGCAACTGCATCCGGTCCAGGGTCGGATGAGCAACCCACTCCAGGAAGTCGTCGATCACCCGCTCGAAGACGACGTTGTTCTCCCAGAGCGTGTCGTCGGCGTCGAAGACCAGCATCCGACCCGGCTCGATGGCTGCCTCGCGCGTCATCCTGCGGACTCTAGGCGAGTCCTCTGCGGCAAGCGACCGCATAACCGAGGACGCCATCCTTGATCGGCTCAGGCCGGTGCGAAGACCACTCTGGAGCGGATCCGCCGGAAGCCGGTCCGTTCGAGCTCCGCCACCACTGTCACGCGGTACGCGTCCACGTCGGCAACCACCTCGTACGCCCCACCGGCGGCCAGCACCCCGACGGCGTCGGCCAGCAAGTCACCCCGGGCCGCACCGTACCGAGCCGTACCGCTCTGCCCCGTACCGCCGTTAGCTGGCTCGTCCAGCAGGCCGCGGTAGGCGATCATCGGAAAACAGGCGTCAGCCACCGTCCCCGCGATGCCGACCGGGTTGCCGCCGTCCAGCGCTACCCGCCAGTTTTCGACCGGGCCGGCCAGCCAGGCCAGCGGATCCCGGGCCAGGTCCACCCCGGCAACGACCCGCGCCGTCTCCACGCCGGTCAGTATCTCCGGCTCGGCGACGCGGGCCACCAGAGAGTCGATCTCCGCCGCGCTGGCGGCCGACCGAAAGGAGAAACGCCCTGAGGGAGTCGGCAGGGACCCACCCGTCCAGGTGGATCTCAGCCGTTCACCCCGTTCGACCAGACCAGCGAGCCGGGCCGCCGCCATCGGCGCCTCGGCCACCGCCCGCACCTGCGGTTGCCGACGCCAGTACGCCGGCAGCGCCGCGTAGTAGATCTTCGGGCCGCCGAGGTCCTCGTGGGCGGCGCGCAACAATGCCGCACCCACCTCAGGTACGCCACCGCCTCGCGCCACGCCACCGACCACCGGCACGGCGACTGTCCCGGCGTGGCACCATCTCCCGACACGGCGAATTCCTCCGGCATCGGACCCAGGTCGAACCGTTCCAACCAGGAGTCCCGACGGAGCCGGGCGGCAGCAGCCAGGCGGCCCGGCCGACGACCCGGCCGACGAGCAGTGCCACCCAGGTGTGCTCGGGTCGGTAGCCACCACCGGCTGTCCCGTCGGCGTAACCGGCCTGGCGCAGTTGTTGTAGCGGGTCGGGCATCGAGTCGAACAGTTCCTCCTCGCCCGCGACGAGCGAACGGATGACCAGGTCGGCCATGGTTGATCCTCCGGGAAAGCGGCGCCCGGGTCAGATCCGCGTGGACGCCGGAACACGGAGGGGGCGCAGAACATCGGACATTGTTCTGACCTCCTTCCGGCTCGACGGCGTGCCCGGAAGCTACGCCCCGCCCCTACCGGGCGCAACACCGTTACCCACCACCGACCACACCCGCGATCATGCGGGTTCCGGTTCCGGTTCCGGTTCCGGCGAAAGGGGCGAAAGCGGGCGAAGGCACGACCAGGCCAAGGTCAGCGTGGGTCGAAGAGGTACGCGCCGAGCAGTTGGTCACGTTGCTCCTGCGCCTCGGGGCGCAGCCGGCCGCCCCGGGTGAGCATCACCATGCCGTGCAGCAGACTCCAGCCCAGCTCGGCCAGGGTGTCGGCGTCGCGCCCGGCGGCCAGCGGGTCCAGCGCCGCGCGCAGTTCACCGAAGGTCGCCGCGACCGTCTCGGGCACCTGCTCGGCGCCGAGGGTCAACTCCGGCGTGTGCGCGAACATCGCGTCGTACACCTCCGGGTTGGCGTACGCGAAGTCCAGGTAGGCCCCCATCGCCGCAGGCCACACCTCTGCGGGCCGACCGACCGTGCCGCGTGCGGCGGCCAGCGCGGCGGCCAGATCGGCGAAGCCACGCACCGCGACCGCGACCACCACCGCGTCCCGGTCGACGAAGCGCTCGTAGAGTGCGCCGAGGTCGATGTCGGCGTGTTCGGCCAGCCGTCGGGTGGTGACCGCCGCCCACCCCTCCGCCTCGGCCAACTGCCACGCGGTGGTGACGATCGCGTCCCCACCCGGCGCTACGTCTCCGTGCTCGACTCCGGCCACTCTCCCGACCCTACCCACGGCAACCCCCGGTGGGCCGCTCCGACGGAATAGCGACTCTTCCCGCCGCCCTCCACCACCCTCACCGAAGTTGATCATGAAGTTGACGGCGGTCTTGATCTCCTCGACGCCGCTAACCTCATGATCAACGCGATCCGGGGTGGGGTGGGTGGGGTGGGTGAGGTGGGTGGGGTGGGTGGGGTGGGTGGGGTGGGTGGGGTGGGTGGGGTGGGTGGGGTGGGT
>NZ_JBHMIS010000039.1:0-37657 GCF_048060415.1 Micromonospora sp. LOL_024
CAGCACGTGTCACACGCAGAGCCTACTAAACGGCTAGCTATTTACGAAACAGAACACTAGCGACCGTACGCAGCTGAGCGGTCAGTCGAACGGCCAGGTGTGCACCGGCTCGTTGGTGAGCTGCAACTCGGCGTAGCGCTGCAGCATGTGGTGCAGGGCGGCACGACGGTCCAGGCCCAGGTGCCGTTCGGCGGCCCACACGGTGGCGGTCTGCCATACCGCGCCGTTGCGTCCGCTACGGCAGCGCTGCTCGATGATGCCGAGGAGGCGGTCGCGCTCGGCCGGGGCCACCCCGAAAGCGTCCAGACCGGCCGCGGCGATCGGCAGCAGAACGTCGAGCACGAGGGCGGTCACCGGCACCTCACCGAGCCGCGGCCAGTGCAGGACCGCGTCCATGCCACGCCGGGCCGCAGCATGGAAGTTCTCCTCGGCGGAGCTGAAGGTCAGTTGACTCCAGACCGGCCGGTCGGCTTCGGCCAGGCCGCGGACCAACCCGAAGTAGAAGGCGGCGTTGGCCAGCATGTCGACCACGGTCGGTCCGGCCGGGAGTACCCGGTTCTCGACCCGCAGGTGTGGACGGCCGTCCATGATGTCGTAGACCGGTCGGTTCCAGCGGTACACGGTGCCGTTGTGCAGCCGCAACTCGGCCAGTTCGGGTACGCCGCCGGCGTGCAGGACCGCCACTGGGTCCTCGCTCTCGCAGATCGGTAGCAACGGCGGAAAGTAGCGGACGTTCTCTTCGAACAGGTCGAAGATCGATGTGATCCAGCGTTCACCGAACCAGACCCGGGGGCGTACGCCCTGAGCCTTCAGCTCGTCCGGCCGAGTGTCGGTGGCCTGCTCGAACAGGACGATCCGGGTCTCCGCCCAGAGCTGACGGCCGTACAGGAAGGGCGAGTTCGCGCCGACCGCCACCTGCGCCGCGGCGATCGCCTGCGAGGCGTTCCAGTAGTCGGCGAAGCTGTCCGGCGCGACCTGCAGATGGAACTGGAGGCTGGTGCAGGCGGCCTCCGGTGCGATCGAGTCGTTGTGGGTCCGCAGCCGCTCGACGCCCCGGATGTCGAGTTCGATGTCCTCGCCCCGGGCACCGACGATCTGATCGTTGAGTACCCGGTACCGCTCGTCGGTGGATATGTTGTCCGCCACCAGGTGGCGCTCGGTCAACGTGGGCAGGATGCCGACCAGCACGATGCGGGTGTCCGACTCCGACGCCCGGTGGTTCGCCCGACTCAGGCTGGCCTGCAGGTCGCGCTCGTAATCGGCGAAGCCGACACCGGAGATCAGGCGCGGGTTGGCGTTCAACTCCAGGTTGAACTGCCCCAGTTCAGTCTGGAACAGCGGGTCGGCGATCGCGGCGAGGATCTCCTCGTTGCGCATCGCCGGTTCGGCGGCCGGGTCGACCAGGTTGAGTTCGATCTCCAGCCCGGTCATCGGACGGTCGGCGTCGAAGCCGAAGTCGTCCAGCATCAACGCGAACACGTCCAGGCAGCGGCGGACCTTCTGCCGGTACCGAATCCGATCCTCCCGGGAGAAGGCGACTCGGTCGACATCCCTGCCCATGTGTCCTCCCGGCGCGCGCGACGCCACGGAGCGGTGCCGCCCCGCAGCGCATTGTGAACCATACTCGGTGGAACGCCGAGCCCGGCCACCAGCGGGAATCGATTCATTTCCGCAGTCGGTCACGCCTTCGAGTGGATCTTCCTCGATGCGCCCGGCTCGGGCGCTCCGCCGAATTTCCTACCCGGCCGGGATGGTGGGAATGCACGCCGATCAGGGATCAAGTTGTGACAATTCGCACCAGCTTGCAGACGATCCGGCGCGCCTACGCGGCACGCCGGGCGGCGGCGGAAGCCGACAGGCCCACGCGGTGCGGGCGCGGGCCTGTCGGGACAGTACGGGGCTCAGGCCTGGCGGATGGCCTCGCCCTCGATCTCAATCTTGATCTTCTTGCCAACCAGCACGCCGCCGGACTCCAGGGCGACGTTCCAGGTGAGGCCGAAATCCTCACGGTCGATCTCGGCGCTCGCGGAGAATCCGAAGATGTCCTGGCCGAAGGGGCTGCGGCCAACGCCCTCGAACTCGACCTTAAGGTCGACCGGACGGGTGACGTCCTTGATGGTCAGCTCTCCGGCCAGGACGAACTCGTTGCCCTCGTGCGACTTCACGCCGGTGCTGCGGTACTCCAGCGTGGCGAACTTCTCGGCGTCGAGGAACTCCGGGCTGCGCAGGTGCACGTCCCGGTCGGCCTGGGCGGTGTTGATGCTGGCTGCCCCAATGGTCGCGGAGACCGAGGACTCCAGCGGCTCGTCGTTAATGGTGACGGTGGCGCTCGCGTCGGCGAACTCACCGCGCACCTTGCTCACCATCATGTGGCGGGCGACGAAGCCGACCCGCTTGTGCGCCGCATCGAGCAGGTAGGTGCCGGCCGCCGGGATGGTGAGGCCGTTCCACTCGCGGGTAACCGACTCGGTGCTGCTGGTCATCAGAGACTGCCTTCCGGAGATTGTTTAGTAGCCCAACGGCTGCGTCAGCAACTATAGTCTGAGCAATATTCCTTGTGTCAAATACTGGTAGGATGGGCTGGTGAACCCGAACGTGTTCGACGACCCTCGAATCACGGCCGTGGGCCTGCTCTTCGAGGTACATGCCGGGCTGTCTGCCCGATTCACCAACCAGCTCGAAGACCACGACCTGTCACCGGTCGAGTTCGAGGTGCTGACCCGGCTCTCCCGGTCCTTCGGCAACCAGCTGCGGATGACCGATCTCGCCGCCCAGACCTCGCTCTCGACAAGTGGCGTCACCCGGGTGGTCGACCGGATGGAGCGCGACGGGCTGATCACCCGGCGCGCCTGCCCCTCCGACCGACGCAGCTCGTACGCGGTCGTAACGCCCGCCGGCCTGCGTCGGCTCGACGAGAGCCTGCCCGGGCATCTTCAACTCATCGAGGACTGGTTCACCGGCCAACTCGATCCGCCGGCGCTGAACGCACTGCTCGACGGCCTGCGCCGGGTCCGGGACGCCGTCCATCCCTGCGCCACCGCCGGCAGCAGCTCCACTCCCGTCGAGCGCGAACCCACGTCCCCGGACGGGAATTCGCCCGGGGACGACGTTCAGGCCGGGGCGGGCCGACCTCCGGGCACAACGTGACCACCGCCAGGGTTGATCTCTGACCGGCCGCCCACCCACGTCACCGGGCCCGGACCCGCTGTGTAACGGGCAGCCAGCCGAGCGTGACCTCACCGGCAGAAAGACCGGCAGAACCCTGCGGGCAACAGACGATAGGCCATCAAACCCCGGCAGATTCTCTGCCCGACCCTGGCTAATCTCGCTGAAGCGGGGGCGCAGTGGGTGGCGCGGGCGATGAGCGAGGGGTGGCAACAGGGGGCTTCCTCGTCCGCGCCACCGTCCCCGTCGCCGGCCGGCCGGGCGTCTCGCCCGGCCGTTCCTCGCGACCCCGTCCGCCGGAGGTCGGCTCCGGCGGACCGACAGGACGTATAGCAACTCTTCCTCCTGCCGCAGCAACCGGATGCCGCCGTTGCGGCAGGCCAGGTCCAGCCGGTCGAGTACGTCCGTTCGGCGGCATCGACCAGCAGCAGGGCTGGCCGGCCGCCGAGCCGGGCGGCCAGCTCGGTGACCCTCGCGGCGCCGAAGACGGTCATCGAGGCAGCGAGCACGTCGGCGGCGTCCGACCCGGCGCCGATCAGTACCCCGGCGGTGCCGCCGGGGTGGGCCGGAGCGACCGCGTGGACCACCGCCAACGCCAGCGCCGTCTTGCCGACACCGGCCAGCCCCACCAGGCTCACCACCCGGGGGCCGCGCGACTCGGTCAGGAGCGTGGACAGCTCGGCGACGTCGCGCTCCCGGCCGATCAGTTCGGGCGGAGGCGGCAGCCCCGGCGGTGGGGCGACGTCGGGCTGTGGCGTCGCGGTACCACCGCCTCGGGCGGCGGCCAGGAACGCCCGGCGGTCCGCCCCGGCAAGGCCGAGCGCCCCGGCGAGCAATTCGACGGTGGTGCGCTGCGGCCGCAGGGAACGACCGCGTTCCAGGTCGCGAACCGTTCGTACGCCGACGCCGGCGCGAGCCGCCAGATCGGCCTGGGTGGAGCCGACGGCCAGGCGGTGGGCCCGCAACAACTCCGGCAGGCCGGTGTGCGCGGGCGGACCGGAGGGACGATCATGACCCGACGTCATGAGCAGGGACATTACGGGCCAGGCCCGACATCGCACACGGGATCGTCGGCCACCCGACGACCTCGTGCCGAAACCCGACAGGGGACGACCGGCGATCGGCCCTGGACAGACGGCTATCGATGCGACCTACGGCTCACATACCCAGATCCCGAGCGATGATCATGCGCTGCACCTCGGACGTACCCTCGCCGATTTCCAAGATCTTGGAGTCACGCCAGAAGCGGGCCACCGGGTACTCGTTCATGAAGCCGTAACCGCCGTGGATCTGGGTCGCCTCTCGGGCGTTGTCCACGGCGATCGTGCTGGCGTGCAGCTTCGCGATCGCCGCCTGCCGTTTGAACGGCTCACCGGCCAGCATCCGGGCGGCGGCGTCGTAGTAGGCCAGCCGCGCCGTGTACGCCTTCAGTTCCATGTCAGCGATCTTGAACTGGATCGCCTGGTAGTTGCCGATCGGTTGGCCGAAGGCGTGACGTTCCTTCGCGTACCTGATCGACTCGTCGACGCAGCCCTGCGCGAGCCCCACGGCCAGTGCGGCGATTGCGATCCGGCCCTCGTCAAGAATCCTCAGGAACTGGGCGAAGCCCCGGCCACGCTCGCCGAGCAGGTTCTCCGCCGGCACCCGGCAGTCGTCGAAGGTCAGCTCGTGGGTGTCGGAGGCGGTCCAACCGACCTTCGAGTAGCCGGGCGCGACGGTGAAGCCAGGCGTCCCGCTCGGCACAATGATGGTGGACAGCTCCTTCGAACCGTCGGACCGCATGCCGGTCACCGCCGTGACGGTGACCAGGGTGGTGATGTCGGTGCCCGAGTTCGTGATGAACGCCTTCGAACCATTGATCACCCACTCGCCCGCCGCCTCGTCCAGCACGGCCCGGGTCTCGGTGCCGGCCGCATCCGAACCGAAGCCCGGCTCGGTCAGGCCGAAGCCGGCCAGCGCCTCGCCGCTGAGCAGCTTCGGCAGCCACCGGGCCCGCTGCTCGTCGGTGCCGAACCGGTAGATCGGCATGGCGCCCAGGGAGACCGCCGCCTCCAGGGTGATCGCCACACTGGAGTCGACCCGGGCCAACTCCTCCAGGGCCAGGCAGAGCGCGAAGTAGTCGCCGCCCATGCCGCCGTGCTCCTCGGCGAAGGGCAGCCCGAACAGCCCCATCTTGCCCATCTGCCGGATGATCTCGTAAGGGAAGGTGCGCTGCTCGTAGTGCTCGGCGATGACCGGCGCGACCACCTCGCGGGCGAAGTCCCGCACGCTGTCCCGCAGTGCCTCGTGCTCCTCACTGAGCCGGAAGTCCATCGGGTTCCTCCTGGGTGGACGGCCCGTCGGTCGCTCGTGACGCCGGACGGGATCGTGCTGCTGTGGTGATCGATGCCGACGAGTGCCGGCTCAACGGCTCAGACGGGGGTGACGCCGTGCCGGCGACGGGAGAAGTGCCGCTGCTTACCGCGCGCGGCGGTGAACCGGCGGACCAGTTCGGCGCGCAGCTCGGGTGGCTCGACGATCGCGTCTATCACCAGCTCGCTGGCGAGCCGGACGATGTCGATGTCGATGTCGTACTCCGCCCGCTTCGCCGCGACGAAGGCGGCCCGCTGGGCCTCGTCCTCCATCGCGGCGATCTTGTTCGCGTAGACCGCGTTGACGGCGGCCTCCGCGCCCATCACCGCGATCTTCGCCGTGGGCAGCGCGATGGTCGCGTCCGGCTCGAAGCCCGGCCCGGCCATCGCGTAGAGCCCGGCACCGTACGCCTTACGAACCACCACACAGATCTTGGGAACAGTCGCCTCGGAGATCGCAGTGATCATCTTTGCTCCGTGCCGGATGATGCCCTGCTTCTCCACCGCGCTGCCGACCATGAACCCGGGCACGTCGGACAGAAACAGCAGCGGCACGTTGAACGCGTCGCAGAGCTGCACGAACCGGGTCGCCTTGTCGGCCGAGTCGACGAAGAGCACGCCACCCTTGAACATCGAGTTGTTGGCGACCACGCCGACGACCTCGCCGTCCAACCGGCCGAAGCCGACGGTCAGCTCCTTGGCCCAAAGCGCCTGGATCTCGAAGAAGGAACCCTCGTCGAGCAGGCCCTTGACGTACCGCCGCATGTCGAACGCCTGCCGCTCACTCGCCGGCACCAGGGCGGCGAGGTCCACGGTGGCCGGCGCGCTGGCGGCCGGCGCGGTCGGCGGCTGCTGGGTCCAGTTCGCCGGCAGGTACGACAGGTAACGCCTGACCACGTCGAGGGCGTCGGCCTCGGTCTTGCAGAGGAAGTGCCCGACACCCGACTCGGTGCAGTGGACCTTCGCCCCGCCCATCGCCTCCAGGGTGGTCTTCTCGCCGGTGACCATCTCGACCATCCGGTCGGAGCCGAGGTACATGCTGGCGTTGCCGTCGACCATGGCCACCACGTCGCAGAACGCGGGAATGTACGCACCGCCGGCCGCGCTCGGCCCGAACAGCGCGCAGACCTGCGGAATCGAGCCGGAGGCACGGACCTGGTTCCAGAAGATCTTGCCGGCGCCGCGCCGCCCGGGGAACAGCTCGACCTGGTCGGTGATCCGGGCACCAGCCGAATCGACCAGATAGACCATCGGCACGCCGGTGTCGTACGCCCGCTCGATGATCCGGATCATCTTCTCGACGGTGCGCGCACCCCAGCTGCCTGCCTTCACGGTCGAGTCGTTCGCCATCAGGCAGACCTGACGGCCGTCGACGGTGGCGGTCCCGGTCACCACGCCGTCGGCAGGCAGACCCTCGGCGAGGGCGTTGGCGTAGAGCCCGTCCTCGACAAAGCTGCCCTCGTCGACGAGCAGCGCGACCCGGTTCCGGGCAAACAGCTTGCCCTTGGCCGCGTTCGCCGCATGATACTTGTCGGCTCCACCGGCCCGGACCCGCTTACCGAGCTGCTCCAGCCCTTCACCATCACCCGTCACAGCGGCTCCCCACCCCAACCCACCTGAACGATCGTTAGGCTACCCCACTTCACCCACCCCGGCCCACCCCACCCCTGCGTCGATCTAGGAGCGATCAGCGTTGTTGGAGATCGACTAACGGCATTTGTCCCTAGATCGACGCGGGGGTGGGGGTGAGGCGGGTGCGGGGGCCGGCGCGGAGGATGGCCGAGGGGAGGCGACGGGCGGTGAGCTGCTCGGCGAGGGTGGCGGCGTCGATCAGGGCATCCAAGTCGGTGCCTGTGCCGATACCCATGTCGTGCAGCATGTGCACGGCCTCCTCGGTGGCCAGGTTACCGCTGGCTCCGGGGGCGTAGGGGCAGCCGCCGAGACCACCGACACTCGCGTCGAACTCGGTCACCCCCAGCTCCAGCGCGGTCAGCAGGTTGGCCAGCGCGGTGCCCCGGGTGTTGTGGAAGTGCAGCAGCACCGGAATGTTCGGGTCACGGTCGCGTACGACGGTGAGCAGGTCACGGACCCGTCGGGGCGTACCCATGCCGGTGGTGTCGCCGAACGCGACGCGGTCGGCGCCGTCGCGCACCACCCGGTCCACGATGGCGGCCACCCGACCCGGCTCGATGTCACCCTCGTACGGGCAGCCGAAGCTGGTCGCGATGATCACCTCGGCGCGGGCGCCGGCACCGTGCAGCAGGTCGATCAGCTCGGCGATGTCGTCCAGCGACTCGCCGGTGGAGCGGTTGACGTTGCGCTGGTTGTGCGTGTCGCTGGCCGAGACGACTACCTCGATCTCGGTGAAGCCGGCGGCGAGTGCGCGCCGCGCGCCGCGCGTGTTCGGCACCAGCGCCGAGTATCGAACGCCGTCGATTCGCGTCGCCCGCTGCCACACCTGGTCGGCGTCCGCCATCTGCGGGATGGCCTTGGGGTGCACGAACGACACCGCCTCGATCCGTTGCACGCCGGTGCGGGAGAGCGCGTCGAGCAGCCGCACCTTGGCTCCGGTCGGGATGGGCTCCTCGTTCTGCAGCCCGTCACGCGGCCCGACCTCTCGGATGGACACGTACTCCGGCATCTCCGCCATGCGGCCACCTCGCTGTGACACGTCCCTGTCGCTGACTACTCCAGCATGTCACGCCCGCCCCCACCGGTGTTGATCCAGAGCTTCGCGTCGGTGTCCTCGCGGATCTCGACGCGAAGCTCTGGATCAGCCGGGCTGGCGGGGCAGCGGACGCCGGCTGGAGCGGTCAGCGCATACGGGAGACGAGGGTGGTGTCGTAGGTGCCGGAGGTGAACTCCTGGTTCTCCAGTAGTTCGGCGAAGAAGGGAAGGTTGTTCTTGGGGCCGGCCAGCTCGAAGGCGTCCACCGCAGCGCGGGCTCGGGTGATGGCCTCGGCGCGGGTGGGGGCGCTGACGACAAGTTTGGCCATCAGGCTGTCGTAGAACGGGGTGACGGTGTTCCCCTCGACGTAGCCGGAGTCGACGCGGACGCCCTCACCGGTCGGCTCGACCCAGGTCTTGATCACGCCGGGACCGGGCAGGAACCGCTTCGGGTCCTCGGCGTTGATCCGCATCTCGATGGCGTGACCGCGCGGGGTCAGCGCGTCAGGGTCGAAGGTGGGCGCCAAACCGGCGGCGACCCGAAGCTGCTCCTCGACCAGGTCGAGGCCGTAGACCAGCTCGGTCACCGGATGCTCGACCTGGAGTCGGGTGTTCATCTCCAGGAAGTAGAACTCGTCGGCGTCCGAGCCGTCCCGCTGGCCCGGGACCAGCAGGCACTCGACCGTACCCGCGTTGCGGTAGTTGACCGCCTCGCCGGCTCGTACCGCGGCGGCCAGCAGGCGCGACCGCAGTTCCGGCGAGACGGCCGGCGAGGGCGACTCCTCCACCAGCTTCTGGTTGCGCCGCTGTACCGAGCACTCCCGCTCCCCGAGAGCCACCACCCGACCGTCGGCCAGGCCGAGGATCTGCACCTCGACGTGCCGTACCCGAGGAAAGTACCGCTCGATCAGCACCGAGCCATCACCGAACATCCGCTCGGCGAACGCACGCACCTTGTCGTACTCGGTGCGCAGCGCGGCCTCGTCGGTGGCGACGCCCATGCCCATGCCGCCACCACCGGCGGCGGCCTTCACCATCACCGGGTAGCCGATCTCGGCCGCCTCGGCGACCGCCGCCGCCAGGTCCGCCGCCGGTTCGGTGGTCCCGGCCGCCACCGGCACGCCCGCTGCGGCCATCAAATTCCGGGCGTTGATCTTGTCGCCCATTGCGGTGATCGCGTGCGCGCCGGGTCCGACCCAGATCAGGCCGCTGGCCTCGACGGTACGGGCGAAGTCGGCGTTCTCCGACAGGAAGCCGTAGCCGGGGTGGATGGCCTGCGCACCGGTCGACTTGACGGCGGCGAGAATCGCCTCGGCGTTGCGGTAGCTCTGCGCCGGGTTGGCCGGTCCGACACAGACGGCCTCGTCGGCCTCGGCCACGAACGGAAGGTCCGCGTCGACTTCCGAGTGCACCGCGATCGTACGGACGCCCAGCCGCTTGGCGGTACGAATGATGCGGCGGGCGATCTCGCCCCGGTTGGCGACCAGCAGCGACTCGATCATGGTTCCTCCGAGCGTCCAGATGGTGGGATCGCCTGCTAGCGAACCACGCCACCCAGGAGACGGGGAAGAGACCCCTGTTGACGCCTGGTGTCGATCAGGGGTGCCCCACAGAAGACAACGTGGTGCGCGGGGAGCGTCAGGCGGGCTCGGTGGGGGCGAGCAGCGCAGCCAGGGTGGCGGCGCGCAGAAGCTCGGCCCGGCGTCGACGGTCGACCTCGCCGCCGAGGAACGGGGTGGAGTTCATCAGGCCGAACGCGGCGTGCGCCAACACCCGTGCCTCACCGTCGGGCAGCCCGGGGTGCAGGGCGGTCAACACGGTGACCCACTCCTCGACGTAGAGCCGCTGGAGCCGGCGGATGCGCCGCCGGGGTTCCTCCGGGAGCCGGTCCAGCTCGTGCAGGTGCAGAGCGATGACGGCCGGGTTTGCCAGCGCGAACTCGACGTGGAAGTCGATCAGCGACTCGAGCACGGCACGCAGGTCGCCGGGGTGCGCGACGGCCCGCTGCCGACCGCCCTCCAACAACCCTTCGCTGACCGGCACCAGCGCGGCGACCAGCATCGCTTCCTTGCCGGCGAAGTGGTGGTAGAGCGCCGGGCCGGTCACTCCGGCAGCCGCGCCGATGTCGTCCATCGACACGCCATGGTAGCCACGGGAGGCGAACAGCCCCACCGCGATTTCCAGGATCTCGTCCTTGCGGGATCGGCGCCGTCCCGCCCCCGTGGCCCCGCTGCTCGCGCCTCGGGCCTGCTGCTCCAGCGTCACCGGGCAAGCCTAGACCCGGCCGACCACGGCGTGTCGCCCTGGTTACCCGTCAGTCCGATTACCGGGAACATCGCAACCGGAGACGACCGGCCGGCGCTCCGTCGGCGACCCCGCCGAACGCGCCAGCCGCCGGGCGTCAGCGCCGCCAGCCGCCAGCGCTCACCCCGGGCCGGTCAGCGGGACCGCCGCTGGTGAAGGCCGGACAGCCGCAGCGCGATCCACTGCCGGACCGGCGGCAGCACCGAGACCAGGCGCAGCAGCGCGTCCCGGGCCGGGCGGACCGAGGGTGGCGCGGTGGCGAGGCGGGTCAGCCGGTCGGCGAAGCCGGCAACCTCGTGGGCGAGCGGGCGGCGGCGGGCGGCGTAGGAGTCCAGCCGCGCCTCGGGGGCACCGGCCAACACCTCGGCCAGGGTCTGCCCGAGGTCGACCGCGTCGCGGATGCCGAGGTTCATGCCCTGCCCGCCGGCCGGGCTGTGCACGTGTCCGGCGTCGCCGGCCAGCAGCACCGGCCCGGATCGGAACGTGCCTGCAACCCGGCGGTGCAGCCGGAACCGCGAGGACCAGAGCACGTCCCGTACCCGGTCCGGCCGCCGCCGTAGACCCCGCTCGTCGAGCAGCCGTTGCAGGTACGCCGCGTCAGGTTCGGCGGGTGGATCGGTGACCGTGGCGACCAGGCGGACCCGCCCGTCGGGCAGGGGCGCCCAGACCATGGGGCCACCCCGGGCGAGAAAAATGGAGGCCCCGTCGCGGGGCAGGGCGCTGTCGACGCGTACGTCGGCCAGGACGAAGCACTCCTCGGAGCCTGCCGGCCCGGTGAACGGGATGCCGGCCAGCTCACGGACGGTGCTGTTGATGCCGTCGGCGCCGACGACCCAGCGGGCGCGGACGGTGGTGCCGTCGAAGTCCGCCACTGTACGGTCGCCGTCGCGGTGCAGCCCGGTCAGCCGGTACGGGCGCAGTACCCGCACCCCCGCCTCGGCCAGCCCGCCGGTGAGTACCTCCTCGGTCACCGACTGGGAGACCATCAATGCGTATCGGTGGCGGGAGGGCAGCCGGTCGAAAGGCACGGTGACCAGCGTCCGGTCCCGGTCGCGGACGGCGAACCGCGTCGACCGCAGCCCGCGCGCCATTAGCGACTCGCCGACCCCGACATGGTCGAGTACCTCCAGGGTGTACGCGTGCACGACCGCCGCCCGTGAGGTGACCGCCGGTGTTTCCCGCTGGTCGAGCAGGGTGACCTCGACGCCTCTGCGGGCCAGGGTGAGTGCGGTGGTCAGCCCGGTCGGGCCGGCGCCGACGATCAGGACATCCGTTCGTTCGGGCAGCATGACGACCTCCCTCAAGAGGGGTGCCAACACTTGTTGGCCAACACATGTAGGCAACGCTAGGCCGCCCCGCGCTGGTAAGTCAACGCTCGTTGGCATACGGTCGGGTACATGACTGAGGGCGTACCCCAGCCGGAGCGGGAGCCGGCGACGCAGCCGGCAGCCGAGGGCGGACGCGGGCGCAGCTCGGAGGCGACCCGGGCGGCCATCCTGCGGGCCGCCCGGGCACGCTTCGCCGCCGACGGCTACGACCGGGCGACGATCCGGGCCATCGCCGCACAAGCACGGATCGACCCGTCGATGGTGATGCGCTACTACGGCAGCAAGGAAGGGCTGTTCGCCACGGCGGCCGAATTCGACCTGCGGCTACCTGACCTGAGCGGCGTGCCAACCGACCGCCTCGGCGAGACGCTGGTCAGCTACTTCTTCACCCGCTGGGAGGGAGACGCCACGCTGCCGGCCCTGCTGCGCACGGCCAGCACCAACCCGAGCGGAGCCGAGCGGGTACGCGCGATTTTCGCCAACCAACTCGGCACCGCCGTGGCCCGGATGGTCGCCGACCCGGACGAGGCCCCCCGACGGGCCGGCCTGGTCGCCAGCCAGCTCCTCGGCGTGGCCCTCACCCGCTACGTACTGCGACTCCCCCCGATGGTCGACATCTCCCCGGCCGAACTGATCGCCTGGCTGGCCCCCACCATCCAGCGCTACCTTCGCGACCCCGCCCCCGGATGATCGTTACTTCGGTTCGGGGCCCTGCACGACGGGGGCGCGAACCAGGTTGCCCCACTCCGTCCACGAGCCGTCGTAGTTGCGCACCTGCGGGTAGCCCAACAGGTGCCGCAGCACGAACCAGGTGTGGCTGGACCGCTCGCCGATCCGGCAGTACGCGATCACGTCGTCGTCCGTGCCCAGCCCGAGTTGGTCGGCGTAGATGGTGCGCAGATCCTCGGCCGACTTGAACGTGCCGTCGTCGTTGGCAGCGGACTTCCACGGCTTGTTGACCGCGCCCGGGATGTGGCCGCCGCGCAGCGCGCCCTCCTGCGGATAGTCCGGCATGTGCAGCATTTCGCCGGTGTACTCGCCCGGCGAACGCACGTCCACCAGCGGCCGGCCGGCGGACACATGCGCCGACACCTCCTCGCGGAACGCCCGCACCGGCGCGTCGTCGCGCTGCGGCACCGGGTACTGGGCCCGAGGCCGGGCCGGCTTGTCGCGGGTCATCTCCCGCCCTTCGGCGATCCACTTCTGCCGGCCGCCGTCGAGCAACCGCACGTCCCGGTGGCCGAAGAGAGTGAAGACCCAGAGGGCGTACGCGGCCCACCAGTTGAAGTTGTCGCCGTAGAAGACGATCGTGTCGTCGCGGCCGATGCCCTTGGCGGCGCAGAGTTCGGCGAACCGTTCGGCGTCCAGGTAATCCCGGGTCACCTGGTCGTTCAGCTCCAGATGCCAGTCGACCTTGACGGCACCGGGAATGTGGCCGCTGTCGTAGAGCAACACGTCCTCATCGGACTCGACTACCACCAACCCACTGTCGCCCAGGTGATCGGCCAGCCAGTCGGTGGTCACCAGCCGCTGCGGGTCCGCGTAGAACTGAAGTCGGGGATCGGGATCGTTTGGCACAGACATGATGCCCAAGGTACGCGCGATCCTCGGCCGTTCCTCAAAAATCGGGTGCAGCGGATGCGGCCCGTGGCACGTGACAGTGGGGAGACCCGCCGACACCGAGGACTGCCATGACCGCACGGCCGCCAGGGGCCGCCCCACCGCCGGTGGACTTCAGCGAGTTCTACCAGGCGCACTTCCGCCGCGTGGCGGTGCAGCTCTACGCGTACCTCGGTGACCACGCCGAGGCACAGGACCTCACCCAGGAGGCGTTCTGCCGGACGCTGGAACGCTGGAATCGGATCAGCGGGTACGACGACCCGTCCGCCTTCGTCCGCCGGGTCGCCTGGAACCTGGCAACCAGCCGGCTGCGTCGGGTCCGCACCGCCGTCCGCCACCTCGCCCGGCAGCGGGAGGAGCACGTGCCCGGCCCGAGCCCTGACCGGGTGGTGCTGCTGGCGGCGCTCGCCACCCTGCCGACCGCCCAGCGCCAGGCGGTCGTCCTGCACCACCTTGTCCAGCTCACCGTCGCGGAAATCGCCGACCAGCTCGGCGCGCCGGAGGGAACCGTGAAGTCGTGGCTGTCGCGAGGCCGGGCGGCACTGGCCCGTCACCTCACCGAGCGGCAGGAGGCCGGCCGTGCGTGAGATCAACCTGAACGAGCTGTTCGCCGATTTCGAGGCGAAGGTCGTGCCCACCTTCCGCCCACCTGGGGTAGCGGCCGCCCGACGCCGAGTGCACGATCGACGGCGTCGACGCCGTGGCCTGCTCGCCGGCCTGGTCGCGCTGATACTGGCCGGCCCGGGAGCATATGCCGTCGCCGGCCGGGACCGAGATGGTGATCCGCCCACCCCTGCGCCGTCCCCCACAACCGACGGGCGGCCGATTGAGCGGAAGGTCAACCCGGTGGGGGTCGCCGGAAGGCTGGACACACTGCGGTTCGTCGACGCCCGGCACGGCTGGGCCCTCTTCGACACCTGCGGTCGGACCGACGACCTCGGCCGGACCGACTGCCGGCGTGACCTCGCCCGGACCACCGACGGTGGCGAGACCTGGCAGCGCACGCCGCTGCCGGACGCGGTGAACAGCCCGCTGCTGAGCGGACCGGTTCACCTGCTGCCGGTCGACGGCCGGACACTGACCGTACGCGCGGGCGAGGGATACCTGGTCACCACCGACGGTGGCGCCTCCTTCACCGAGCACCCGCTGAGGTCTCCACCGGAGGCTACCCGGCTCGGCGTGGCCACCCGCAGCGGCTACCTGCTGCGGTGCCCGGACGGCAACGGCGTGTACGACCTCCCGTGCTCCCGCTACCGGCTGGCCCGGATCGGCACGGCGGCGACCCTGGTCCAACCCCCGCTGATCATGAACGGGCACGCTGTCCGTCAGGTCATCGAGGGCGGCGACGGCCGGCTCTGGGTGACCGTCCAGGAAGGCGACCGGTTGAGTGTGGTGGTCAGCAGCGACTCGGCATCCACCTGGCAGCAGCTGCCGGTCGTGCGGGGCGCCGCGCGTCTGCTGGTCTCCCCGGACGGCCAACACCTCTGGCTGGTCGGCATGGGCGACGCGGAGTACAGCGTGTCGATGACGAAACGGGTCTGGCAGTTGGTTGACGACTCGTGGCGGGAGCGGGTCGAGCTACCGCCCGACACGAACTCGGTGGCCGCGATCAACGGTGGCCTGCTTGCCATGACCACCGCGTACGGAAACATCGGCTACTGGACGGGCGAGCGCTACATCGACGCCCCCGAGCCTCGCGAGCGCTTCGGCAACGGCGAGGATGCACCCTCGGTGCAGGTGCTCCCCGACGACACCATCGTCGTCACCACCCTGAACACCACGATCCTCGCCTCCGGCGCCGCCCAGAGTCGCACCTGGACCCGCCTCACCCACTGATCACCCACCCCTACCCCCACGTCGATCTAGGGCAAATCGCCGCTAGTCGATCTCCTGCAACGACAAGAAGCCCTAGATCGACGGGACGGGGTGGGGTGGGGTGGGGTGGGGTGGGGTGGGGTCAGTCGGAGAGCGGGGTGAGGGTGGGGCGCTTGGCGGTGCGGGTGTCGCCGGAGGAGCGGCCGGTCAGGCGGCGCTTGATCCAGGGGGCCAGGTGTCGGCCGGCCCAGCGGAGGTCGGCGGTGCGCGCCGACAGCCACGGGGTGGGCTCCGGGTTCGGCGGCACCAGCAGCCACTCCTCGTCGCAGCCGACGCCGAGCGCGGTGAGCACCTGGCCGGCGACGCGGCGGTGCCCGGCCGGCGAGAGGTGCAGCCGGTCGGTGCTCCAGAGCATCGGGTTGAGGTACGTGTCGTCGGCGTACAGGTCGACCATGATCGCGCCGTGCCGCTCGGCGGTCTCCCCGACGGCGCGGTTGAGCAGGGTGACCCGGGGCGCGATCAGCCGCTGACCGGGCAGCCGCGCCATCAGGTCGGCGAACCGGAACAGCACCACGTCGGCACCGCCCACGCGCAGCCGGCCGATCACCTTGTCGTAGCGGCTGACCAGGGCCTCCGGGTCGAAGCTGCGGCGCAGCACGTCATTGCCGCCGGCCGCGAAGCTGATCAGGTCGGGCTTCATGGCCAACGCGGCCGGCACCTGCTCGGCGACCACGCTGGGGAAGGTCCGTCCCCGGATGGCCAGGTTGGCGTACGTGAAGTCGGGACCGACCTCGGCGGCCAACCTGGTGGCGACCAGATCCGCCCAGCCCCGGAAACTGCCGTCCGGGTAGGCGTCGTCCAGACCCTCGGTGAAGCTGTCCCCGACCGCGACGAAACTGCGCCAGCGCATGCAACTCCTTCGAAGTAAGTAAGGGCCCCTCGTTAACGCCTGCGGTAGTTGCGGGGCCCCTTCTTAACACCGGGAAGTGTGGCACCGAGCCGCTCACCGGTCTGCCCCCGCAGGCGGGAACGTGTCAGAGGTCATCCACACTGCGAGTGTGATGATCCCCATCCCAGCAGGCCGGGTGACGCTGTCGGATCGGCGTACGCAGCGTCGGTGGCCGGTGGAGGTCGAGGCGTACCATATCGCCGCCTTTGCAGTGACCCAGGCGGAGTATGCGCTGGTCACCGGTGCGCAACCCAGCGCGGCTCGCGGTGACCGACTGCCGGTCGAGAGCGTTTCCTGGTGGGACGCGATCCGCTACTGCAACGCCCGCTCGCAGCGGGAAGGGCTACGGCCCGCCTACCACCTGGACCCTGAGAACGGCGAGGACGTCGGGTGGGACGACTCCGCCGACGGGTACCGGCTGCCCACCGAGGCCGAATGGGAGTACGCCTGCCGCGCCGGCACCACCGGGCCGCGCTACGGGCCACTCGACGAGATCGCCTGGTACCGCGACAACTCCGACGGGCACCCTCACGAGGTGGGCGGCCGGCGGCCCAACGCCTGGGGCCTGTACGACATGTTGGGCAACGTGTGGGACTGGTGCTGGGACGTCTACGACGCGGAGGTCTACGGCAGCTACCGGGTGCTGCGTGGCGGCGGCTGGTTCGACGAGCACTGGAGTTGCCGCGCCTCGGTACGCCGCCGCAGCCATCCGACCTTCACCGTCGACGACGTGGGTTTCCGGGTGGCGCGCTCCGGTCCGCGCTGACGGGCAGGGCCGAGTCGGAGGCCGCCTGTCCCTGGCTCCCGTGCGGTGCGGCAGCCAGGCTCAGTCCCGGCACAGTGGCACGTCCGGTTCGACGACGGACCGGTTGACGACCTCCTTGTCGAGGAAGCCCGCCGCCCGCGACTGGCAGGCCGATCGCCGCGGCAGGCGGCGCAGCCGCACAATCAGCCCGTGCGGCAGCGGCCGGTGCAGGCCGGCGGCAGGGCAACGGCCGGCCGGCGGTACGGCCCCCAGGCCACGAACCGCTGGAACAGTTCGCGCGGCGTCGGGCCGCCCTCGGGATTCAGCCGGAACAGGTCGTGGGTCGCCTCGTAGTAAAGCCCGGACAGGTAGACGGCCAGGTCGAGCCAGCGGTCGTCGTACTCCACGCGGAGCAGCAGCCGTGCCTCGGCGCACGGCCACGAACGTCCGCAGGCGCGGCACAACCAGAGCGGGCGCAGCGGCAGATGCTGCGGACCGTTCAACGGGTACCGCCGAGGTCGGTTGGCGTACGGGCCACGGCGCGGCAGCGGGAGTTGGTTCGGGTTGGGCATCTCGACCTCCGATGGCGGGGAAGGGGCCGCCCCGGCACGGGGAGGTCGGGGCGGCCCCGGCGCAGCCCCACCCCGTCCCCGGTGGATGGGAGCAGGACCGCCGAGTGACAGTGTGGTGACACGCCGGCTACTGTCGGAAGGCATTCATGCTGGTCGTGGCAACGCCGACCGGGGCCGGGAAGCCATCCGAGCAGCCGAGGAGACCGTGGAGGCGTTGTGGAATCCGAGCCGACCGCTGAACTGATCCGGGCGCAGCTGCGCCGGCTACGGCTGGCCGCCGACCTGACCCAGGAGGATTTCGGCAAGCAGGTGCACTTTTCCGGCTCGCAGATCTCCGCGATCGAGCTGGGGCAGCGCCCGTACGACCGGCTCTTCCTCAAGCGGGCCGACGAGGTGCTCAACAGCGACGGGCTGCTGCTCGGGCTGCTGCGCATCGCCGAGCTGCACGGCCAGCCAGGCTGGCTGCGACCCTGGCTCGACGCCGAGCGCGGCGCCACGCAGTTGCGCTGCTACCACCCCACGCTGATCCCGGGACTGCTCCAGACCGAGCACTACGCCCGTGCCGTGATCCGCGCCGACGACCTGCTCAGCGACGAGGAGGTGGAGCGGCGGCTGGCGGTGCGGATGGACCGCCAGGCGATCCTGACCCAGCCGGATCCGCCGATCCTCATCACGGTCATCGAGGAGGCCGCGCTGCGTCGGGCCGACGAGAGCTTCCGGGGCATCATGACCCAGCAGATCGCTCACCTGCTCGACTGTGTGAAGCGCGGCGGCGTGCTGGTGCACGTGATCTCGGCCGAGGTGAGCGTGCACGTCGGGCATGCTGGTCCGCTCACCCTGGCTCGTGGAGCCGAGGGCGAGTGGGTCGGGCACCTCGAAAACCACGTCGGCGGCGCGACCATCGACAAGGCCGACGAGATCGCTACGCTGCTCGCGAGGTGGGAAGGCATCCGCAGCGTGGCCCTCCCCAAGCGACAGTCCGAGCTGCTGATGAAGGAAGTGATGGAGTCGTGGTCCACGATCTGACCGGCGCGACCTGGCGCAAGTCCAACCGCAGCGCCGGCGGTGAGTGCGTCGAGGTGGCCGACAACCTGCCCGGCGTGATCGGTGTACGCGACAGCAAGGACGCCGCCGGCCCGGTGCTCGCCTTCGCCCCGCCCGCCTGGCGCTCCTTCGTCGAACACACCAAGCGCCGCTGACCCGCACCACCCGCAGAGCTGAGAGACGATCCGGCGTTCGGGTATTTGCCGGGCTCCCAGATCTAGAAGCGTCCAGGAACGCGATGGTGTCGACCGCCAGGGCGGCCGGTTGACCGTTGCGCATCGCTCCGTCGGACCGGAACCGGGTGCTGCCGTAACCCCGGGCGTCAGGGACCAGCACCCGGTGACCGGCCGCCGTCAGCAGCGGTGTCGCGGCGGCGAAGCTGGTTGCCCGGACGTCAGCTGCTTAGGATGCGCCGTCAACCTGCCCGGTCCGCCACCCGGCTGCGGCGGAGCAGGTCGAGCAGCCCGTGCCCGTCCTCGATCCGGGCATCGGGCGACACCTCGGGGTGCTCCGGTTCCCGGTCGGTGCGGGGCGAACGCATCAGGACGGCCGCACCGGCGCCGGCCCGCCGGGCGCAGGCGATGTCCCGATGCAGGCTGTCCCCGACGAACCAGCACTCCCCGATGGGTACGCCGATCGCCTCGGCTGCCACCTGCGCGAAGCGTGGATTGGGTTTCCGCAGCCCCGTCTCGTCGCTGTAGAACTCGAACTCGAATAACCCGGAGAGCCCGGCGGCGGCGAGGAAGTCGCGATGGGCCGCACCACAGAGGGTGTTGCTGACCACCGCCATCGGCACTCCCGCCTCGGCGGCTGCCCGGAGCGCCTCCGCAATGCCCGGGCGCACCTCCCATTCGATGCGCCACGTCCACGCGTACGCCAGGGGGGTGGCTTCCCGCTCGACGGCGGCCCGCGCCGCCTCGGGCCAGCCCTGGGTGACGAAGTCGGCCCACACCCGGTTGTGCGGCAGCTCGATCGGCTCGGCCGAGGCGCTGATCTCGTCCCGCCACAGCGAGTACGCCCGCGCGCCCTCGATCAGGTCGGCGGTGATCCGCTCCTCGGATACCTCCCCGCCGACCACCTCAGCGACCCGCCGCACCATGTCCGGTGCCGCCGCCCCGCCGACCGGCGCATCCGCCAGCACGCCCCCGAAATCAAGCAACAATCCACCAGCCGCCCGCATCATCCGCCCATCCTCGCGTAATCGCGCTCCGGGTGCGGGTGTTAACAAGGGGCCCCTGCTCTACCGCAGGTTAACAAGGGGCCCTTCCTTACTCAGTCGCCTGTCGGCGGTCGTCGGTCGTACGCTGCGGCAATGCTGCTGCGGATGTCGACATCGCTGATCCGGACCCGGCGCGAGGACCCGGCCGACGCGGAGGTGCCGAGCCACCGGCTGCTGCTGCGCGCCGGCTACATCCGCCGGGCCGCTCCGGGCGGCTACACCTGGCTGCCGCTGGGCAGGCTGGTGCTGGACCGGATCAGCGAGATCGTCCGGGCCGAGATGACCGCGATCGGCGACCAGGAGGTGCACTTCCCGGCGCTGCTGCCGGCCGAGCCGTACCGCACGAGCGGCCGGTGGACGGAGTACGGCGACGACATCTTCACCCTGGCCGACCGGCGGGGCGCCGAGCACCTGCTCGCACCCACCCACGAGGAGTTGGCCGCGCTGCTGGTGAAGGACCTGTTCACCTCGTACCGCGACTTTCCGGTGACGTTGTTCCAGATCCAGACGAAGTTCCGCGACGAGGCCCGGCCCCGCGCCGGACTGCTACGCGGGCGCGAGTTCCTGATGAAGGACGCGTACTCCTTCGACCTGGACGAGGCAGGCCTGCGGGCGGCGTACGAGCGGCACCGCGACAGCTACCGGCGGATCTTTGACCGACTGGGCCTGGACTACGCCGTGGTACACGCGATGTCGGGCGCGATGGGCGGTTCGGCGTCGGAGGAGTTTCTGGCCACCACGCCGGTCGGTGAGGACACCTACGTCGGGTGCGCCGACTGCGTCTACGCGGCCAACACCGAGGCGGTCACCACCCCCGTCCCGGCGGCCGGTGACCCGCAGGCCCGGCCGACGACCGAGGTGCACGACACTCCCGAGACGCCGACCATCGCCAGCCTGGTCGCGCTCGCCAATGACCGCCGGCTCGCCGGCCGGGACGACTGGACGGCCGCCGACGTCCTGAAGAATGTGGTGCTGACCGTTGGGCGGCCGGCGGCGGAGACGACCGAGCTACTGGTGATCGGGTTGCCCGGTGACCGGGAGGTGGACCTGAAGCGGTTGGCCGCCGCATTGGCACCGGCCGCCGTGGACGTCTTCGACGCCTGGCCCGAACATCCCGAGCTGGTCCGCGGGTACCTCGGACCGCAGGTCTTCGGCAAGCTCGGTGTGCGCTACCTGGTCGACCCCCGGGTCGTGCCGGGTAGCGCCTGGCTGACCGGTGCGAACGAGCCGGGTAGGCACGCCACCGATGTGGTGTGTGGCCGGGACTTCACTGCCGACGGCACGGTCGAGGCCGCCGAGGTGCGGCCCGGCGACCCCTGTCCGGCCTGCGCCACCGGCCGGCTGACCATGCGCCGGGGCATTGAGATCGGCCACATTTTTCAGCTCGGCCGCCGGTACACCGACGTCTTCGCCGTCGACGTGCTCGGTCCGCAGGGCAAGCCGGTCCGCCCGACCATGGGCTGCTACGGCATCGGGGTCTCCCGGGCGGTGGCGGCGATCGCGGAGCAGCATCACGACGAGCGTGGACTGGTCTGGCCGGCACCGGTCTCTCCGGTTGACGTACACCTGGTGGCCGCCGGCAAGGGTCCACAGGTGGATGCGGCACTCGACCTCGGTGCCCGGCTGGCCGCCGGCGGCCTGCGGGTGCTGGTCGACGACCGCGCCGGGGTCTCCACCGGGGTGAAGTTCACCGACGCCGAGCTGATCGGCATCCCTCGCACCGTCGTGTTCGGACGCCGCCTGGCCGACGGGTACGTCGAGTTGCGTGACCGGGCGACCGGCGAACGCACCGACCTGCCGGTGGAGGACCTGGCGGAGCAGCTACTGAGCGAGGTGGGCAAGGTCGCGGTGTAGCCGTCAGTTCACGGGGTACCGCACTTCGATGAGCTGCATGTTGTCTGGAGGTTCCATGATGACCGGTTACCGGGTCGCTGACGCGATGACCCGGCAGGTGATCTACCTGCCGGCGGAGACCACCCTCGACGAGGCGGCCAGGGTGATGAAGGAGGCCGACATCGGCGACGTCGTCGTCACCGACGGCGCCAACCTGGCCGGCATCCTGACCGACCGGGACATCGTGGTACGCGCGGTGGCCGAGAACGCCGCCGCGAACACCACCACCATCGCCTCGATCGTCACCCGGGAGGTCGTGATGATCGAGCAGTTCTGCACCGCCTCGGAGGCCGCTTCGCTGATGCGCGAGCGGGGCATCCGACGGGTGCTGGTCTGCGACAGCGAGCGCAAGCTGGTTGGCATCGTCTCCCTGGGCGACCTGGCGATGCAGCTCGATCCCACCTCCGCGCTCGGTGAGATCAGCGAACAGTCGCCCACGGGTTAGCGGGGCGGCGCCGGTAGCCTGACGGGATGCCCGAGATGCCAAGCAAGCTCGCCGAGATCGTCGAGGAGTTCGCCGCCGCGCCACGCGAGATGGTTGTGGAGATGCTGCTGGAGTTCTCCGACGCCGTTCCGCCGCTGCCGGCTGGGCAGCCGGGCCACGAGGGCATGGAGCAGGTCGTGGAGTGCCAGACGCCGTTCTTCCTGCGTGCCGAGATCACCCCGCAGGGCACCGTACGGACACTGTTCGACTGCCCGCCGGAGGCGCCCACCACCCGGGCGTTCGCCGGCATCCTCGCCGAAGGGCTGGCCGACGCCAGTGCGGAGCAGGTGCTCGCCGTGCCGGACGACCTGTACCAGCGGATGGGCCTGGCCCAGGCGATCAGCCCACTGCGGGTACGCGGTGGCACCGCCATCCTTGCCCGGCTCAAGCGGCAGGTCCGGGAACAGATCGGCTGACCTGCGGGGCTGGGGCGAGCGTCGGTCTGAAGCTCGACTACGAGCGGGCGATCTTCCTCGACTCGGACGAGGGGGTGGCCGAGCTGAACGCCGCGCGGGAGCTCGGCGTGACCAGTGTGCCCACCATCGTGCTCGCCGGAAAGTACGCGGTCACCGGAGCCCAGGAGCCGGCCACCCTGCTCGCCGCCCTCACCGAGGTCGAGCAGTGCGAGTCCACCGCCGACTGAGCCCGCCCGCTATCGACGCCGGTGATGTTTCACGTGCAACAGCATCGATATCCGTCGACGGTCAGGTCGGCCTGGCCAGGTCCTCCACCACGCGGGCGTTGGGCAACGCGGCCAGCGCCGGGCCCGGCAGCGCGATCTTGCTGTGCCGTACGCCCGACCCGACGACCACGTACGGCGTGGCCACCACCCGCGCGTCGACCAGGATGGGCCACTGCGGCGGCAGCCCGATCGGGGTGATTCCGCCGTACTCCATGCCGGTCAGCTCGACCGCGTCTGTCATCGGGGCGAAGCTGGCCTTGCGCACGTCCAGCGCCCGCCGGGCCACCCCGTTGACGTCGGCCCGGGTGGTGGCGAGCACCAGGCAGGCCGCGTAACGGATCACCCCGTCACGCTTGCCGGCCACCACCACACAGTTGGCCGACTCCTCCAGCCGCACCTCGTACGCGGCGCAGAAGGCCGCGGTGTCGGCGAGATCGGCGTCGATCGGCGCGACCAGCACCGCGTCGACGTCCACCGGGGCCTCGGCGGGCCACTGGGCCAGCGCGACGGCGACCGGCGGCGCCAGCAGGTCGGTGCGGGTGCGGGCCGGCTCGGTCTTCAACGTTCCCATCACGCCTGCGATCGTCGCATCCGGGCCTGACGGCCGGACACCCAGCCGGACCGCCAGCCGGCCGGACGGCCTGGGAGCAGCCGCGGGTCAGTCGTTGGTCAGGAAGCCGTGCCTCTCCAGCAGGGCCCGGTCCCGGGACACGGCCATCTCCTCCGCCCGCTCGGCCTGGACCCGGCGCATCTCGACATCCTCCAGCGAATGCCGGACGGCGAACCGGATCACCCCGTAGAGGAAGACGAACCCGCAGACGTACAGGAGGCTGGTGACCACGAAGGTGAGCATGAGCCGAAGGTAGGACGAACGTGAACGGGAGCAGGTGTCATCTTGCGGCCGTTCGCCCGTACGTGTCGGTAAGGTAGTCGGCGCAGGTACGCCGCCCGGTCGGCCGGGCGTCGGTGACCAGGCCACCGGAGCGCAGCTCCCGGCCGAGCCGCCCGGGGAACCGGATCGGCTGCACCGGGCGTCGAGATGCACGGGCCTGCCGCCAGGCACGCACCGCGTCGTCAGTCCGGGACCCGGGGCAGCAACGCCGCCGCCCGGCGCCCGAGCAGCGGAAGGGCAAGCAGGGCCAGGGTCAGCAGCACGAACGGCGCAGACAAGCAGCCCGACCAGGGCGATCCCGACCGACACCACGGCGGCGAGGCCGCGCTGCTGACCCCCGATGTGCAACAGTGCGGTGCTCACCCCCGCCCCCGCAAGCCCAGCCGATCCGGGCGCCCGCCCCGGCCGTCGAGCCGACGGCACCCGGCGCGTGGACCGCGCCCAGCCCGGGGTGGACCAGCAGCACCGCCGGCACCGCCACTGCCGGCACCGCCAGGAAGACCCACCGCCATCCGAAGTGCTCCACGACCAGTCCCGCAACCACCGGCCCGACCAGTGACGGGACGACCCACGCGGCGGCGAACGCGGCGAAGATTCGGCGGTGCAGCCGCTCCGGGTACGCCCGCGCGACGATCACGTACAGCGCCACCACCCCGGCGGCGAAGGGACCGCCGAAGGCGAACCCGTACAACGCCAGCCCGTCCAGCGCACGGGCGACGGTCGGCATGGCGGTGCCGACCGCCAGTGCCTCGAACGCCAGTAACGAGACCAGCGCGACACTGCCGACCGTCATCGCCCGCAACCGGGAAGCGAAGAGCGAATCGGCTCGTGCCGAGGGTGGGGCGGTCACCATGCGCCAAGCCTCGAACCTCAACCCGTCTTCAGGTCAAGGGTGACCCCGCTTTACCCTCAGGCGGTCTCCAGCGCCTCGCCCACCCCTTTGGCCAAGCCGGACAGATGCTGGTCGGCGAGCAGGTGCCCGGCCGTGATCACGAGCGCCAACGGCCACTCGATCACCTGAAGCGCGGTTAGCACCCCGAGCCCCGCGTAGTAGGCGAGCTTGTCCGGCGGCGGCACCGCCACCTCACCGAGCCAGGGAACGTCCACCCGACGGGTGAACACCCGCAACGTCTCGCGTGTCCCGCTGAGCTGTCGTGTGATCGAACTCATCTCGCCTCCCCGTGACGACAACGGCCACCCCCGGATTTCCCCACCGACGCCGTCCATGCCGACACCACCAGGAAACTTCCCCCTCCTGGCAGGGCATAAGGGACGTCCGGCTGGGAAGCCATGCCGCCGGGCACGAACGGTAGGAGGCAAGATGCGGCTTGGCGCCGTCCCCGTACCACCAGTGGTGGGCGACGCCTCCCGCAGCTTGGGTGCCGCCGCCACCCGGCTGGCCCGCGCGGTCGGGCTGACTAGTCGGCGAATCTGGTCCCGCCCCGGGCGGCACCACATCGAGGTGCACGGCGTCTGCCAGGACGGCGGCGACACGCTGGCCAGCCAGGTGGAGACGGCACTGGAACGGATGCCCGGGGTGCTCTGGGCCCGGGTCAACGCACCCTCCGGCCGGGTGGTCGTCGCGGTCGACACGCCAGGACCGAAGGTTAGCGAACTCGTCGCCGCCATCTCCCGGGTGGAGCGCGCCTGCCCACACGAGCCGGACCCGGAGATCCCGCCGCCGCATCCACCCGAGGAGGGGCCCCGCACCCCGCGTACCCTCGGCGCGCTCGCCTCCGACGCGCTCGGGCTGACCATCTCCGCGGCCACCCGGATCCTGCCCGTCACCCCGATCCCCGGCGAGGTCTCCGGCCTGCTCACCGCCATCGACCTGCATCCGAAGTTACATGCCCTCGCAGGACTCGGCCTGCGCCGCGACCCCCGCGCCGAACTCCTCTTCCCGCTCGCCGAGGCGGTCGTGCAGGGCCTCACCGGCGGCTGGACCGGCATTGTGCTCGACGGAGCGCAGCGGATCGTGCAGTGGGGTGAAGGGCTGGCCCAGCTGCGGGCCTGGGAGAAAGCCGAGTCTCGACTCACCGGAGAACCGGACCGTGCCGTCGCCCGCACGCCCGCCTACGAGCGCCCGTGCCCCAAGCCGGACGGCCCAGTCGAGCGGTACGTCAGCCGGATGCTCGGCGGCGGAGCGGCAGCTTTCGCCGCGGCGACGCCCGTGGTCGGCGTCAAGAGGGCCGCCGCCCTGGGCCTGTCCGCGCTACCCAAGGCACCGGGCAGCGGACGTGAGGGGTACGCCGCCCAACTCGGTCGGATTCTCGCCAGGCGCGGCGTCATCGCGATGGACCGGAGCGTGCTCCGCGAACTCGACCGGATCGACACACTGGTCCTGGATGCCCGGGTGCTCGGCTCCGACCGGGGCGTACTGGTCGACCTGGCTCCACTGCCGGGCGCGGACACCTCCCAGGTGGCGACGCGGGCGTTCACCCTCTTCGAGCCCAACGCCCCCACCGAGGTACGCCAACTCGACGGCTGGCGGCTCGGCCCGCTGGACCGGCTCGACGTGAGCGACCCCGGCGACACCGACGACAGCCGGCGGCTTCGCGCGTCCGGTGGCGACCTGCTCGGCCTCGCCCAGGGCGACGCCCTCACCGCTGTCCTGCAGGTCGAGCCGGAACCGGCACCCGGCGTCGAAGCCCTGCCGGCAGTGGCCCGGCACGCCGGCCTGCGACTCGTCCTGGCTGGTGGCGACGCCCAACGGCACACCGCCGACGCGCTGGTACCCGGGGGCGACCGGCTGGCCGAATCGGTGCGCACGCTGCAACGCGAAGGTGCCGTGGTGATGCTGGTCTCCGGCGACCGGACGGCCCTCGCCGCCGCGGACTGCGGGCTCGGTCTCGCCGAACCCGACGAGCCGCCGCCGTGGGGGGCGCACCTGTTGGTCGGCACGGACCTGAAAACGGTCGCCCTGATCATCGACGCGGCCGGGGTGGCCCGCCGGATGACCGCGCAGAACCTGCGCATCGGGCTGGCTGGCAGCGGCCTCGGCGCACTCGGCGCCTTCACCGCCGACCCCGCCCTGCTGCCCGGACGCACGCTCGCCTCGGTCAACAGCGCGGCGGCACTGGCCTTCGCGCACGGTGTGTGGCGGGCCGGCCGGCTCTCCGAACGGAGCGACTCACCCCCGCCCACCAGCACCGCCTGGCATCTGATGCCGGTACCCACCGTCCTCGAACAGCTCGCCACCGGCCGCGACGGGTTGACCGACAGCGAGGCCGAGCGGCGGCGAACCGCCGGCCCGGGCGAGCTGTCCGGCCCGGGCGGGCTGCTGCGGGCCTTCGTCGACGAGCTGGCCAATCCGCTCACCCCGGTGCTCGCCGCCGGCGCGGTACTCTCCGCCAGCTTCGGCTCACTCGTCGACGCCGCCCTGGTCGGTGGGGTGGTCGGCGGGTCCGCGCTGGTTGGCGCGGTACATCAGCGCAACACCGAGAAGTCGCTGGCGCAGCTGCTGTCCCGCTCCGCCGTCACCGCCCGGGTCCGCCGGGACGGTGCCGAACGGGTGGTTCCCGCCGACGAACTCGTCCCCGGCGACGTGATCGTGCTCGAATCCGGCGACGCGATACCCGCCGACTGCCGGGTGTTGGAATTCGTCGGGCTGGAGGCTGACGAGTCCTCCCTGACAGGCGAGTCCCTGCCGGTTGCCAAGTCCGATCTGCCGGTGGTGGCCGCAGCCGTCGCCGAACGCTCGTCGATGCTCTACGAGGGGACGACGATCGCTGCCGGGCGGGGAGTTGCCGTCGTCGTGGCCACCGGCGCCGACACCGAGGCCGGGCACAGTATCGCCCTGGCCAGGCAGGCACCACCCGCCAGCGGGGTCGAGGCCCGGCTGGGCCGGCTGACCCGGGCCGCGGTGCCGATGGCCGCCGCCTCGGCGGTGGCGGTGGTCGGTGCCGGGCTGCTGCGCGGCGTACCGCTGGCGCAGACCGCGGCGACCGCGGCGAACCTCGCCGTCGCCTCGGTGCCCGAAGGTCTGCCCTTTCTGGTCAGCGCCGCCCAACTGGCCGCCGCTCGGCGACTCGCCGAGCATGGCGCTCTGGTCCGCAACCCGCGCACCATCGAGGCGCTGGGGCGGGTCGACGTCCTCTGTTTCGACAAGACCGGCACCCTCACCGAGGGGCACCTGCTGCTGGTCGGGGTCGGCGACGCGGACGGCTACGCCCCGGTGGCCCAGCTCGACGACCGGCTGCGCCGCACCTTGGCGGCGGCGCTTCGGGCCACCCCGGCGGCCGACGACCCGGAGGAGTTGTCGATGCAGACCGACCGGGCAGTGCTGCGGGGCGCCCGGCCCGTGGGGGTCGACGAACAGCAGGGCGCACCGGGTTGGCGGGCCGCCGGTGGGTTGCCGTTCGAGCCGTCCCGGGGCTATCACGCCACAGTCGGCGAGACCCAGGGTCGCCTGCTACTGAGCGTTAAGGGTGCGCCCGAAACTGTGCTGCCCCGCTGCGCCGCCCGTCGGACTGCGGGGCGCGACGAACCGCTCGACGACGCCGGCCGCGCCGAACTCCAGGCGCTGCTCGCCGAACGGGCCGGAGCGGGACACCGCATCCTCGCTGTCGCGGAGTGCACCGTGGGGAGCCCGGACGTCACCGACGACGGCGTACGCGGCCTCGTCTTCACCGGCTTCCTGGCGATCGCCGACGGGGTACGCGCCAGCGCCGCACCGGCGGTGCGCCGGATCCGGCAGGCCGGCGTGCACACCATCATGATCACAGGTGACCACCCGGCGACCGCGGAGGCGATCGCCACCACCATCAGCGACCACGACGAACAGCGGGTGGTCACCGCCACCGAACTCGACCAACTCGACGACGATGCCCTCGCCGAGCGGCTGGCCACCACCGACGTGGTCGCCCGCTGCACCCCGGCGCACAAGGTTCGCATCATCCAGGCGTTGCAGAAGTGCGGACGGACCGTCGCGATGACCGGCGACGGCGCCAACGACGCGCCCGCCATCCGGCTGGCCGACGTGGGTATCGCCCTCGGTCAACGGGGCACCCCGGCGGCCCGGGCCGCCGCCGACCTGGTGGTCACCGACGACCGGCTGGAAACCATCATCGCCACCCTGGTCGAGGGCCGGGCGATGTGGTCCTCGGTGCGCCACGCACTGAGCATCCTGGTAGGCGGCAACCTCGGCGAGATCGCGTTCAGTGTGCTGACCGCCGCCACCACCGGCCAGGCCGCGCTCAACGGGCGTCAACTGCTGCTGGTCAACCTGCTCACCGACATGGCCCCCGCGCTGGCCATCGCCGTCCGACCACCCGGTGACCACGCCGACAACCTGCTCCGCGAGGGGCCGGACAGGTCACTCGGCCAGACCATGACCCGCGAGATCGGGCTGCGTGCCGCCGCGACCACGCTGGGCGCGACCGCCGGCTGGACGCTGGCCCGCTACACCGGCCGCCGGCGGCGCGCCGGCACCGTCGCCCTGGTCTCTCTGGTCGGGACGCAGCTCGGTCAGACGGTGCTGGCCGGCGGCACCAGTCCAACCGTGCTCGCCTCGACCGCCGCGTCGTTCGGCGTACTGGCGGTGGTGGTGCAGACGCCCGGGCTCAGCCACTTCTTCGGCTGCACCCCCCTCGGGCCGGTCGGCTGGACCATGGCCACCGGCTCCGCGCTCGGCGCCACCCTGGCCAACGGCGCACTCACCCAACTGGTCGCCCGCCTCCCGCAGGTCGGCAACCCGGAGCAGGACGAGCCGAAAGACGAGCCGGAGCCCTCCCACAATGACCCGCAGCCCGCATCCACCACTTCCCCTGCGTGACAGCAGCGGCCCATGGCCTGACGCTCTGCCGGAGGTCGTGGTCGCGGCGCAGCGGGGTGTCAGCCGGTTGGTTGCCAGGTGGCGGCTGCCCGCCGAAGCCGATCGTTGACGGCCCGACCGAGGCCGACTTCCGGTACCGGCTCAGCGACGATCTCGGCTACCCCGGCGGCGTCCAGCCGGTGCAGCGCGTCGAAGAGTCGGGCGGCAGCCTCGGTCAGGTCACCGCTCACGGAAAGCACCTCCACCGCGGCCCAGCCGTGCACCGGCCGATCTCTGAAGGCCAGATAGCCACGCCGTCCCCCGCCCGACGTGGGTTCGGCACCGGGCGTCCCGTCGGCGGCCGGCAGCAACCGCAAAGGCGTACGCGGGGCGTAGTGCGCGGCCAGCGTACCCGGTGCCACCGGCTGCCCCGAGCTACCCGGACGCACCGCCACCGGACCGGTGACCCTCGCCAACTCCTCGACCGACAGCGCCCCGAGCCGCAACACCACCGGACGCTCGCCCCGAGCATCCACGATCGTCGACTCAATTCCGCACCGGGTCGGCCCGCCGTCCAGCACGAGGTCAACGGCCCGGCCCAGACCACGTACCACATGCTCAACCCGGGTCGGGCTGAGCTGACCGAACCGGTTGGCGCTCGGCGCGGCCACCGGCACCCCCGCCGCAGCGATCAACCGCCGGGCGTGTTCGTGGTCGGGTACCCGGATCGCCATGCTGGCCAGCCCGGAGGTGACGATCGGCGGAATTCCGGCGGGCCGGTCCACGATCAGCGTCAGCGGCCCCGGCCAGAATCGAGCTGCCAGCGCCGCCACCACCGGGGGTACCGGACCCACCAGCGGCTCCAGATCGGCGGCGTCGGCAAGGTGGGTGATCAACGGATCGAAGCTCGGCCGCGTTTTCGCCTCGAAGATCCGGGCCGCCGCCCGCGGGTCCAACGCGTTCGCGCCCAGGCCGTAGACAGTCTCGGTGGGAAAGGCCACCAACCCGCCGGTACGCAACACGGCAGCCGCCTCGGCAAGATCGCCATCGGCGGGCAGGACGCGGACAGATCCGGTTCTCACCCCACCGACGCTAGCCTGCCACCAGTCGCCTGCCCGGCCGGCCCCCGCAGCCACCGGCTTCGGCCGCCGGAGCGGGCCGCCAATGCGGCGGCCAGTTCCGAAGGCAGGGTTGACCAGGAACGTTCCCGCTACGGGCCGGAGGTGAGGTACCACCATGCGAACCAGGCGACGACCATCCCATGGTGACCCCGTTGCCGCTGCGGATGCGCATGTCGTGAGCGCGGCCGGGCGCACGATCAGGCCTTCTGACGGAGATCGCAGTCGTAGGCCGTTCCCGGGCCGGTCAGAGTTCCGTCCGTATCCTGCGGTAGTGCCGGCGGGCTTTCAGTCGGTTACCGCAGGTTGCCATCGAGCACCAGCGGGCGGTGTTCGAGCGACTTCGATCGACCAGAAAGAGGCGGCACTCGCCGTTCGCGCAGGGTCGGAGGCGGCCGGGGGCGCTTTCGCGCAAGGCGGCCCAGCTGAGCACTGCCCGCGCGACGCTGCGGTGATCCGGCGGGGCGACCAGCGACCAGTCGAGCCGCGTCGCCGTCAGCCATGGTGCCTGATGCACCCCGACCAGTAGTGGTGCGAGGGAGTCGGCGGGGCGATCGCCGCGGGCCACCTCCTGCAACAGAGGGCGGGCGGAGCGTACGGCGTCCAACTCCTCCCGGGTGCCGGTACCGCCGAGGCCGCGCAGCCTCAATCGTGCCTCGGCCGGGTCGGCGAGGAGGTCCTTCGCCTCGCCGTCGAGCACCGGGGTGCTGTTGAGGATGAACAGCAGGAGTTCCTCGTCGGTGGAGATCACCGTCACTGAACTAACCTCCATTGCCGGCTTGCATGGTTAGGATCCTAGCACTAGCTTCATAACCACTGAATCCGGCAATGGAGGTTAGAGATGCGAGTGTTCCACCGATACGCCGTCGTGGAGGGGCATCGGCTCTTCTATAGGGAGGCCGGTCCGTCCGACGCTCCCGCCGTGGTGCTGCTGCACGGCTACCCCAGCAGTTCGTTCATGTTCCGCGAGCTGATCCCGAGGCTGGCCGACAGATACCACGTGGTCGCCCCCGACCACCTCGGCTTCGGTCAGTCAGACAGTCCCACGGTCAACGATTTCGATTACAGCTTCGACTCACTCACCCGACTCACCGCCGGCCTGCTCGACCAACTCGGCCTGCAGCGGTACGCCATCTACGTGCAGGACTACGGCGCGCCGGTCGGGTGGCGGCTCGCCCTGCAGCCCCACAGCCCGGTCAGCGCCGTCGTCAGCCAGAACGGCAACGGCTACGACGCCGGCTTCGTCCCCGACTTCTGGAACCCGATCTGGGCGTACGGCGAGGACCGCAACCCGCAGACCGAGGCGGCCCTGCGCACAGCGCTAGAACGTGACGCCATCGTCTGGCAGTACACCCACGGCGTGCCGGAACCGAGCGTAGTCAGCCCCGACACCTGGACGCTGGACCACGCTCTGCTGCAGCGTCCGGGCAACGACGAGGTCCAGCTACGCCTGTTCCACGACTACCGGACGAACCGCGCTCTGTACCCCCGGCTCCAGGAGCACCTGCGGATCAACCGGATTCCCGTACTGGCGGTGTGGGGTGGCAACGACCAAATCTTCTCACCGAATGGGGCGACAGCCTTCGGCGAGGACCTGCCCGACGCCGAGGTGCACCTCCTGGACGGGGGGCATTTCCTGCTGGAAAGCGCTCTCGACGAAGTCACCGAACTCACCCGGACCTTCCTCGGCCGAGCACTGCGCCCCAGCTGACCTCATTGTCGACGCCGGACATGGTCGACCACTGTGCATGGGTACCATGTGCGGCGGCTGGCCGATCCCAGGAGAGCCTGATCGCCCAGCGGCGGGCGGGGCCGTGAGGCATGGGCCAACTACAGCTCGCCTACACCTTGAGCCAGCATGCGAACCGAGAAGCACAGGTCAGCCCAGGCCGCTGTCATCAGCTCGCTGCGCGAGTACGAGTCGTTGAAGGAGACGGCCTACCTGATGGCCAGCCCCGCCAACGCGCGCCGTCTGAATGAAGCCGTCGAAGAGCTGCGCAGCGGGGGTGGGGAGATGGGCGATCCTATCTGACCTGGCAACGAGATCGCCAGATGCTCAACGAGTGAACGCCTCGATCGAGGCCATCCGACGCAACGGCCACCAAGGCATTGGCAAACCGGAGCAGCTCCGCGGCAGCTGGGCGGGATTCTGGTCGAGACGCATCGACCAGGAACACCGCCGCGTCTACCGGATCAGGGACGACACAGTGCAGATCGCGCAGGGCCGCTACCACTACGAAGGAGTTAGAGGACCCGGCCCGTCCAGCACCGCGCCGCCGTAAAGTGGGCCGGACGTACCACCATGCGAACCAACCGACGACCATCGCTGGTGACCCGCTGCCGCTGCATGTGGGCAGGTGAAGTCGATGATCGGGGAACGTCAACTCGACCAGGGGGGACCGGCCGTCCAGTGCCGATCCGATCACGAGCTGCTGTTACGCCTACCGCTGCGAACCCTGTCCCCGTCAGTGTTCCGTTTCCGGGACCAGAAGATCGTCGCGCCCAGCAGGCCGGCGGCCAACAGGGCCACCCCGGAGACGGTTACCGCCTTCGTCTGCCCGTTCACGTCCGGCAGCAGGAAGGCGGCGATGTCCAGCATGAACGCCGCGGACGCGACCACCGTGAGCGCGGCGGCGACCCGATTGAGCCGCCCGTCCAGCTGTTCGCTGCGCAGGGAAGACTCGGCGAGCAGCGAGGCGTTCACGTGGTTGAGCAGCTTCTCCGCACGCTCGTGCGTACCGTCGAGCCCGATGGTCTCACGGGCGGCGAGGTAGGTGGCGCGGTGGTCCTGGCCCGACTCGACGCGGTACGCGTCGAGTCGGTGGTAGTCGGCCCAGACGCTGTCGAGGAAACGACGAAACTCTGGTCCCTCGAGCCGTCCAGGGATCGCCTGGGCCAGTTCGGTCAGGATCCGGAGCCCGCCGGCGCTGGCGCCGACCAGCACCGACTGCTGAGCGACGGTGATATCGGCGGGTTCGAGCATCGTCAGGATGTCGTCGATACGTTCCGGGGACGGATTGTCGTCCCAGGCATAGGTGTAGGGCAGCAGGATCTGGCAGCGGGGGCCCAGCACCAGTTTCGGCACCCGACAATCTGGTTCCCAGGCAGGCTCTCGGGCGATGAAATGACAGTTGTATCGAACGGCGCGGGGGTCGACCTCCTTCCATTCGGAGGCCGCGGCACCACCGGGTGGTACCACCAGGTGTCCGAGAAGCCCGGACTGCTGCGCGCCGGCCAGCACGTCCCCCAGCAACGCTCGGTCGGCTTCGCGGAGCTTGCGGTTGATCGTCGCGTCCAGCGCGGCCAAGTCGTGCGCGTCGAGCTTTCGGAGATCGGTCGGGTGGAGCAGGGCGTACGCTACGAATACGGCACCGGCGGCGAGGAGCCGGATCCGACAGCTGACGATCGTTGCCTCGGGCAGGCTGACCGTGGCCCGGACGATGTCCGTGAGATCGACCTCGAGCGTTTCCTCGGAGTTGTAGGCCAGCGAAGCGAGCGTTCCCGGGACGGGGTGAAGCTCACCCCGTCCCGGCAGCACCACCCGCTTCACCGTACGGTCGAGCGTGTAGTGCAGGGGGTAGGCCCTGGTCTGGATGTGCAGCACATCGGTCATAGCCTGGCCACCGCCACATGCTCCGGGATCAGCTCGGTCTCGGGTACGACGACCGCACCGAGGTACCTGCGCTGGAGGTCCTCGGGACTGTGGTTGTCCACCGGGCTGCCCACGATCGTCGAGAGATCACTGGTCGTCAGGTAGGTAGCGTCTTCGGGCACCGACCGCTTCCGGAACCACCGGCGTTGCGCTGACAACACCGGATGGTCCATGGTGGAGAACGGCCAGTAGCTGACCATCGTCAGGGTGTCCGGTCCCGCCGAGACCCCCAGTCCGACGACCGCCCTGGCGCCATCCGGCGGCAAATAGAAGATCAGTCCCTCGGCCACGTACGCGATGGGCCGCCCGGCGGCGAACTGCCGGATGCGGCCCAGGAGACGACGACGTGCCTCCGGGTCGTTGAGATCCGTCGCGATTTGATCGACATCTCGTTGATCGAGCACCCCGGCTGCCCGCAGCTCGGCAACTCGTCGCCGCTTGGTCGCCACGATGTTGGGCAGGTCGACCTCCATCGCCGCGGCGAACGGCAGCAGCCATGGGTACGAGGAGAAGCCAGCGCCGCACACCACCAGCACCGTGTCGCTGCGCTTCTCCAAGGCCTGGGTCAGGGTTTCCAGGATGATGCGGCCACGCAAAGACACGACCAGGTCGTCGTGGGGGTACACCGATTCGGCAAATTCGTCCCACATGCCCCGAACCGCGCCGCGTTGCTCGCCCGAAATCCACTCCCTCGCCAGCGGATCGGCCGCGAGATCCTCCCGCCGTGCTCGTGATTCGTTGACTAGGTAGGCGGTAATTCCGACATCGTTGTGCACGTCCACATAGAACCATGAATCGCCAACATGACAGATGCCTGCGACGCAGGCGCTCCTGCACTCGATCATGCCGCCCGACTGAGCATCCCCCGTGCACGGATGCCGCACCACAGCGGCCGGAGTTCCGTCAGCGTACGGTCAAGTTGGCCGCACTCAAGATAATCGACAGTCAGCAACCATCCAGCGCCAACGGGTGGAGCAGCCGTACGGCGAGATGGCCGGCGGTCTTCGGCGCAGGCTCGAGGGTCGCGGCGCGACGACCCGGCCGCCAACCGCTGTTCCACAGGTGGGCCGGAGGCACCACCATGCGAACCACACCGCCACGATCGCCGGCGACCCGCTACCCCTGCGTTTGCCCAGCTCACGGGCATCGGAGGGTGCCCGATGAACCCGGCCCTACCGACCGATCCACCGGTGCGATTCGCCGATGCGGAAGAGATCAACCCGTTCCAACTCCTTCTCGATCTTCCCGACCGTGCCGTCGCCCGGACGCCGGAATCCGGACTCGATGATGTCCTGGCGGAGCTGGCGTTGTCTGGTGCGATGGTGTTTTGGTGGACTCGCTGGCAACCCTCGATGATCCACGCTGCCCTGCGGGCGGGCGCGGACCTACCGGACATCGTGAGAGCGACCGGCCGCGGCGCGAGCGACGTCGGTCGACGGTGGCGGCGATGGGCTGATGTCCAGACGCGGCTGGACATCGGCGGACGTCCGTCCATGGGTCCCGTCGAGGTCCGGGCCATCGAGCGACGTTTCGGGCTGGGGGTGGTTCGATTACGCCGACCCGGCTTGCCCGAGACGTGAGCACGGTGGCGGTGGCCGGGATTGCTGCCTGGTCGTCGTGGAGTCACATGGTCGCCGTGGCGTTGAAGTTCGGTGAGCGTCCCGAGGTCGCCTATGTGCTGCCGCTGTCGGTCGACGGGATGCTGGTTGTCGCGTCGGCGGCCATGGTCGAGGATAAGCGCGCCGGTCGTCGGGTGCGCCTATCGGCTCGGACGGCGTTCGCCGTTGGGGTGGCGGCCAGCATGGCGGCGAACATCGCGCCGCCGAGCCGAGCCTCGGCGCGCGGATCGTGGCGGCGTGGCCGGCGGTGGCGCTGCTGCTGGTCGTGGAGATGCTGACCAGAGCGCAGCCGGCCTCGGGCAACGACCCTCGAACGCCAGACGCCGTCCACCCTCAGCAACCGTCGGCCTCCGATGCTGCGTCTGCGCCACGACTGGAGTCGCACCCGTCGGACTCGGTGACTGAGACGAAGCAAGCGCAGCAGGCCAGAGTCGCCGACGGTTTGACGACCGTTGGTGTCGCCGCCTCTGCGGCAAACCGAGCGACGCAAGGGAGTCACAGGACACACGGAGCGGACGGCAGAAGTCGTAGCCCGGCTGCGGGCCGAACGTCCCCAGGCCAGCCTGGCGGAGTTGGCTGTGGCCGCCGGCGTGTCAGAACGTCACGTCCGACGCCTTGCGGCGGACAGGCTTGAGGACGCGAGACAACCAGCAGATGGCTCTTCTTGGAGTTCCCAACAAAATGATCCTGGGTGATCATCGGTCTCGGCGTCTACTGCGTCGACATCCTTGCCGCTGAACTTCCCGCCGAAAGGCCACCGCTACTATGACTAGGCCTTCATCGCCCTGCCCCACCCCACCGACGCTTACGGCGGGCACCACTGAGGTCTTTTCATCGTGATGGGCCTGGTCACGGTGGGTGCGGGGAAGGGCGTGTCGACATAGGAGGAGGCTCCCGGTAAGACAGCAGTCGACCAAGATCCGATGCCCCAACCGGGAGCCTCGCTGTGCTGTCTTACCCGTCCGCGGTCGCGCTGTCCAGCCGCACCCTGAACCACCTGGCCGACCTCATCCGCGCCGAACTCACCCGCCGCCGGGGCCGGTGGCGGCGCCTCGACGCCGGCCGGCAGGCCCTCCTCGCCCTGGCCCATCTCCGAAACGGTGACACCATCGCCCGCCTGGCCTGCGGCTTCGCGGTCAGCGTCACGACAGCCTGGCGGTACGTCCGGGAAGCCATCGACCTGCTCGCCGTGCACGCCGAGGACCTGAACGCGGCCATTAGGCGCATCAGCCGGCTCGCCTACGCGATCCTCGACGGCACCCTGATCCCCATCGACCGGGTCGCGGACCAGAAGCCGTACTACTCCGGAGAGCACAAGCGCCACGGGATCAACGTGCAGGTCATCGCGGACTGCAAGGGACGCCTCATCTGGGCCTCGCCCGCCCTGCCCGGTGCCGTGCACGACCTGACCGCCGCCCGCACCCACGGCCTGATCGACGCGCTGAGCAACGCCAACGTGATCACCTTCGCCGACAAGGCCTACCAGGGCGCCGGCGGCGCATCGGCACGCCCTTCAAGCGCCGCCGTCACCGGCCGCGACTGTCCCGCCGACAGAAGACCGTCAATCAACGAGCTACGCCACCTGTTCCACACCCGATCGTCGAACCCGCCCGCCTGCCACGGCGACCCGCTACTCTGGTCAATCCGCCGACGCCGCCACCAAGCCGGAGCCATGACCAACCACCACTCCCGACAAGCCCTTGTCGAGCCGTGATCACGATCCCCGGGCCAGGGCTATTGCGTTCTGGGGTAACTGCTGGTCACGGCGGTTATGAGGTCGTGTGAG
>NZ_JBHMIS010000040.1:0-35670 GCF_048060415.1 Micromonospora sp. LOL_024
CCGCACACAGGGGGACGCGGGCACACGCAAGCACCGACAGGCGCCCAAAGACTCAGGAGGAGAAATCCTTCGGGAGGGGCAGACAGCCGCCTCACCGCCGCCGGAATCATGTACAACGACCGACCGGCCCGGGTCATTCCGGATCGCGTCACCCGCCTCGACGGGCCGCCCTCCACGGTCACTCACCCGTGTTCAACGACCCTCGACCACCCGCAATTCCATCCCGCCGCCAGCAAAAACGGACATGGTCGCCAGGCCACCCGCGGCGAGCCGCCCGCGGGTCGGGGTCAGGCGCAGGTCATGGGTCCGGTGCCGGAAGGTCTGGGGTTACCCTGACAGCATGCAGGTTGTCTGCCCCACCTCGACCGGCGTGGCGTACCCGGCCCGGCCCGGCCGCCCCGCCGTGGTGGCCCGGACGTTGGCCGAGTTGCGCGGGCCCACCCGGGGCGTGGTGGAGTTGCCGGTGCGGCTGATGTGGTGCCCGGACCGCGCGTTCGACCTACGTGATCCTGACCAGCTGCTCTGGATGTACGAGAACGTGCTGCGGGAGACCACCAGCGTCGACGACCTGCGCCACCTGGTCAACGGCAGGACGCTGTGTCGGGTGTGGCGGCTGCTCAACCTGCCCCGCGACGTCCAGATGGCGTGGGAGGGCCGCCACCGGGGGCTCCGGTCGGCGTGAGCGAGGCACCTTCGGGGGCACAGGACGGGGAACGGCTTAGAGCCCACCCGCACGAGTTCTACCGCGAGGTGGCCCGGATCGCGTTGACCGTCGCCGGACCACACCGCTTCGTCCTCGGCGGTGGCGTGGCGTGGGCCGCGCATGGTCTGGTCACCCGCCCCACCGAGGACGTCGACCTCTTCGCCGACGTGGAGGGTGCCGCCGCCGCAGCGGCGGCCGGGGTGCAGGACGCGCTACGGACGGCCGGATTCGAGGTGGCCGACGCCGACCCGGACAGCGACCTCGGCGAGGTCTTCGACGGTTTCGACCGGGACATGCGGGACTTCGTGGTCACCCGGGGCGGCCGGCAGATCCGGCTCAGCCTGGCCCGCCTCGACCGGTACCGCAGCCCGGTGGTGATGGATTTCGGACCTGTGATGGACGTGCGGGACCTGATCGCCAACAAGACCGCCGCCCTGGTCAACCGCCGCGAGGTACGCGACTACATCGACGTGGCCTCCGCCCTGAAGGAACGGTCCGTGATCGAACTGCTGGAGCTCGCCCGGCAGCTAGATCCAGCGCTGGACGACGAGGACGTGCGGGCCGTCGGCCGCTACCTCGATCGGCTCCCGGATGGCAGGTTCGCCCGCTACGGCCTCGATCGCGACGACGTCGCCCACATCCGACGGCAGTTGGCCAGCTGGCCCCGTTGAGCAACCGTGCAGCCCGGCCGGGCACCACGCTGCAGCGCAGCATGGCCACACCTGAGACGTTAGAGGGGCCCCTTTCCCCACGCCTCACCTGGTGAAACGGCCGCCGGTCACGCCGAGGACCTCACCGGTGATGAAGCTCGACTCCTGCGAGGCGAAGAAGACGTACGCGGGGGCCAGCTCGGCGGGCTGGCCCAGCCTCCCGATCGGGGGTTTCGGTGCCGAACTGCTCAACCTTCCCCTCCGGCATGGTCGCCGGGATCGGCGGCGTTCAGATCGGCCCAGGGGCGACCGCGTTGACCCGGACGCCACGAGAGACCAGGTCGGCGGCGAGGGCCTTGGTGAAGTTGGCGATCCCCGCCCGATCAACGCGTGGCAGTTGGGCTCCTTGCCGATGTCGCTCCGGACACCATCTCTCCCTATCCTAGGACACTAGATCGCTAGGGGTACGCGGGCTGCGTGTTGACGGGGGCCCGCGCTCTGCCTGAGGCAGGCGCTCCTCGTCCAGACGGGGCATCTTCGGGGCGGCGTTGGGTAACCGCGCGACGCGGACCGCCAACTGTCGGCGGGAGAACGTGAGGAGAGAACCATGCAGCAGGTGCGGCTGTCGGATGTCGAGCTTCAGGTTTACGACGCGGTGGCGGCCCTGGAGTCGCGCGGGCAGGTCCCCTACCCGGACCTGATCGCCCAGGAGTGCGGTCTGACCGAGGAGCAGTTGCGGACTCCGCTGCACCTGCTCCTCGAGAAGAACCTGTTGCACCGCGAGGACTCGCCGATGGCCGGCCTCGACTTCGGCCCCCGGTTCTGCGCCCAACAGTTGGCGTGACCGGCGAGGCGGCGTACGACGAACGGCGACGCCGGCAAGCCCTCGGGGTCGGACTCGTCGCGGCGTTCATGACGCTGCTCGACATCAGCATCGTCAACGTCGCCCTCCCGTCCCTGGAACGTTCCCTACAGGCCAACTCCAGCGACCTGCAGTGGGTGCTCTCCGGCTACGCGCTGGCCTTCGGGCTGGTCCTGGTGCCGGCGGGGCGTTTCGGTGACATCCGTGGCCGCCGCAACGCGTTCGTCTTCGGCGTCGCCCTGTTCACGGTGACCAGCACGCTGGCCGGACTGGCCCGCTCGCCCGACTGGCTGGTCGCCGCCCGGCTGCTCCAGGGAGCCGCCGCGGGTGTGGTGAACCCGCAGGTGACCGGCCTGATCCAGCAGCTCTACCAGGGCGCCGAGCGGGCCCGACCGTTCGGCCTGCTCGGCGCCACCATCGGCATCTCCACCGCGGTCGGTCCCCTGCTCGGCGGCCTGCTGATCGCCGGCGGCGGCCAGGAGCACGGCTGGCGGTGGGTCTTCTTCGTCAACGTGCCGGTCGGCATCGTCGCGGTGATCCTCGGCTGGCGGCTGCTGCCCGCACGGGTCACCGAGCGCAACCCGCAACGCAGACTGGATGCGCTGGGTGTGCTGCTGCTCGGCGTGGGCGTGACCCTTCTGTTGCTGCCGCTGGTGCAACGCGAGCAATGGCAGGGCCCGGAGAAGTGGCTGCTGGTGCCCGCCGGCCTGATCACGCTGGTCTGCTTCGTGCGCTGGGAACGACGGTACGCACGACACGGGCCTCCGATGTTCGACGTCCGCCTGTTCAACCACCAGTCCTACACTCTGGGCTCGCTGATCGCGCTGCTGTACTTCGGTGGCTTCACCGCGATCTTCTTCATCCTCACGCTCTACCTGCAGAACGGGCGCGGCTACAGCGCGCTCGTCGCCGGCCTGGCGATCACCCCGTTCGCGCTCGGATCGGCGGTCGCGTCCGCCGTCGGCGGCCGGATCGTCAACCGGTACGGCCGACCGCTGGTCGCCCTCGGCCTGCTGGCCGTGGTGGCCGGACTCGGCCTGACGGCGCTGGCCGTCGAGCTGGTGCCGCACGCGCCGGTCCCCTGGGTGACCGCCGCACCGCTGCTGGTCGCCGGGTTGGGCAGCGGCCTGGTGATCGCCCCGAACCAGACGCTGACCCTGTCGCAGGTGCCGGTCCCGCAGGCCGGCAGCGGGGCGGGAATGCTCCAGACCGGCCAGCGCATCGGCTCCGCGGCCGGCATCGCGGCCGTCGGGGCGGTTTTCTTCTCCGCGCTGTCCGGCGGGACGGACGCCTGGTCGGAAGCGTTCGAGCGGTCGCTGCTGACCTCCGCCGGGATCATCTCGCTGGCCCTGGTGGCGGCCCTCGTCGACATCTCCCGCCACCGTCGAGCTTATGGCTGACGCGGACGCCCTGGTGCGCGCCGGGGACACCGCTGGCCGGCGCCCGGGGGTACGGGTGCCGGCCAGCGCGTTCCGCCTCCCGGGGGTGAGGTCACACAGACATCACGCTCGTGAGAGGGGCAGGTCACCAGAGCTGGGAGACGATGTCCGCCGACTGCTCCTCCCACTGCGCGTAGTGGAACGGGTACGCGGAGACCTGTACTGTCTGCGCCGCGGTGGTCAGCGGCAGGTCCTGCCAGCCGCCCACGTTCCGCAGGGCCTGGAAGAAGGCCGCCGAGGAGTACTCGGGATCGGTGATCTGTTCCTCGGTGCCCCAGCCGCTGGACGGACGCTGCTGGAACAGGCCCTGTGAGTCGTGGTCGTTGTACGTGCCCAGGTGGCCGAGGTTGTACAGCTTCGACTCCTGTAGGGCGGTGGCGATGCCGATCACCGCGCCCCGCTCACCCACGCCGGTCTTCTTGGCCACCTCGATGATGGTCTTGGCGTTGTCGCGCTGGGCGTTGTCGAGCGGGACGCGCGACTGTGCACCCTGCACGCCGTGCGGGATCAGCTGGTCGCGAGTGGGTTTGCCGGCGTCCGGCTTGTCGGTGGGGCCGCCGGTGGTCAGCCCGGTTTCGACCGTGGTGCCGGTCGTGTTCCGGCCGGTGGCCCGGTCGATTGCCGCCACCGCCCCGGAGTGCGGGCCGGCGGTGATCGGTGCGGCCACGGCCGTGGGGCCGAAGGCGAGTCCGGCGAGGGCGCTCACGCCCACCACGCTCAGCGCGGTCTTCCGGTTCGGGTTCGTCGCGATGGCCGGGAGCCATCGAGTGAAGTCCGGCTTCACGATGGTTGCCCTTTCGATCGGGTCCGAGCCGCTCGGGGTTGAGCCGCTCTGGAGAACTGCAACGGTGGCGGCCGGAGGTGGTGGACCGACGCCTTGGGGGACACAACCCGGCTGGCCCTGTCGGGCATTCCGGATATGCACCTCCGACCACCGGCTGCGATCCGGGTCACCGCACGGACCGGACCGACGGCGACGGACCGGACAGACTCGGGTCAGACGTGATGTGGTGCGCCGAAGCGCACCAGCACGTGCCAAAGTTGCTTGAGGTGCTGCAGGGTGTCCGCCGCCGGCCCCCGGTCGGCCCACCTGCCCGGCTCGGTCACCACCGACGCCGCGGCCCGCCCGACCAGCGCGGCGTGTAGCGGCTCGCCCGGCCGGGCGAACTCGGCGTGCACCCGCGCCACGAACGGCGAGATGGCCGGCCCGCGGAACTCGGCGTCGACCTGCTCCACGGGCAGGGTGAAGCCGGCGCGCCAGCGCAGCGGGAACCCGTACCGGCGGGCGGCGGCGGCCAGGGCGGCCCCGGTGCCGGTGTCGCGGAACGAGGGGTCGACGACCAGGGCCAGCACGTCCCGGCACAGCTGGACGTCGCCGTGGACCTGCGCCTCGATGTGGTCGTCGAAGGTCGGGTGTGGCAGGGACACGGCAGCAGTGTCACGGGGACCGGCATGCCGACGCACCCTGGTTTCGGGTCCGCCGCACGGCCGGGCCGATCAGTGGCCTCGGGCCAGCCAGTTCGGCAGCTGCGGTGCCTCCGCCCCGATCGTGCTGCTGTCGCCGTGACCGGTGTGCACCACGGTCTGTGGTGCCAAGGTCAGCAGCCGGTCGCGGATCGATTCGATGATGGTGCCGAAGTCGCTGTACGAGCGGCCGGTGGCGCCCGGCCCGCCGGCGAACAGGGTGTCGCCGGTGAAGACGAGGTCGAGCGCGGGAGCGTGCAGGCAGCATGCGCCGGGGCTGTGCCCCGGGGTGTGTAGCACGGTCAGCGTGGTGCCACCCACCTCGATGGCCTCGCCGTCATCCAGTTGCCCGCCCGGCGGCTCGTCGGGATGCACCATGTCCCACAGCACCCGATCGGCGGGATGTAGCAGCACCGGAGCGCCGGTGGCGCGGGACAGTTGCGGGGCGACCCGTACGTGGTCGTCGTGGGCGTGGGTGGCGACGATAGCGGTCACCCGGCGGCCGGCCACCAGCTGGAGGATGGCGTCGAGGTCGTGCGGGGCGTCGATCACGACGCACTCGGCGTCGTCGCCGACCACCCAGACGTTGTTGTCGACGTCGAAGGTCTGGCCGTCGAGGGAGAAGGTGCCGGAGGTGACGGCGTGGTCGATCCGGGCGGGCATCAGAAGACCACCACCGAGCGGAGCACGTCGCCGCCGTGCATCCGGGCGAACGCCTCCTCGACGCCGTCCAGCGGAATCTCCTCGGTGACGAAGGCGTCCAGGTCGAGCCGGCCCTGCAGGTAGAGCTCGGTGAGCATGGGGAAGTCGCGGCTGGGCAGGCAGTCGCCGTACCAGCTGGACTTCAGCGCGCCGCCCCGGCCGAAGACGTCGAGCAGCGGCAGCTCCACGCGCGTCTCGGGCGTCGGTACGCCGACCAGCACGACGGTGCCGGCCAGGTCACGGGCGTAGAACGCCTGCTTCCAGGTCTCCGGTCGACCGACCGCGTCGATCACCACATCGGCGCCGAAGCCGCCGGTGGCGGCCTGGATCTCGGCCACCGGGTCGGCCTCGGAGGCGTTGACCGTGTGGGTGGCGCCGAACCTACGGGCCCAGTCGAGCTTGCGGGAGTCGGTGTCCACCGCGATGATCGTCGTCGCCCCGGCGAGCGCCGCGCCGGCCACCGCCGCGTCGCCGACACCACCGCAACCGATCACCGCCACCGAGTCGCCACGGGTCACCCCGCCGGTGTTCATGGCGGCGCCGAGACCGGCCATCACCCCGCAGCCGAGCAGTCCGACGGCGGCCGGCCGGGCGGCCGGATCCACTTTGGTGCACTGGCCGGCGTGCACGAGGGTCTTCTCGGCGAACGCGCCGATACCCAGTGCCGGGGAGAGTTCGGTGCCGTCGGTCAGGGTCATCTTCCGGGCCGCGTTGTGGGTGTCGAAGCAGTACCACGGTCTGCCCCGCCGGCAGGCCCGGCAGACCCCGCAGACGGCGCGCCAGTTGAGCACCACGAAGTCGCCCGACGCGACCGCGTCCACCCCCGCGCCGACCTGCTCGACGATGCCGGCCGCCTCGTGGCCGAGTAGGAACGGGTAGTCGTCGTTGATGCCGCCCTCGCGGTAGTGCAGGTCGGTGTGGCAGACCCCGCAGGACTGCACCCGGACCACCGCCTCGCCGGGGCCGGGATCGGGCACCACGATCTCGGTGACCTCGACGGGCGCTCCCTTGCTGCGGGAGATGACCCCCCTGACCTGCTGGCTCACGTTCTCCTCCTACTCCGCGCCGGCGCGCAGCACCACCGCGCCGCGGCGCCGCTGGCGGCGGCCACGGTCGCGCCCTGCTGGCGAACCTACCGCCGCGATGGCGGATCGGCGCCGCTTCCGGGCGGTCGGTCCGGCTGCGGCCGAACCTACGCGTCGCCGGCGCTCGTTCGGGCGGCGCCGGCCCGGTCGAACCGGAGGCCGGCGTCGGTGAGTCGCCCGTACCGCATCAGCAGCAGGTCACGGAGGTAGTTCTGGTGCAGCCGCCAGGGCGTCCGATCCCCCTGGCGGGGCAGCTTCTCGACTCCGCGTCGCACGTAACCGGAGTTGAGCTCGATCAGCGGGGTGCGCGGGCCCTCGGGTGGGGCGAGCGGGGTGACGACCTGGGTGCCGCTGCGGTCCAGGTGCCGCAGCAGCCGGCACACGTAGCCGGCCACCAGGTCGGCCTTGAGCGTCCAGGAGGCGTTGGTGTACCCGACGGTCATGGCGAAGTTCGGCACCCCGGAGAGCATCATTCCCTTGTACGCGACGGTTCCCGCCGGGTCGACGTCGACGCCGTCGACCCGCAGCGTCAGGCCGCCCAGCGCCAGCAGCTCCAGCCCGGTCGCGGTGACGACCACGTCGGCCGGCAGTTCCCGGCCCGAGGCGAGTCGCACGGCCTGCCCGGTGAAGGTGTCGATGGTGTCGGTGACCACCTCGGCACGCCCGTCGGACAGGGCGGCGAACAGGTCACCGTCGGGCACCACGCACAGTCGCTGGTCCCACGGGTCGTAGCGGGGCGTGAAGTGGCGGTCGACGTCGTAGCCGGCCGGCAGCCGCCGGGTGACGGCCCGGCGCAACAGCCCCCGTACCAACCTCGGCGCACGCCGGCTGATCTGGTAGGTCGCGGTGGCGAGCAGGACGTTCTTCCACCGCACCACCGGGTACGCCAGGCGGGGCGGCAGCAGCCGCCGCACCGTGTCGGCGAGCACGTCGCGCGAGGGCAGCGCCAGGACGTACGTGGGCGAGCGTTGCAGCATGGTCACCCGGGCGGCCCGCCCGGCCAGCGCGGGTACCAGGGTGACGGCGGTGGCACCGCTGCCGATCACCACCACCTGGCGACCGGTGAGGTCCAGGTCGGCCGGCCAGTGTTGCGGGTGCACCATCCGTCCGGCGAACCGTTCCTGGCCGGGCAGGCGCGGTCTGTGGCCGGTGTCGTAGCGGTAGTAGCCGGTGCAGGCGTACAGGAAGGCGCAGGTGAGAACGACGGTGTCGGCGGTGTCGTCGCGCCGGGCGTGCACTGTCCAGCGGGCCTGCCGGCCGTCCCACTCGGCCCGCACGACACGGTGCCGGAACCGGATGTGGCGGGTCACGTCGTGCTCGTCGGCGGTGCGGCGCACGTACTCACGGATCGTCCCGCCGTCGGCGAGCGCCTTCGGGGCGGTCCACGGCGCGAACGAGTACCCGAGAGTGAACATGTCGGAGTCGGAGCGCACGCCCGGGTAACGGAAGAGGTCCCAGGTGCCGCCGACCGCGCCGCGGGCCTCGAACAGCGCGTACGTCTTGTCGGGGCAGCGGCGTCGCAGGTGACAGGCGGCGCCGACGCCGGACAGCCCGGCACCCACGATGAGCACGTCGACGTGGTCCATCTGATCTCCCGCCCGCGCAGTGGTGCCCCGGACCCTATCCGGCGACGAGGGCCGCCGCCGCATCGAGCAGGGCGATCTCGGCGGGAGTCTGGGTGGGATTGGCCCGGCGAGATGGACGCTCTGGGGGGACACCGCGGGTAGCCGGGCTGTGCCACCCTGGAATGACGACGGCAGCCGCCGGAGGTGATGGTCACGTTACGCACGCACGAACTCGTTGCCGTGCCGGACATCCCACCACTCGAGATCGACGCTCCCGTCGGCGCGACGGTGGCCCTGGTCGCCGGGCCACGCCTGGGCACGGCCGTGGCCCGGGTGGTGGTCGGGCTGTCCGCGCCGGTCGCCGGCCGGATCCTGGTCGGCGACCGCGACGTCACCGACCTCCCGCCGCTGCGCCGCCGCATCGGTTACGTCCCCGCCGGCAGCGCCCTGCTGCCCCACCTCACCGTCGGACGCAACATCTCCTACGGCCAGCGTCGGCGCCAGCGGGTACGCGACGTCGCCGACGACTGGGCCGCGGTCCTCGTCGACCGGCTCGAACTCGCCCCGACGCTCGGCCTGCGCCCGCATCTGCTCTCCGAGTCGCAGCGATTCCGGGTCGCCCTCGCCCGGGCCATGGCCTGCCTGCCCGAGGTGCTGGTGGTCGACCTGCCGGCCCCCGTCGACGGAGTGCGTCTGGGTGACCTGGTCGGCCGGTTGTCCCCGCCGGACTCCCCCGGCGTGACGGTGCTGCTCTGCTCGGCCGACGACGAGGTGCTGGCCGACGTGACGAACCGGGTCGAGGCGGACCGCGCGGTGCGGCCGTGACAGCCCGCCGGCTCCGCCGCCGCACCCTGTTACGCGCCGCGGCGGCCACCGTCGCCGCAGCCGGCGCCGGTGCTTGTGGACGCGGACAACGGTCGGTGCAGGTGGCGGTGGTCTGGGCCGGAGGCGAACTGGCCAGGTTCCGTGAGGTCGTCGCCGACTACCCCACGCCGGTACAGGTGATCGGGGTGGGCAACGACATCGACGCGTTCCTGGTCGCTCGCCAGTCCGCCGGCACCACCCCGGATGTGGCGATCCTGCCCCGCCCGGGACTGGTCGTCGAGTACGCCCGGCGTGGCTGGCTCAGCGAGGTGACACCTGCGGACAACTACACCGCGCCGGCCGGCATGACCAATCTGCTCAGCGTCGACGGCCGCCGCTACGGCGTGTGGACGAAGGCGGCGTACAAGTCGCTTTTCTGGCATTTCCCGTCGATGCTGGCCGAGCCGCCGAGGACCTGGGACACCCTGGTCACGGCGACCCGCCAGCTCGGCGCACGACACCGGGCGGGCGCTGGCCCGGCGCCACTGGCGATCGGCGCCGCCGACGGCTGGGTTCTCACCGACTGGTTCGAGAACGTGCTCGCCGACGTCGCCACCGCTGACCTGTATGAGGCCCTGGCCCGGGGCGAGGCCGACTGGCGGGACCCGCCGGTCGGGTACGCGCTGGACCGACTCGCCGAACTGTGGAGCGTCGACGGCGCCTTCCCGGGCGGCGGGCGGCGAGCCCTGCTGACCCAGTTCGAAGAGTCGATCATCCAGGTGGTGCACCACCGCGACGCGGTCATGGCGTTCGAGGCCGACTTCGTCGACGCGGTCGCCGCCCGGTTCCGTCGCGGCATCGAACCACTGAGCACGTTTAGGTTTCCCGGCGGCCGGGCGGCCAGCCAGCCACTGATCGTCGGCGGGGACGCGGCGGTGGCGTTCGCCGGATCAGCAGGCGGGGTGGAGTTGGTGCGCTGGCTCAGCGACGCGGCGGCCTTCCGGCCGTGGCTGGACGCCGGCGGGTACCTCTCCCCCAACCTCGCCGTGCCCCTGGCCAACTACCGCGACCCGCTGCGCCGGCAACTGGCCGCCGAGCTGCGCGCCGCCGAGAAGGTGCAGTTCGATCTCTCCGACCGACTGCCCGGAACCTTCACCGGCACCGACGGGGTGGGGATCTGGCGGATCATGCAGGACTTCTTCATGGATGTGACCGATGGGGTGACTGCTCAGGTGGCGGTCCACCGGGCCACCGGCCAGCTTGCCGAGGAGGCGCGGGCGACGGGGGGTGAGCGGTGAGCCGGGCGCCGCTGCTCGGCGAACTGGCGGTGCTCGACGACGTGGGGCCGCCCCGGCGCGGCCGGGCATACCCCGCCGCCGGGATCACCTGGGCGCTGCTGACGCCGGCGGTGCTGCTGCTCGGCGGGCTGCTGGCCTGGCCCGTGCTGCGGACGGCGCAGGCCAGCGTCACCACCGAGGGTCGCTGGGTGGGTGCGGAACACTACCGCGCCGCCCTCTCCGCCCCGGGCACCGGTGCGACGGTGGGACGCACCCTGCTGTGGGCGCTGCTCGTTCCGACGGTGGTGACGGTGCTGGGCTACCTGCTCGCCGCGGCCTCCCGGCGTTCCCAGGAGGGCTGGCTGGTCCGGTTCATTCTGGTGGTGCCGACCGCGCTGCCGCTGGTGGTCACCGGCGTGACCTTCCGACTGCTCTACGACCCGGATCCGCAGCGCGGGCTGGCCACCCTGCTCCTTGCCCGGCTCACCGGACGGCCACCGGAGCAGGTGCCGCAGCTGCTCGGGCCGGACCTGGTCACGGTGGCCGTGATGTCGGCGTTCGTGTGGGCCTGGGTCGGGCTGGCCATGCTGGTGTTCCGGGCCGCCCTCGACGCGCTGCCGACCGGTCTCGTCGACGCGGTACGCGCCTACGGCGGTACCCGCCGCGACGTGCTCTGGGACGCGCAGTGGCGGCCGCTGCTGCTGCGTACGGTCGCGGTGGTCTTCGCCCTGGTCGCGGTCGGCACCAGCCGCACCTTCGACCTGATCCTGGTGATGACGCCCGGCTCGGTACGCGACGAGGCGTCGGTGCTCTCGCTGCGAATCTGGCAGACCTCCGGCGCGACGACCACCGGTGAGGGCGCCGCCCTGGGGGTGATCTGGTTGGTCGCGGTGACCGCCGGCATGCTTGTGGTGGCGCTGTTCGTCCGCCAGGCGTGGCCGCCGCCCCAGCAGCCGGCCGGTGCCGCCGTCGGCGCACCACCGCCGCGGCGAACGGTCCGGCTGCTGGCTGCGGGCGCGGCCGTGGCCTGGTTGCTCCCGCTGGGTGTGCTGGCGGCCACCTCGTTGCAGAGTCCGGTACGGGCGGCCACCGGAAGTTGGTGGTCCGGTCCGCCGAGTACCGATTCCTACGAGGTCGTGCTCACCGGCGGGGAACTGTGGCGCAGCCTCGGCTTCACGCTCGTGCTCGCCACCCTCGTCACCGCCGTGGTGCTCGGTGTCGCGCTGCTCGCCGCGTACCCGCTGGCCTGGCTGACCGGGCCGGCCGCCCAGGCCACCGGGCTGGTGCTGATGGCCGCGGTGGTCGTCCCGGTCCAGGTGATCGCCGGTCCGCTCAACGAGGTGCTCGGCTTGGCGCTCTCCTCCGGCACAGCTCGGGGGGCGGCTCTGGTACACATCGCGTTGGGTGTCCCGTTCGCCGTGCTGGTGCTGCGAAACTCCTTCGCCGATCTGCCGGCCGAGCAGGTGCGCGGTGCCCGGTTCGACGGCCGGCGGTGGTGGGGCACGCTGCGCCGGCTGGCCCGGCACAACCGCACCGCGGTGGTGGCGGTGGTCGTACTGGAGTTCGTGCAGGTCTGGAACGATCTCGTGGTGGGGTTGCTGTTCAGCGGCCCGGACGCCGCCACGCTCGGGTTGTTTCTCGCCGGGCAGACGCGTGGCTTCGTCGCTGGCAGCGGCACGCTCGCCGCCGGTTGCGTGCTCGCCTCGATCCTGCCCGTCCTGGTGTTCGTGCTGGCCCGCCGGCAGGTCGTCGCAGGGCTGGTCGCCGGGGGCGTGCGGTGACGCCGCGGCGGCGCAGCCGCCGTCCGCGTCCGTTGAGCGTGCTGCTCGCCGTCGGTGGGATGGCCGGCGCCGCGATCAGCGCCGTGCTCGGCAACGTCACCGGCAACCTGCTCTCCGAGCTCTCCGTCACCGTCCTCGGCTCGGCGAGCCTGGGTCTGGCGGTGATCGGGGTGGCCGCCTCGTTTCTGGTGGAGTGGCGCCGCCACCAACGGGAACAGTCGCCCACCGACGACGGTGTGGCCCCGGCTACCAGCAGCGCGCCCACGCTGCCCTGGCCGGCCGGGTTCACCGGCCGGCGCGGGCAGGCGGAGGCCGTGGTGGCGATGTTGGCTCCGGAACATGCGGTGGCGGTGGTGGGTCGCCGCGCGGTGGGCACGTCGTGGTGCGCGGTCCAGGCGGCGAACCTGAGCCGGACCGACTTCCCCGACGGGCAGTACTACCTTGACCTGCGGCGCGGTGGCCGGGCCCGTTCGCCGCAGGAGGTCCTGATCGCGCTGGCCCGCATCCTCGGCACCGTCGCGCCGCGCTCAGGCAGCCCAGACGATCTCGCCGACGCCGCGGACGAGCTGCGCGGCCAACTCGACGGCCGCAAGGTGCTGCTGGTGCTCGACAACGTGGACAGTCCGGCCCAGGTCCGGCAGCTGCTGCCGCCGACCGCCCGGACCTGCCGGTTGTTGCTGGCCGGCACCGGACGGCTCGCCGCGCTCGACGGGGTGGTCGCGTACTGGCTGGCCGAACCGGACGTCGATGACGCGGTGGAGATGTTCGCCGACGCCGGTGCCGCCACGGCGGTCGTCCGGTCCCGCCGGCCCGACCCACGCACCGACCCGGCGGTACGGGCCATCGTGGAGTCCTGCGGGCGGCAGCCGCGGGCGGTGACCGAGCTGGGGCGGCGCACCGCCCAGCATGGCTGGCGGCACACCGACGTGCTGCACGCGCTGCGCCGCGCCGCCGACACACCCCCGCACCAGCGGGCCGGCGTCTCGCCGGTGACGGGTCTGGTCATCGCCCGGGACACCGCCTACCAGGCACTGACCCGCGAGGCCCGCCGACTGTTGCGGCTGCTGTCACTCAGCCCGGTGCCGCTGGACCGTGCGACCATCGCCGCGCTCGCCCGCCGCCGGCCGTACCGGGTCGCGGCGCTGCTCGACGAACTCGCCGACGCGGCCTTCGTGGTCGGCGCACCGGGCGACCGGTACGAGGTCCGGCCGCTGCTCGCCCCGTACGCCCGGGTACACCTGCGGGAGGCCGAGCCGGTGCACCGCCGGGTCAGCGCCCAGGCCCGACTGACTCGGCACCTAACCAGCCGGGCCGAACAGCACGTCGTCGGGCTGGCGGTGGCCGCGGGGGCGCTGGACCGGGACCACCGGCTGCCCGACGACGACCCGTACGGCTGGTTCGATCTCCACCAGGAGTTGCTGCTGGCGGTGGTGAAGGTGCCGGCCGGTGCCGTGGAGACGCTGCCGCGCCGGGTGCGGGGCTGGTGGTTCCGGCTGGCTGTGGCGCTGTGCGGCTGGCTCGCCCACGCCGAGCGGCTGGGCGAGTGGGAGGAGGTGTGCCGGACCGTGCTGGCCAACCCGACCTCCCAGGACCGACCGGAGATCGCCGGTTGGGCGCACAACGAGCTGGGGGTGCTGCGCCGCCGCCGGCACGACCCGTACGGTGCGGTGGCCGCGCTGAGCCTCGCGGTGGCCGGGCGGGGCCGCCGGGGCACCGCCCAGGCACGGATGAACCTGGGCCTGGCCATGCTCGACCTTGGCCGGACAGCGGAGGCGGTGGAACATCTGGAGCTGTCCCGCCGGCACCGCGCGGGCGCCGACCGGGCCGGGCAGGCGCTCAGCGACCTGGGGCTGGGTGCGGCCAGGCTCGCGCGGTGCGAGCTGGAGGCCGCCCACGACCTGCTGGTCCGTGCCGCCAACACGTTCCGCTCGCTCGGTAACTCGCGCGGCCACGCGGCGGCGCTGACCAACCTCGTACTGGTGCACTCGGCGATGGGCGAGCACCTCGACGCGGCGCAGGCGCGGCGGGCGGCGTTGCGCGAGTACGAGTCCGTGGGCGATCCGACCAACCGGGCGGTGGCGCTGCTCAATGCGGGAGCGACGCTGCTGGGTACGACGCCGGGTCAGGCCCGACAGGCGTACACGCTGCTCTCCGAGAGCCGGCGGTTACGCGAGGGCGCTCGCCCCGATGCCGGGCTGGGACGAACACTGCTCCACCTGGGCGACGCGGCGGCGGCGCTGGGCGACGCCGCCGAGGCCCGCCGACACTGGGCGGATGCGGCGGTGATCTGCGAGGCGGCGGGCGACGACGACGGCCGGCAGGCCGCCGACGCCGGCCTGAACGGGGCCCGCTTCCCGCAGCGGCATCTGGGCTGACGGGCGGATCGGCCGTCGATTCGGCGTCTCTCGTGCCTGAACAGCCTCGACGCCACTCGTTGCCGATCACCGCAGCGCGGTGGCAGCGGCGGCGACGATCGCGATGCCCTCGTCGATGGCCGAGGCGGCGTTGGCCGCATAGCCCAGCACCAGGCCCGGCTGGTATGGCCGTTGGCAGTGCCAGGACAGCGGCTGCACCTTCACCCCTCGGGTCAGCGCCGCCGCCGCCAACTCCGTGTCGCCAACGTCGTCGTCCAGGGTGACCGTCAGGTGCAGCCCGGCCGCCGCGCCGTGCACGGTGGCGCCGGGCAGGTGCCGTGCCAGGGCGGCGGTCATCGCGTCCCGTCGGTGCACGTGCCGTCGCCGCAGCTGCCGCAGCTGCCGTTCCAGCGTCCCGGAGGTGATCAGCTCGGCGAGGACCAGTTGTGGCAGGACGGCGTTGCCCAGGTCGGCGTTGCGTTTGGCGGCCACCACCGCCTCCCGGTACCGGTCAGGTACCAGCAGCCAACCGATCCGCAGCGCCGGGGCGAGCAGCTTCGACACGCTGCCGGTGTAGCAGACCTGCTCGGACATGGTTCCCCGCAGCGCGGGCACCGGCGGGCGGTCGTAGCGGTGTTCGGCGTCGTAGTCGTCCTCGATGACCAGGCCGCCCGCCCGCGCCCATTCGGCGAGCTGTCGACGCCGCTCGCCGTCGAGCACCACACCGGTCGGGAACTGGTGCGCCGGGGTGAGCATGACAACCGACACCTCGCTGGCCGCCAGCACGTCTACCCGCACGCCCGCCGCGTCCACCGGGATCGGCACGGTGTCGAGCCGCCAGTTGTCGAGATGCTGGCGGACGCCGAGCGACCCGGGCTCCTCCACGCCGAGGGCGGTGATGCCCTCCTCGCGCAGCGCCTGGGCGAGCAGGCCGAGCGCCTGCGACACCCCCGTCGTAATGATCACCTCGGCCGGGTCGACGCTGATTCCCCGGTTGCGGGCCAGCCACCCGGCGACGGCCCGGCGTAACGTCGGCGTCCCACGCGGGTCGCCGTAGCCGAGATTCGATGCCGCCAGCCGCCCCAACACGGCCCGCTCGGCGCGCAGCCAGGCCGTGCGGGGAAACGCCGCCAGGTCGGGTACGCCGGGCGTCAGGTCGATCCGCGCTCGGATGGTGCGTACGGCGTCGAAGATGTCCGGGCCGGGCACCGACGCGAACAGGCCGGCCGGATCCGGGGCGGTGGCGGCGTCGGACGGCACGGCCGTGGTTGCCGCCGCCACGGGGAGAGCGACGACCACGGTGCCGCCGCGGCCCCGGCCCGCCACGTGCCCGTCCTCCATGAGCCGCTGGTACGCCTCGACCACCATGCCCCGCGAGACCCCCAGGTCGGCGGCGAGTACCCGGGTGGCGGGCAGTCGGGAGCCGACCGGCACCACGCCACCGGCGATCGCCAGACGCAGCCGGTCGGCGAGCCAGGCGGCCCGGCCACCCGCCGGTGCCTGGCCGATGTCGAGGTGCAGGAAGTCCGACCCGACGTGCCGAGTGGTGACCACCCACCACATCATCGAGGACCGGTCGCTCTTTCCGCACCTGCGCCGGGCCGACGCCGTCACAGCTGGTAGAAGCGGCGATATCGACGGATCAGACGCCACTGCGCCAACACCGCCGCGAGAGTCAGGAGCATCATCACCAGGGTCGCCGCGGCCGCGTAGCCGTACCGCAGGTACTCGAAACCGGTCTGGTAGACGAACAGCGACAGATAGGTCGTGGCGTACGGCGGCGGGCCGCCGTCGGTCACCACGAACGCCGGCACGAAGGTGAAGTGCAGGCTGGCGACGGCGTCGCGCACCGCCAGCAGGGTCAGCACCGGCGCCATCAGCGGCAGGGTGATCCGGCGGAACACGTCCCAGCCGGTGGCGTCCTCGACGGCGGCCATCTCGTACACGTCGCGGGGCAGTGCCCGCCGGGCGGCCAGCAGCACCACGAAGGTCTCCCCCACGGTGAACAGGCTCATCAGGATGATCCCCGCGCGAGCGCTGGTCGGATCCGTCAACCACTGCGGCGGGGTACGCCCCAGCGCGGTCAGCCCGTGCTCACCGCCGACCCGCAGCAACTGGTTGATCGGCCCGTACAACGGGTTGAACAGCCACAACCAGAGCAGGCCGTAGGCGATCTCCGGCACCGCGGTGGGCAACAGCGCCACGGTGCGGGCGGTGCCGACGCCGGGAGCACGGCGGTGCAGCAGCAGCGCCAGGCCCAGCGCCATCAACACCCGCAACGGCACCGCCACCAGCGCGAACACCACCGAGTTCAGCAGCGCGACCCGGAAGATCGGATCGTCGACCAGGGCGGTGAAGTTGTCCGACCCGACCCAGGACGGCGCACGCAGCAGGTCGTAGTCGGTGAACGCCATGCCCAGCGTGACCAGCGCCGGCAGCAGCACCAGCACCACCAGACCGACCAGGTACGGCGTCAGCATCAACGCCAACTGCCGCCGCGAACGGGTGTCCGGTCGACTCACGGGCCACACCGGAGGCCGGAACCGACCTGGAACACGTGCGTGTCCGCCCAGCGCACATGGAGGCGTACCGTCGCGCCCCGCTGCGGTCGACGGACGGCCGGCACCCGGGCGACCACCGGCTGCCCGGCGGCCAGGCTCAGGTAGGCGTAGGCGTCCTCGCCGATCACCTCGACCCGGTCGACGGTGGCAGGCGTGCCCTCGGCAGAGTCGAGGACGACCGCCTCGGGGCGGAAACCGATCTCCAGCGGCCCGTCCGGCATCGCCGGCACGTCCCCACTGGGCCGCATCGGGCCGTCGGCCGGCAACAGATTCATCGCCGGCGAGCCAACGAAACGGGCCACGAAGGTGCTCGCCGGGGTACGCCAGATCTCCTCCGGGGTACCGACCTGCTCGACCCGGCCGTCCCGTAGCACCGCGATCCGGTCGGCGAGCACCAGCGCCTCGGTCTGGTCGTGGGTGACGTGCACCATGGTCGCGCCGATCCGGTCGTGCAGGGCCCGCAGCTCGGCCCGCATCTCCGCACGCAGCGTAAGGTCCAGGTTTGACAGCGGCTCGTCGAGCAGGAAGACGTCCGGTTCCCGGACCAGCGCCCGCGCCAGGGCCACCCGCTGGCGTTCGCCGCCGGAGAGCTGCCCCGGCCGGCGGTCCAGCAGCCCGGCGCAGCCCACCGTCTCGGCCGCCGCCCGCGCCCGCTGGCGGGCCTCGCCGCGCGGGGTGTCGCGCACCTCAAGACCGAAGGCGATGTTCTCCACCACGGTCAGGTGCGGAAACAACGCGTACGACTGAAAGACCATCGACACGTTGCGCAGACCCGGCCGCTGGCCGGTGACGTCCCGGCCGGCGATGTGCACCCGCCCGGCGGTGACCGGTTCCAGCCCGGCGACCACGCGCAGCACCGTCGACTTGCCGGCGCCGGAGGGCCCGAGCACCACCAGCAGTTCACCGCGGGAGACGGTCAGGTCCACCTCGTGCAGCACGGTGGTGCCACCGTACGCCGCGCTGACACCGTCCAGGAGCAGGCCACTCACCCGTCCTCCCCGCGAGCGAAGATCGGCCGGCTCTTGGCGTCCAGCTCGCGGATGACGTCGTCGAGCTTGTCGCCGCGGTGCACGGCATTTTCCAGGATGCCGTAGCTGAGGTCCTCGATCTCTGGCCAGGTGGAGACGGTCGGCAGGGCCCGGACGGTGGGGATGGCGTCGAGGAAGACCTGAGAGTTGCGGGGCGGCCGGTCCGGGTCCAGGAACGCCGGTGAGCGGGACACCTCCACGTGCGAGGGCACCGTACGCCCGGTCGCGGCGATGATCCGCTGCCCCGCCTCGTCCATCGCGTACTCCATGAACCGCCAGGCGGCGTCCTTGTTCTTCGATCCCCGGGTCATGCAGTACGCGTCGGAGTGCAGCACCCCGACCTGCTGCCGGTAGACCGGCAACGGCGCCACGTCCCACTCGAAGCCGGTGATGGTGCGGAAGTTGGTGGTGGCCCGACGGGAGGTGAGCAGCATCGCGAGTCGACCGTTGAGGAAACGGGACTCGTCGTCCTCGGCCTCCACCTCCGCGTCGCTCGGCACCACCCCGTACGCCAGCCGCAGGTCGATCAGGTTGCGCAGCGCCTCCCGGGCCGCCGGGCTCTCCAGCGCCAGCCGGGTCGGCCGCTGCGGGTCGTCGACGATCTCACCGCCGTTGGACCAGACCAGCGGGGCGAGCCGGATGATGGACGGTTCCACCCCGAGCCCGTGCACGGCGGGCAACCGGGCGGCACCCTCGGCCTCGGTGCCCTTGATGACCAGACCCCGGTCGTCGCGGGTCATCAGGGTGGCGGTGCCGAGCAGGTCGTTCCAGGTCCAGCCGGCCGTCGGCTCGGGCACACCGAACTTTGTGAACAGGGTGCGGTTGTAATAGACGGCGAGGCTGGACACGTTCTGCGGCAGGCACAGCTGGGCGCCGTCCCACCTGAACGCCTCCATCGCCACCGGGTAGTAGTCGGCCGGGTCGAGGACCGACGAGGCGGCGATCCGCTCGTCCAGCGGCTCGACCACGCCCTTGGCCGCGAACTGCCCGTAGAAGCGGTAGTTCATCAGGAAGACGTCCGGTGGCGCTCCCCCGGCGACCGAGGTGGCCAGGCGGGCCAGCAGGTCCTTGCGGTCGCTGGCCTCGATCAGTTGGATCCGCTCGCCGGGCCGGGCCTCCTGGTACGCCTCGATCAACGTGCGGTAGGCGCCCAACTCCTCCGGTGCGCCGAACACCAGCAGCTTGACCGGGTCGCCGGTCGACGGGCCGCCGCCGGAGCCGCAGCCGGTGACGGCCAGCGCCGCGCAGAGCGCGAGGGCTAACAGGAGTCTCGGTCTCACGATGGTCATCCCTCGGATCAGTCGTCGTGGTTCAGGAAACGCCGCTGGGCCAGAGCGAAGACCACCAGCGCGGGTACGGTGGCGATCACCGCCCCGGCCAGGAAGACAGGGAAGTTGGTGGGGTCGAGCAGCGACAGTGACCGCAGCGCGAGCGGCAGGGTGAACAGGTTCCGGTCGTACACGTAGATCAACGGATCGAGGAAGTTCGACCAGGTCAGCACGAAGGTGAGCGCGGTCAGGCCGGCCGTCACCGGCCGTACCAGCGGCAGCGCGACCCGCCACCAGGTGCGCAGCGGCGACAGGTCCTCCACCAGGCAGGCGTCGTAGAGTTCGGCCGGCAGTGCCCGGAATGCCAGGTAGTAGACCAGGACGTAGAGCGGCGAGGTGCCCAGTAGCGCCGGGGCGATCAGGGGTACGAGGGTGTCGGTCAGGCCGAGCAGACGGAAGATCGCGAAACGCGGCACGAGCAGCGCGGTCGCCGGCACCATGAGCGCGACCAGGGAGGCGGCCACCACGACGGCGGAGACGCGCGGGGCGATTCGGGCCAGCGCGAAGCCGGCCAGCGAGGCGACCAGCACACTCAGCGGCACCGCGGCGACCGCGACCAGCACCGAGTTGAGCGAGGCGCGCAGCAGTCCGCCGAGGTCGAGGGCGCGCTCGTAGCCGGTGGTGGACAGCGGGTCGGGCACCAGTTGCGGCGTGGGCGCGGGCGGCAGTCCGGGCTCGGTGAGGGAGCCCGCGACCAGCAGCAGCAGCGGCGGCACGAAGACCAGGATGACGAAGGCCGCGCCGAGCGTACGCCCCAGCCGGGCGGCCCGCTCGGGCAGCGGTGAGGGGCCGCGGATGCGGCCCCTCACCGACAGGTTGGCGATGGTGGTGTCCCTTACCTCAGGTTGAGCTTCCAGGCACCCAGACCGTGCGAGGCGGCGTAGAGGATCCGCTCACCCGGCACGATGGTCAGCCCGGCCACCTCGACGTTCGGCATCCGGCCGGCCGCCTTGGTCCACGAGGTCCTGCCCTTGGGCAGCAGCAGTACGCCGAAGTCGGTGGAGGCGTACAGGTCGCCGGTGACGTCGTCGCGGACCAGGTCGGTGATCGGCTGGTCGCCGAAGTCGTACGACCGGTCGGTCCAGGTGGCCGCGCTGCCCGTGGCCTTCACCTCGAACGCGTGCCCCAGCGTGGTCGGGGTGTTCGAGCCGTAACCGCTGTAGGAGATCCACGCCCGCACCGGGTCGGCCGGATCGATGTGGATGCTGGTGACGAAGCGGTTCGGTGTGGCGGCGGTGTCGATCCGGGTCCAGCTCACCGCGGCGGCCGGCTCGGCGTCGGCGTTACGGGTCACGAAGACCCGGCCGGTGCTGGTGGCCGCCCAGGCGGTGGAGCTGTCGGAGTCGACCCGCTGGATCACCGAGACCGCACCGCCGGCCCGGTCGCCCCACCCGGCGCCGGTCAGGTTCGTGGTGCCCATCGGCTCCCAGTCGCCGCAGTCCTCCTCGTAGGTGCCCGTCCAGGAGTTGCAGATCCGGTTCGCCTCTTCCAGGCTGCGGTCGCCCAGCCCGAAGGTCTTGGTGCGGTACGCCGACAGGCCGGTGCCGGCGAACATGGTGCCGCTGACCTTGGGGTCGCTGATCACCGGGGCGTAGAACAGGCTGCCCGGCTGGCCGTAGATCGGGTCGGCGGTCCAGATCCAGCTGGCGATGTCGCCCTCGGCGAAGCTCACCTCCGGCGAGACGTCGTAGTAGGTGTGGAACCGGAAGTCGGGCCGGGCGACGTCCCAGCCGGAGGCGCCACCGTCACCGATCATCGTGTTGACCCAGCGCTGACGCTGCCCGTTGTTCTCCCAGGTACCGTTGTCCTGGGTGCCGCCCTGCAGCAGGTCCACGTCGTGCGGGCTGACCGAGAGGCTGATGAACTGCAGGGTGTTCATGCCCTTGTTCACCCCCTCCAGCTTGGTGGGGATCTTCGACAGCATCTGCCGGCAGCGGTCCAGCCGCGCCTGGGTGGTCAGCCTGCGGTCCGGGTCGTCGCACCAGGCGGACCGGTCGACGAACTGGCCGCTGGAGCGCATCACGCCGCCGTCGCTGGCCTCGAAGAACTGGTACGGGTTGCGGGGGTTGGTGACCAGGTCGTGCTGGTCGGGGTGCAGGCCGTTGGGGTGCAGCGCGTCGGTGCCGTCGTAGGTCATGTCGGTGCCGCTGACCCCGGCGTCGGTGGACAGGACGACGGCCCGCTTGTTGGCCACCGTCTCGCCGTAGGAGTAGGAGCCGCCGGTGTAGACCATGTCCGGGTGCCCCTCGGGGGTGTGCACGAACACGTCGTACCAGCACTGGCCGGTGCACTGGTTGTAGGTGGCGTAGCCCGGGTCGGCCGGGTTGGAGCTGGTCAGGTCGGTGAAGGTGGGCCCACCGGCGGCGACGTCGTCGCTGCGGAACAGCCGCGAGTACGGGTTGCCGGTGTTGCCCTCGTAGACGTACATCCGGGTTTTGCCGCCCGGCAGCGCGGTCACGTCGATCGCCGCCCGGGTCTGGAACATCGCGGCGTTGAGCGACGGCTTGATCTGCGTCCAGGTCGCGCCGGCATCCGACGAACGCCACACACCCCGGCCGTACGAGGAGGCGTAGACGATGTTGGCGTTGCGCGGGTCGAGCTTGACCTGGCGTACCCCGCGCGGTGAGCAACTTGCCGTGTTGTTGTACTCGGCGGCGCTGCCGGTGCAGGTCGTGGCGTCGGCCGAGCCGTTGTGGATGAACTTCCAGCTCTTGCCGCCGTTGGTGGACTTGTACAGCCCCCACTTCTCGGCGTCCGGCACCGGTCGGGTCACGCCTGTGCAGCAGGAGCTGGACATGCCGCGCAGGGCTGTGGTGGTGGCCACGTAGAGCGTCTTCGGGTCACCGGGTTTGATGGTGATCTCACCGATGCCCTTGCCCGCGAGAACGTTCTTGCCGAGCGGGCCGGACCAGGTCAGGCCGCCGTTGGTCGACCGGTACAGGCCGACGCCGGCCACGCAGCCGGAGCCGCAGGTGTTGGCCTCGCCGGTGCCGACGTAGATGGTCAGGCCGGTCCGGTCGTTGCGGTCGATCGTCACCGCGCCGGCGGCGTTGATGCCCAGCGGGCCGCCGAGGTAGAACCACTTGGGCGTGGCGGCGAGGATGTTCAGGGTGCCCCAGACGCCACCACCGGCCGGGGTGACGTACGCCCGGCAGAGCAGCTTGTTGCAGTCCGGGCTGATGTCGATGGAGGTGACCCGGCCGCCGGCGACGTACTCGTTGGGCACGTAGTTGAAGGCGTTGCGGTACTCGGTGAACGGGTAGAGCGCCTCGCTGGGACCGACGTTGGTCCACTGGCTGCTGCCCTTGAATCGCCGGTCGGCCGCCGTGTAGGCCGCCCTCGACCGGTCCTGTTGGGCGACGGTGATGGCGTCGGCGGGGTAGGCGCGTTCCAGGAACGCCTGTTGCGCGGCGCCGCCCGGCCCGTCGGGCGACATGCCGCCGTCGCCGGGGACGGCTCGGCGCAGCCGCTCCAGGTGGGTGCCGAGCGCGTTGGGCATCTCGCCGCCGACCGCGACGGGCACCGGCACCTCGGCGCCGGCATAGTGGATTCCGACGAGACCGGTCGACGCCACAAGGGCACCGACGGCCAGACCTACGAGCAGATGGCGACGTCTACGCTTCACGAGGGTCCCTCCGGCAGGACGGCGTCACCGCAGCGCGGCACCCGGATTGGCGACCGTCGCTGGCAGCGTCCAGGGTGGAATATGTCAGAGGCAGTCTCCAGAGGCAATATGCCTGTTGCACAGAACATCGACCGGCGGGCCGGCTCGGCCGTACCTCGGCTCGTCGAGCTCGCATTTGTCCTTCTCCCCAAGAGCCGCTAGGCACACAGATCGGCAGGGACCCGGTTCGGGACGGTCAGCGGGGGCGGAGGACAATGGGCGGTCGGAGTCGGAGTCGAGGGGGGGACGTGGCGGAGGGCGAAGTGGCGGGCGGCGAGCTGCGCGCCGACTGCGCCCGATGTTTCGGCCTCTGCTGTGTGGCCCCCGCCTTCGCCGCGTCGGCCGACTTCGCGATCGACAAGCCCGCCGGCCGCCCCTGCCGTAACCTGCGCACCGACTTTGCCTGCGGCATCCACACCGAGCTACGCGAACGAGGTTTCCCCGGCTGCACCGTCTTCGACTGCTTTGGAGCGGGCCAGCGGGTCGCCCAGGTCACCTTCGGCGGGCGGGACTGGCGTGCCGCGCCCCGGACCGCCCGGCAGATGTTCGACGTCTTCGCGGTCATGCGTCCGCTGCACGAGCTGCTGTGGTACCTCACCGAGGCGCTGGCGCTACGACCGCCGGCCGGGCTGCGCGAACAGTTGTCCGCCGCGATCGCCGAGACCGACCGAATTGCCTCCGGTGACCCGCAGGCGCTGCTGACCCTCGACGTCGACGCCTACCGGGGAAAGGTCAACCCGCTGTTGGCGCGTGCCGCGCAGCTGGCCCGCGAAAGCGATGGCGCCGGTGCCGACCACCGCGGTGCCGCACTGGTCGGCCGCGACCTGCGCCGCACCGCGCTGCGTGGGGCGAACCTGCGGGGCGCGCTGCTGGTCGGGGCCGACCTGCGCGGCGTCGACCTGACCCGAGCCGACCTGACCGGCGCGGACCTGCGCGCGGCCGACGTGCGCGGCGCCGACCTGACCGCCGCGCTCTTCCTGCACCAGTCGCAGGTCGAGGCGGCCCGCGGTGACCGGCAGACCCGTCTACCGGCGCGGATCGTCCGGCCGACCCACTGGTCCGACCTACCGCTCGCCCGCCACCGCTGACGCCGGCCCTGCCAACCGCGCTCCCACGTGGACGTCCGGACCCGCGGTGTCGCCGGGCCGGGCGTCGTCGCCAGCGGCGGCCGTACGCACGCAGATGTCGTACACCTCGTCGTGATCCTCGTCCCGGTACGGCCGGATCACCGGCCCCGGGAGCCGCCCCGTCGTGTCCATGCTCGGCATCGGCCCGGCGGTCAGCGGCGGGCCGATGTGCCGGCCCGGGCCTCGGTCATCCCCTGGTTGGCGAGCGCGTCGGCACGCTCGTTCTCCGGGTGCCCGTTGTGCCCCTTCACCCACAGCCAGGTGATCCGGTGCCGGGTACCGGCCGTCTCCAGCCGCTGCCACAGGTCCGCGTTCTTCACCGGCTGCCTGGCGGCGGTCCGCCAACCATTGCGTTTCCAGGACGCCAGCCAACTGGTGATGCCGTTACGCACATACGTGCTGTCGGTGTACAGCTCCACCGTGGCCGGCCGGGAAAGGCTCTCCAGCGCCTCGATGGCGGCGGTCAACTCCATCCGGTTGTTGGTGGTCGGGTCCGCCTCACCGCCGCAGAGTTCACGCTCGTGAGAGCCGTAGCGCAGCACGGCACCCCAGCCACCCGGGCCAGGATTGCCGCTACACGCGCCGTCGGTCCAGATCCGCACCACCCGGCCAGCAGCCTCGTCCACCATGGGGGCAAATCTACCGAAGCCTCGCCGAGGAGTTCCCCGGCGGTGTCACGCGACCGGCGGTCGTGGCAGGCGCCATTCTCGGCCGCCGTCGGCAGCCGGACGGTCGGCACCGACGACGGGAGGCGGCGCCGCCCAGTTCGGGCGCTGCGACGGGGCGAGCCGATCGCGTAGCCGGCCGGCGCCGTCCGCCACGGTGGCGGTGAGCATCGGTCGCAGCCGGGTGGAGCGCATCACCGCCAGGTCCTCGGCCACGGTGGTCTGACCGTCGAGAAAGCGCAGCACCCGCTGCGCCGGATTACGGTCGAACAGCCGGACGAAGAACTCCGGGCCGTCGACCAGGCCACGGTCCAGCGCCCGCAACGCGACCGCGTCCATCCATCGGTGCCGGCGGGGATACGCGGACGACGGCACCGGCGGCCGGCCGGCAGCCACCGCCCGGGCCACCTGCTCGGCCTGACGGTGCATCGCAGAGAAGGTGAAGCCGGTCGACGGGCGAGTCGCACCGCCGGCCGTGCCGAGGCGTACCACCCGAGGTGAGGGACGGGCCGCGAAAGGGCCATCGGTCATCGGGATGACACCGTTCTCGACCTCGGTGACGGTGAGCCGGGTCGGGTCGAGACCGAGCAGGTCCCGGTATCCGGCCAGCGCCGCGTCGTACGCCGCCCCGGTGAGCAGGTTCGGTGAGAACTCGGTGTACTCGACCAGCGCGTACCGGCTGTCGACCGGCAGCACGTAGCCGAACGACACACCTCTGGCTGGCTGCGGGGTGCGGAAATCCATCAGGACCGCCCGGCCCGGGTCGAAGACGGCACGGTCGGCGGTCAGCCACCAGCCCCGGAAGTGCTGCAACCAGTTCGTGCGCCCGGCTCGGCGCGGTGGTCGCGGCCGGGAATCCAGCACCCAGCGGGCCCGCAGCACCGGCCGGTCGGCACCGGTACGCACCAGCACGCGCGCACCGTCGTCATCGAGAGCCTCGGCGGCGGCGGCGATCCGCCGCACGCCGAGGCGCCGCTCCGCCTCGGCGGCCCGGTCGTAGATCGGGCCGGAGCGCAGCATCGCGTACCGCAGCGGTGCGAGTTGCAGCGCCCGGTGCACGCCCGGAGTGATCACCTCGACCTGCGACCAGCTGACACTGAGCAGATCGTCCAGGTCGTTGCCCGGATGACCCCAGAAGGCCCACGTCCGGTCCTGGCCACGTCGACGCACCGGATCGACGACGGCGATCCGCAGGTCACGGACACCGTGCCGGTCCAGTGCGGCCAGCACGAGTGAGGCGGCACCGCCCCCGCCGACCAGGGCGAGGTCGACGTCGACCGGCACGGAACTCACCCGATCACGCTACCCGCCAGAAGGAGGCCCATGTTGACGCCTCGGATATGGGAGGGGCCCCTGCTCAACAACAGAACAACAGGAGCCCGACCGGCTGCCGACGCCGGGGGCGGGGGACGCCGTTGGCCGGCACTCGTGGGTGCCGGCCAGCGGTGTCTGTTGGGCGGGGTGCTCGGGTCAGCTGTTCCAGTGCTCGGCGACGAGGTCGGCGGCCTGCTGCTCCCACTGGGCGTAGTGATCCGGGTACGCCGACACCTGCACCGTCTGCGCCGCCACCGTCAACGGCATGTCCCGCCAACCATCAACCTGCTCCAAACCCTTCAGGAACGCCAGCGTGGCGTACTCGGGATCGGTGATCTGCTCCACCGTGCCCCACCCCGACGTCGGCCGCTGCTGGAACAAGCCCTGCGAGTCATGGTCGTTACGGTCACCGAGATGACCCAGGTTCTCCAACTTCGACTCCTGCAGGGCGGTACCGATCGCCACCACCGCGGCACGCTCGTCCATGCCGGCCTTCTTCGTCGCCGCCACGATCGCCCTCACATTCGCGACCTGCTCGTCACCAAGGTCGATCCGCGACTGCTCACCCTGCACACCATGCGGGACCAGCCTGCCCATGTCCGGCTTGTCGGCCCGCACCGCCACCGACGCCACCGACTCACCAGCCACCGGGCCACTGTCAGCGAACGACGCCACCGGACCGGCGAACATGCCACCGGCGAACACCAGACCAGCAACACCAAGAACGCTCTTACGCAGCATCAAGTTCATGATCGAAGCTCCATTCGGGGGTTGGCGCACACACCGACCAGAAGCGGGGGGCCGACACGCGCGCAAGCACCGACAGGCACTCACCGATCTCAAGGAAGAAGACGCCCGGGGCACCGAAGGGGAACCACTTCACGCCGCCGGAACCAGGTACAACCACCGACCGGCCACCTACATTCCACGAGACCGGCCCGGGGCCAGCGTCCGCCGGGGTGCGAAGACCGGCCCTGCTCGGCTGTCAGGTGTAACGCCTCCACCCCCTGACCGATTCCGCCCGGCCGCCCGCCCCAGACGGACATCCGCACCAATCGGTCCGGCCGTCGACGGGCGGTACCGGACATCGCGCCCGGATCCGCGTCGACGTCGCCATCCGCGCAGCCGGGACAGGGCGACCAGACCGCCACCGGTGGGATGCCACACCCGCCGACCCCATGCCCGGCCCTTGAACGACGCCTCCGCCTCGCGGGTGAACATGGGACGGCAACGAGGATTTCTCGTTTTCACCGGATCGGGTTCCAACCCCACCTAGTGTTGGGCACACCGGTGCTAGTCACGGAGTTGGCCACCCGAACGACGTCCCACGCAGTCAGCGGACGAAAAGTGAGGGAAGACGCGTATGAAGGCAATCAGAGTTCTCGTACCCGCAGCGGGCAGCATTGCCCTCGGCGCCCTACTGCTGCCGGGCACCGCGCTGGCCGACACCACCGTGTCTCCGTCGACCACACCGGTCGGTGGAACCGTCGTGCTCACCGCCACCACCTGCAACCCGAACTCCGGCGACGCGCTGTTCCGCGTGACCGGACCCGACCGCGACCAGAATGTCCGCTCCACCACCGCCGCTGCCGGTGGCGGGCTAAGCGCCGAGTTGTTCACCGCCGGATTCACCCTGGGCACCTACACGGTGGCAGCCACCTGCGGCGACGGCACGCCCGACGGCAGCACGACCTTCACGGTCACCCCGATCGGTGGCGCAGCGGCCGGAGGCCGCGACGGCAACGACGGCGTCGGAACCCTCGCCACCGGAGCCACCCTGCTCGCCACGGCACTCGGCGGTGCCCTGATCATGGGCCGGCGTCGTCGCCACGCGGCCACCGCCGCCACGCTCTGACCTGCCACCACTCAGGCGATCCAGTCATCGTGCGAACGGGTGCCCGTGCCGTGCTCCACGGCGCGGGCACCCGAGATGGCCCGGCCGCGGGTACGGGGGCCACGAGGAGACCGACCAGTCGAAGCGCCCAGGTCACCCAACAGCCGGACACCGGCGGGCAGAGCCAAGACCGCTCAACCGCCGGGTACCGGCGAACGGAGGTTCCCGTGCGGGCGTACCACCTGGGCCGGATCCTCGTCGCGCTGCTCGCGGCGGCCGGCCTCGCGCTGGTCGGCCAGGGGCTCGCGGACCTGCCGGCCCGGCCGCCGCAGCCCAGCGGCGACGAGCACCGGGCGAGCACCGCGGCAAGCCTGCCACCTCTTGCCCGCGCCATCCCCGTCGAGGTACGCATTCCGGCCATCGGCGTCCGCGCACCGCTCGTGCCCGTCGCCGCCGATGGTGCCGGGACGCTTGAGGTGCCACCGCTGGACCAGCCCGCCGTCGCGGGTTGGTACCGGCCCGGGGTCAGCCCCGGAGAGACAGGTAACGCGGTCCTGGTGGGCCACGTGGACTCGGGCGACGGTCCGGCCGTCTTCTTCGACCTGGGACGGTTACGTCCCGGCGACACCGTCCAGATCACCCGCGACGACGCCAGTATGGTGCGCTTCGCCGTAGAGGGCGTCGAGGCGTACCCGAAGGATCGGTTCCCCACCGACCTGGTCTACGCCCCGGCCGCCGTGGCCGGTCTTCGCCTGATCACCTGCGGCGGCCGCTTCGACCGGGGCAGCGGCGACTACACGGACAACGTCGTCGTCTTCGCCAGCAGGACAGCGTGAGCCGGTCGCCCCCCGGCGGACGGGGGCGACGCCCGGACCGTGGAGGATGACGCAATGGCCAAGCGTGACAGACGGCCGGCCCGGCGAACCGAGGTGACCGGGACGTGCCCGTGCGGACAGGGTCTGCCGTACCCGGACTGCTGCGGTCGGCTGCACCGGGGCGAGGCCGAGGCGCCGACCGCCGAGGCGCTGATGCGTTCCCGGTACGCCGCCTTCGCCGTCGGTGACCCGGAGTACCTGCTGCGCAGCTGGCACACCCGCACCCGGCCGCCCCGGCTGCACCTCGATCCCGCCCAGCGCTGGACCGGGCTGGAGGTCCTCGACACCGACCGGGGTGGCCTCTTCGACAGCACCGGCACGGTTGGGTTCCGGGCCCACTACCGGGAGGGCCGCGAAACGGGCACGCTGACCGAACGCAGCCGCTTCGTCCGCGAGGACGGTCGCTGGTCCTACCTGGACGACGACCAGGGCTGACCGGTCCCGTCGATCCGCACCGGAGCCGGCACGGCCGCACCCGACGCACGTCCCGCACGGCCTGGCTCGGACGGCCGCCGGGCCCGTGCCGACTTGATCAGCGCCGCCGCCACCAGCAGGTACGGTACGGCGGCGACCGCGAACGCCACCGCGTTGCCGGCCACCGTAGCGACCAGGCCGTAACCGACGTACACCGCGATAATGGTCAGGTCGGTACCCATCCCGGCCAACGAGGTGACGGTGGCCCGGGCGGGCCCGCTGATCCGAGCCTGCAGCCGCGCCTCGGCCAGCACCGAGGCGAGTTGGAGACCACAGAAGGCGACCGCCACCAGCAGGAAGCCGGCCGGACGGCCGAGCAGTGCACCGAACGCCAGGGCCAGGGCCGAGCAGGCCAGCAGCACCGCGTACCCGCAGGTGCGCAGCCGCTCACCGACCGGGGCCAGTAGACCACCGGCGACCTGCCCGACCGTGACGATCAGCAGCAGCAGCGGCACCGCCATCAGGGGGACTCCGGTATCCCTGGCCAGCAGCGGTGTGTACTCGTCCAGGGCGCCCCAAACGGCGGTGACCGCCGCGACGAGCAGCACGGCTGCGCGTACCGCCCGGTCCGCGCGAACCTCGGCCACTCCCGCCCGCAGTTCCGGCCACCAGCGAAGATCGTCAGCCTGGGTGTCGTCCGGCGGCCGGCCCGTCGCTCCGTCCGCCGTCCCGAGAACGTCGACGACAGCGGCGCCAGCGCAGACGACAGCCGGCTCCGCGCGCCGACGGCGGTGTTCGGGGAACCGGGTGGCGACACCGGCGGCGAGCAGGCAGGCGGCGACGCTGGCCGCGCCGACCGCCGGATAGCCGGCGAGCCCGAGCACCGGGCTGGCCAGCACGATCGCCCCGAGCACGCCCACGGTGCCGGCGGTACGCGCCCGACCGATGACGCGGGCATACCGGTCAGCCGCGTCGAGACGATCGAGTTCGTCGAAGATCAGAGCCTCCGTCGCGCCGGAGGCGAGCGCACCGCCGGCTCCCCAGAGGACGAAGCCCACAGCGAACGCCGGATAGGACGGCGCGAGCGTCCACAGGGCGAAGCCGGCGGCGGTGCAGAGCGGCGCGAGGCAGAGCATCCACCGCCGGGAGGTCGCATCGGCCCACGCGCCGCAGGGCACCTCCAGCGCGATACCGGTCAGCGACCAGATCACGAACAGCGACGAGATCTGCGCTATCGACAGGCCGGTGTCGGCGAACAGCAGTGCGTAAACCGGGTAGAGCAGGACCAGATCGGTGAGGAACGCGTACGCATAGAGCGTGCCGGCCAGGCGGCGGGCGCGCGCCGAGTTCGAAGTCATCGAGGCCTTCCAGGTGGGGCGGGTGACGGACGCCGGTGTCACGGCGACCGCAGGCGGCCCACGGCCTCGGATTACGCATCAATGTCGCCAGGTCATGGTGGTGATGCTAGTCGGCGACACCGCTATCTGCCACGGCGTCGCCGACAGACGAGCGGGACGCAACCGGCAACGGTTGCGTCCCGCTCGTCGATACTCAGCGCTGCTCGTCGGTCCTCGGCGGCAGCACCATCGTCGACTCGCTGTCCTCAGAGTTCCGCTGCGCCGGAACCTCCGGTGCGCGCGAGGTGGCCTGGGTGGCCTCCGGGTCGTCACCGGCGGGAGCGGCGGTCGGCTCTGCGCGACGTGCGTCGGTGTCCCGACGCTCCGCGGCGTAGGCGCGGGCGTGCTCGGCGATGGTGCGCGACTCCTGCTCGGCGCGGGCCAGCCAGGACTCCCAGCGGCGCTGCATCGGGCGGATCAGACCGCCGCCGACGCCGACCACCAGGATGCCGCCGACGGTGGCCAGCACGGCGATCAGCACGGGGGTGGTCACCGCGGTGGCGACACCGATCTGGTTGAGCGCCGCGATGACGCCGAGACCGAGGATGAACGCCGAGGCGACGGTGGCCAGCAGCCGGCCGTACGACAGGCCACCGAGCGCGCCGGAGACGATGTCCTTGACCGCGCTGGCGATGGCGGCGGCGACGACCACGATGACAATCGCCACGAAGGCCCGGGGCAGCCAGGAGATGACACCGGCGATCAGGTCGGAGATCGGGTTGGGCCCCCAGATCCCGAACGCCAGGTAGAGGCTGAGCAGCAGGATCCCGTAGTAGGCCAGCCGGGCGACTATGCCGCTGGCGTCGTAGCGGGATCGGGCCAGTGCCCGGCGGATCCCGCCGCGCTCGACCGCGCGGTCGAAGCCGACCCGTTCGAGCAGTCGGTCGACGATCTTCAGGACGGCCTTGGCGATCAGCCAGCCGACGACCAGGATCGCCACGAAGGCGAGGGCCTTGGGTAGGAAGAGAAGTATCGAACGGAGGGTGTCCCCCACCGCGTCGCCGAAGTTGTCTCGCATGGGAATGGTCCTCCAGGGGGCTGATGTCCGTCCGGCCCGACCTACCCGGGTGACGCTCGGCAGAAACCCGTGCGCGTCCAGGAGGTGCGGGCGGCTCGCCCGACATCGGCCCGAATGTGCCCGCCAACTGAGCGGCGACGGCTCGGCGGCCCTTCGTCGACGCTGTACAGCGGAGGCGTCAGGCGGCGCCGAGCAGGTCCCACCGGTTGCCCGCGATGTCGAGGAAGACCGCGACCCGGCCGTACGCCTCGGCCCGCGGCTGCCCGACAAAGGTGACGCCGGCCTCGACCATCCGCCGATGAGCGACGTCGAAGTCGTCGACGCGGACGAAGAACCCGACTCGACCGGCTGCCTGATTGCCGACGGCGGCACGCTGGTGTTCGCCATCGGCACGGGCGAGCAGAATCCCGGTCTGGGCGCCTGGCGGCCGGACCACGACCCACCGCTTGGGTCGCCCGTCGTTGGTCAGTGCCGGGGAATCCTCAACGAGGTCGAAGCCGAGCACGTCGGTGAAGAACGCGATCGCCGGGTCGTACTCGTCGACGATCAGGGAGACCAGGTCGATCTGCACTGTGGCAGCGTACGGGAGGTCGCGTTCTGCTCCCGGCTACGCGCGCCGGCAGCTGCACCGGCCGATGCTTGTGCTGCTCTGATCAGCCGATGGTGAGCACGACCTTGCCACAACCACGCCCGATCTCACCCTCCCGGTGCGCGTCGACGGCCTCTGCATCGAAAGCTCCTACGCCTTGTCGTGCTCGACCGGCTGGCCACCTTAGCGGGAGCAGGCGTAGCTGACCTCGGTTGCCGCCTGCACCGCGGACGGGGCGACGATGTTCACGGTCGCGGTCTCGGTGGTGCTGCCGACTCCGCTGAACGACCAGCGCAAAGTCAGCTCGACGCTGCGCTGGCCCCAGCCGACCCGCTCGGTGAGCAGGGCGCCCGGTGCGCTGCCGGACCGGAGCCACTGGTATTCGACGACACCCGCACGGCCGTTGGTCCGCACGGTGGCGACCACGTCGATGCTCACGTCGCAACTCTGACCGGCGGGACGCGGCACGGCCGCGTTCACCTCGACGATCTCCAGCGGGCTGAGCCGCTGCCAGATCCAGAGCCCGACCGCGGCGAGCAGCGCCAGGGTGAGCAGAGTGGACAGCAACGAGACCAGCTTCCGCCAGGCAGACCTGCGTCGCGGTGGCGGTGCGGGCGTCGGCCAGGCCGGAGCCGGCGGCGGGGAGACCGGCACGCCGGGGCCGAACCGCAGCTCCCCGCCGGGCCCGGCGGTCGGCGCGGCGAACGCTCCCCCACCGGTACGCGCGCCGGCCGTGGCCGCCGTGGTGTATCCGGCCTCGGCCACGCCCAGGGCCGCCGTGACGCCGGCGGCCTCCGGCGGCCCGGTGCGGCCCAGCACCACCGTCGGATCAGTACCGTCCAGCACCACCGTCGGATCAGCGCCAGCCAGCGACACCGTTGCCGCATCCCCCGGCGCCCCGGGCGGGTTGGGACCGTGCCGGGTGGTGACGGCCGGCTGAGCCGGCACCCGTTGGGTGGGTAGGGCCTCGGTGGCGTCGTCCGGCTGGGTCACGGCGTCTCCTGCGTCGTCGACTGGCGGGGGTGCTCTGAGGGGTACGCGGGGCCGCAGGTCAGCCCGGCGTGCAGAAGGAGTAGAGCGTCACGTAACCGGTGGAGCCGGTGGCGGTGTTGCCGGCGGCATCGGTGGCGAGGACCGTCACCCGGATCCGGGTGGTGAGGCCGGGTCGGGGTAGTTCACCGAGCACACCCCGAAACTGGCCGTCCTGCAGCGGGCTCATGCTCTTTTCGTACGATCGCTTCTCCAGGGTGTATCGGAAGCGGACCCGCAGCTCGTCCGTTGCCGTGCGCTCGTCGGCGACGAAGGCGGTGACGGTGCTCGTCATGGGCCCGAACGGGCAGCCGGTCGGGTCCAGTCGGGTCGGGTTCGCCGCAACCCGGTCGACGATGGGCGCGGTGACGTCGCGCGGCGGCGCGGGGCTGGTGCTGGTCGGCGGGGTCGGGACCGGGGTGGTCGCGGGGGCGCTGCCGGTGGGCGTCGCTGACGCGCTCGGTGTGGCCGAGACGGTGGTGCCGACGCTCGGGGCGGTGTCGCCACCGGACGGGCCGGACGGTGGGGCGGAGGTGGCGGTCGCTGGCCCGCTGGGCGTGGCGGTCGGCGTGGGCGGGGCGGGGACACCGCCAGGCGGAACGATGGTGCCGGCCAAGTCCGTGCTCGCCTCCGTGGCCGTACCGGCGGCCAGCGGTGGATCGTCCTTCGCGGCGTAGCTGAGCCCGGCCCCGCCGATCAGCAGCGCCGTCGCCAGTCCACCACCGACCAGCGCCGCCCGGGCCCGTCCGGTACGCCGCGGCACGGGAACACCGGGGCTGTCGCCGGCCGGTGCGACGGTGGTCGCGCCGAGCGCCGTGCTGGCGACGCTGAGGGCGCCGCCGGTGCCGTCCGGGAACAGGAGGAGGGCGGCCAGCAGCGCCGCCCGCCGAGCCAGTTCGCGTATCCCGTGTTCCTCCCAGTCCGCGCCGTACGCACCGGCGGCCACCTCCTCCAACGTGGCCAGGAAAACCTGTGCCGGCTGTGGACGGTCGTCGGGTCGCTTGGCCATCCCGTACCGCAGCAGGCCGTGCACCGGTCGCGGAGCCGGGGCGGTGGGGATCGGCGCGCGGGCATGCTGCTGGCGCAGGGTGGCCAGGTCCCGCCCGTCGTACGGGGGGTGGCCGGTGAGGCACTCGAAAAAAGTCGCGGTGGCGGCGTAGATGTCGCAGGCAGGGCTCGCAGGGGCCCCTGTCCACTGCTCGGGTGCCATGTAGCGGGGCGTGCCGGTCACACTGCCACCGGCGTCGGCACCGACCGGCATGGCGATGCCGAAGTCGGCGAGCTTGCTGGCGCCCTCACCGGTGACCAGCACGTTCTCCGGCTTGTAGTCGCGGTGCACCACGCCGTGGGCGTGCGCCGTGGCGAGTCCGGCGAGGGAACCCTTGAGTACGCAGAGCGCCGACTCCGGTGTGGTCGGGCCCTGCGCGCGCAGCATCTGACGCAGTGAGACGCCGTTGACCAGCTCCATCACGATGGCCGCGCCGTCTGGTGCCTCCACGTACTCGTAGAGGCGGCAGACGTACGGGTCGTCGATGTCGGCCAGTAGCCGTGCCTCGTCCCGGAAGGCCGCCCGGAACACCTCGTCGTCGCATCTGCCGGTCAGGTACTTGATCGCTACGGGGGTACCGGTGGCGTCGTGGACGGCGAGATCGACGCTGCCGGAGGCGCCGGCGCCGAGCCGTCGGACCGGGGTGTAGCCGGAGAGCTGCCATCCGCTCATGTCGCTGCCTTCCGCGCTGTACGCAGGTGGACGGTGCCGCTGGACAACATCATCATCGTCACCGCCGCTACGGGTGGGCGAGCACGGACACATTGCCACTGGTAGCAGCCGTGGTCAACGGTCGCGCCGGTGCCGCTCCCTGACACGGTCCGGGTGAACCACCCAAACGGCGCTGAGCTACGGCCAATCGCCGACTGCCTGACCAACACCGGCGAGGGCGGCTGTCGCGGTACCACCGCAACGGCGGGTAGCTGATCGTGTACCTGGGTGACCAGCTGCGGCGGGTAGTTGATTCTGTGACCGACCTGATGCCGGGCACACCGACCGCCCAGCGCTGAGCGCCCGCCCGCACCGGGAACGGCCACCGCGTCCCCCACCGCGGCGGCCAGGATCATCACCAGCAACGCAGGACCGAGCCGCA
>NZ_JBHMIS010000041.1:0-34234 GCF_048060415.1 Micromonospora sp. LOL_024
TCGCTCACACGACCTCATAACCGCCGTGACCAGCAGTTACCCCAGAACGCAATAGCCCTGGTTCTTCACCGTGGATCGGCTGTATTCGTCGGCAATCCAGGAGTGAACCGCGCGATCCACCGCGCCATTGGTGATCATCCGAACGGGAATGTGACCGAGTGTCGGCACTACCCGCTTACGCCAACCGGCCAGGTACGGATCAAGCGTCTTACGTTCCAAACCGCGTAGGGCCAGGGTCATCACGCTCTCGCCGTACTCCGTGAGTCGCTTGGTCGCGGCGACCGGGTCGACGCCACCCTTTGCGGCGCTGACCATGCCGTCGAGCCAGGCTTGCGCGTCTTCCGGCGTGGCGACCGTTGTCGACTTGGACAGCCGGCGCTTGCTGGTCGGGTCGGTCCACCGCACCCGCGCCCGGTAGGGCCGGTCGCGGCCGGGCCGGTGCTCGACGTCGGTGGCCAGGCGCACGCCGATCGGTGGCTGCTGCGACGCGGCCATCAGGCCGCCTGCGGGTAGACGCGACTGGCCGACAGCCAACGCTCAACGTCGGCCGTCGCGTACTTCACCACCCGGTCGGAGATCTGGATGAACGGTGGTCCATGCAGGGGTGGCATGGTCCGCAGCGGCGCACGGTTGACGGGTCCACGTCGAGCAGCCCGGCTAACTCGGGCGGCCTCTCAGGTCGCCGGTGCGCACTCGCGCGCGTAGAGCCGCACGAAGGTAGGCAGTTCGTACCGGATCGGACGGACCGTGAGGCTGGGCCGAGGCATCAGCACCGCGCCCGTGTCGACCAGGGACTCAAGCCGGCGACGAGCCTCCGGCAAGGGACAGTCCAGGATGGTGACCGCGTCCTCCAACGTGAGGACCGGCTTCGGTGCTGAGGCCAAGCGGCTGACGTCGGTCCGGTGGACATTGGACAGGCTGTACCAGCTGTCGGCGATCCGTGGGCGCACCGCGAGGTCCCCTGCGACGAGCTCGTCCAGCACCGTGCCCGCGAAGGAGAGACGTTCGGCGTACTCGCGTAGCGGCAGGAAGCGCATGGCGGCGAGCTTCAGCCCGCCCACCCGCACCGCCAGGGGCAGCATCCCGGTCGCGGCGACGACGTCATGGGCGGCCTCCCGGTCGGCTTCGATCCGGTCCGCGCCGATGATGTGTGTCAGCAGGTCGACGGCTTCGGCGGGTGCCAGGCACGGTACGTCCACCCGGTCGGCGCCGGTGATCCCGGTCAGCCGGCTGCGGGCGGTGGCCAGGACGACGCTTTCGCCCTCGGTGGGCAGCAGCGGCCGGAGCGCGGCCTCGTCGACGGCGTCGTCGAGCACCAGCACGAGGCGCCGTCGGTGCAGCCAGTTCCGCCAGGTGTTGGCGTCCTGCATCGGGTGTCCGGTCATCTGCGCGCCCAGTCTGGTGAGGCGGGCCATTTCGGCGAGCACGTCCTGTGGGGCTCGCGGCCGGCCGTCGCTGTCGCGCATCCGGGCGTAGATCTGCCCGTCGGGGAACTCGGGCTGTAGCCGGTGCGCGAGGTGCACCGCCAGCGCCGTCTTACCCACTCCCGCGGGCCCACTCAGGATGACGAGCCTGTTCGTGCGGTGTCGGACGGCCTCGGTGACCTGCGCGGTTTCGGCCGTACGGCCGACGAAGTCGGCGAGGTCGTCGGGGAGTACCCGTAGCGCGGGCACCGCCGGTCCGGGCCCACGCCGTTCACTGAGCATCGACCGGTAGAGGGTCTCCAGGGCGGGCGTCGGGGGGAGCCCGTACGCGGCTGCCAGATGTCGGCGCACGTCCTCGAACACCTGCAGGGCCTCGGTCTGTCGACCGGAGCGGAAGAGCGCGGTCATCTGGGCCGCTCGCAGGCGTTCCCGCTGCGGGTGCCGCCTTGCCAGCTCCGACACCTGGTCTGCGACCACGGTGAAGTTGTCCAGCTCCAGCTCGACCTCCGCCCAGTCCTCGAACAGCTCAAGGTAGCGGCCGGTCAGCCGGTCGGCCTCAGCCGCCAGCGCCGTTGCGCTGTGCATGCCGGCGAACGGGGTGTCCCGCCACAGGCCGATGGCCTTGCGGAAGCAGCGTGCCGCCGCCGTCCACGCCTGCGCCTCGCGTGCCTCCCGTCCGACGTGCGCCAAGCGGTCGAAGTGCATGGAGTCCAACTCGTCGGGGGCGACCCGGATCAGGTAGCCGTCGTCGTGGTGCAGCAGCCGCTCTCCGGTACCGGCCCGTTCGTGCAGGAGCCGCCGCAGGTTGCAGACGTACACCTGGAGGTTTTTCCGCGCCGTCGGTAGGGGACGGCCGCTCCAGACGGCGTCGGCCATATCCTCCACGGACACGGCGTTGTTGGGGCGCGCGAGCAGCATGGCCAGGGTCAGGCGTTGCTTGAGCGGGCCGGCGTCGAGGGAGCCGTCGGCGTCGACGGCGAGCCGGCCCAGGATGGCGAAACGCAAATGTCTCACGTCGGCAATCATGCGTGTCGAGTTGGACCTCACCCTGGACATCTCGTTGGAATGAATTTGAGACTCTCGGCATTCCCGTCGCCAAACTTCACCACCAGGACGTCGTGGCAGGGGGTTCCGTCCAGCCGGCTGCGGCCGACGGCTCGGAGTTGGCAAAGGGCAGTGCCCCCGGCATGGCCGTGCGCGGTCAGCGCGGAGGACCGGCGGGCAGGGCGAGCGCGACGGCGAGCGTCCCGTCGAGGAACACCAGGCCACGGCGCGCGAACTCGTCCAACGCCTCCCGTACCGCCTCGACCGGCAGGCGGTGGTCCAGCCGCGCACTCGCCGCAGCCGCGCTGACGGGACGGTCGCTGCACGCCACATAGAGGTCGGCGAGGGCGCCCCGGAAGGTGTAGGTGCCCTCCGCCCCCTCGTGCCGGCCGTCGTAGATCTGCACAAAGCCGGGTGTCGACCGGTACCACAGCACAGGCCGGCGGTCACCGGCCCAGGCGGCGGTCCAGGCCGCGATCGCGTCGCGGATGCCGTCGTAGGTGGCGTCCGGCAGCGACCCCGGCAGGTCGTAGTCGAAGAAGTAGGCCACCCGCCGGAGGTCCACGTCGGCGGGGTACACGTGGCGGTAGCCGGACTCCGGGGTCTTCGTCGGCGACGCGGCGTACAACGGGCTGAACCGTTCCACCCAGACCCGCCCCGCGCTGATCGGCGGACGCAGGTGCACCAGGTGCCTCATGACGGCCGCCTGTTCGGCGTAGTCCTGTTCGCGCTCTCCCGGAAAACCCCAGATGATGTTCCAGGACACCTGGATGCCGTAGTGCGCCGCCCACCTGAGCAGGTTGACGTTCTGGGCGGCGCGGACCCCCTTGCGCATGAGCTCCAGCACGTGGGAGCTGAGCGACTCGATGCCGGGCTGGACGTGGGTCACCCCGCCGTGGGCGAGGGTGCGGACCTGCGTCCGGGTCAGGTTGGCCTTGACCTCGTAGAAGATGTCGTAGCCGGCTTCCTGTTCGATGAGCACCGGAAGCAGCCCGGTCAGGTACGCCATGTCGAGGATGTTGTCCACGGCCTCGAACCGGAAGCTGCCGTACGTCCGGGTCATGCTCGCCAGCTCGTCGGCGACCCGGCCCGGCGACTTCGCCCGGAACCTCATGGTCGACCCGTTGAGCCCACAGAAGGTGCAGTGGTGCTTGGCGCCCCACCAGCAACCCCGGGCGGACTCGAAGGGCAGCCTGACCACGGTGGACCCACCACCGGGCAGCAGGCCGAGGCGTCCCGCCCGGTCGAAGAACTCGGCGTACTCGGGAAGGGGTAGGTCGTCGAGCCGCCCCATCGGCGGCTCCGGCGGGGTCGTGACGACCGCACCGTCGACGCGGCAGGCAGTACCGGGAATCCCCGCCGGGCTGATGCCGGTGGCCAGAGCGTGCAGGATTCGGGGAAGCGTCACTTCGCCCTCCCCGACGACGGCGACGTCCACCCAGTCGACCGCACGTACCCACTCCGGGCCCATCTCGCCGTCGAAGTTCGCCCCGCCGAAGACCGTGACCAGCTCCGGATGGCGCTGTTTCAGCCGGCGTGCCAGCGCGAAGGAGGCGTTGTTCTGCTGGAAGGTGGAGGTGAAGCCCACCACCCGCGCGTCGTCCCAGGGGTACGACTCCATCAACTCGTCGAGGTAGGCCGGCACCTCCTCCCGGCGGATGCGCAGCAGCTCGTCCCGCCGCCGCCCGGTCGGCCCACCCAGGTAGGACAGATCCTCGCCCAGTTCGTCGACGAGCTGGCTCTTCGGATCCGGGGCGGCGTCGCCGAACGCCTCCACCGAGAACAGCCAGTCGGCGACCATGTTGCTGCGCCGGGAGCCGAGGGCGCCGAAGCGACCGGTCCCGATCCTCGCCGCGAAGTCGAGGTTGGCGTGCAGCGTACGGGCCGGGAAGCCCTGCTCCCGCAGGACCGCCGCGAGCAAACCGAGCTGGATGGACGGACGGTCGACGTCCATGAACGGCATCGTGACGAGCACGACGGGCAGCGCACGGCGCTCCTGCGGCCCGGCCCGCTCCCATCGGGAGCGGGCCGCCGAGTCGACCAGTGGCAGCGGTACGGTCATCACCGACCGGTCACGACTCGGTGACCACGATGGTGCCGGCCGCCGCCGTAAGGTCCACCGCGCCCGGTGTGAACGAGTCCTGGAACTGTTCATGGATCGACGGCTCAGCTGCGTCGGCCGTGGCGGGCCCGCCGATCGTCGCTCCCAGTAGGGCGCCGGCCGCCAGGCCGCCGAGTACCGCCCGGTGGTGCCGGCGGCCCGGCTTCGCTACGTTGTCGTGCTCAGACATCGTCCTGCCTCTCGTTGGTGGGGGTGGTAGGGCGGACATCCAGACGGATCCGCAACTGGTCGGCCAGCGGATGGCCGAGGTCCTTCAGGATGGTGCGGGCCTGCTGCCAGAGGGTGCGGGCGCCGTCGGGGTCGTCGGCCGCCCGCAGGGTGTCACCGAGATGCAGCAGCGTGGTGGCGACCTCGTACCGGTCGCCGAGTTCGCGCCACAGCCCGAGGGCCTGTTCGTAGCAGGCCATCGCCTCGTCGTGGTTGCCGAGGTGGTGGTGGGCATAGCCCAGCGCGTCCCAGATGTCGGCCTGCGTGGGGAAGTCTCCGAGCTCGCGGCGCAGGTCCAGGGAACGGTGGCAGTAGTGCAGCGCCTCCTGGTGGAAGCCGAGCCGGCTGTGGTACCAGCCGACCCAGTTCAGCGCGTGGGCCTCGCCGGCCCGGTCGCCCGTGGACCGGGACAGCTCCAGCGCCAGTTGCGCGTGGTCGAGAGCACCACTGAGGTCGTTCTGCCGCTCCAGTACCCGGCCGATGTCGAGGTGGATGCGAGCCTGACCGGCCCGGTCACTCAGCTCCGCGTACATGTCCAGGCCCTGTTTGACATGGTGCCCGGCGTCGTCGAGCAGGCCCTGTTGCAGGTAGGCGAGGCTGAGCAGCCGGTGCGCCAGCGCCTGCCCCGCGCGGTCGCGCATCCGTAGGCAGGCCGTCAGGGCGGTGTGCAGCCCGGCTGCCCAGTCGTGCCACTTGCCCTGGTAGTTCAGGAATGCCGTGATCGTCCACACCAGCCGCGTCGAGTGGGTGTCGAACCCCTCCTCGGCGGCCAGGTTGACCGCGCCGAGGAGGGCCCGGCACTCCGTCATGAACCAGGTCAGCGCCCGGCCCTGGTCGACGATGTCGGGGACGGTCACGGCTGGGCGGGGCGGATCGACCTCGATCCGGTCGCGGTACGGGTACAGCACCTGGTCGGCGAGGTGCGCTGTGTGCAGGTAGTGGTCCAGCAACCGTCTCATGGCGGCCTGCCGCTCGGCGGCGTTCTCGGGGGTGACCACCAGCTCCGCCGCGTACGCGCGCAGCAGGTCGTGGGAGGCGTACCGGCCCGGGGTGCACTCCTCGACGAGGTGGGCACCGGTCAGTTCGGTGAGCAGTCGACGCGCCGCCGCGGGTGTGACACCGGCGAGGCTCGCTGCGGCGAACACCGAGAAGTCGGTGCCTGGGTGTAGGCCCAGTAGGCGGAACATCCGGGCGACATCGGGCAGGAGGGCCCGGTAGGACCAGGACAGCACCGCCCGGGCATCGCCGAAGGGGCTCTCGCCGACGAACGCGTCCAGACCGCCGTGTGCCTGGCGCAGTTCACCTGCGACCGCGGCCAGGTTGAACCGCGGTTGGACGGCCGCTCGCGCCGCGACGATGGCGAGTGCCAGGGGCAGGCCGTCACAGACGGACACGATGTCATCGACGGCCGCGGGCTCCGCGGTCATCCGGGGGCGGCCGATCCGCAGGCCCAGCAGGGCTCGTGCCTCGTTCGTCGTGAGTCTGTCGACGGGCACCGGCACGGCCCCTAGGGCGACGAGGCCGGGCAGCCGGCTGCGACTGGTGACCACCACCACGCACCCCGGCGAGCCGGGTAGCAGGGGCTTGACCTGCTCGCTGTCCCGGGCGTTGTCGAGGACGACCAGGACCCGCCGGCCGGCCAGCAGGCTGCGGTACAGGGTGGCCTGGTCTTCCAGCCGGGACGGGATCTGTTGCGCCGGGACGGCGAGGGCGTCGAGGAAGCCGTGCAGCGCCTCACCCGGCTCCAGGGCCGAGGCCGTCGGGTCGAAGCCCTTGAGATTGACGTAGAGCTGGCCGTCCGAGAAGCGGTGGCTGGCCCGATGCGCCCAGTGCACCGCCAGGGCGGTCTTGCCCACCCCGGCCGTCCCGGTGATCGCCGCTATCACCATTGACTGGTCGGCCGTGACCAGGTCGTCGAGCCTGCCCAGTTGCGCTTGCCGCCCGGTGAAGTGGGGCAGGGCGTGCGGCAGTTGCGCGGGCGTGGTCGGGCGGGGCACCGCGCGCGCCGGGCCCGTCGACGATTCGACGGTGGGAGTCAGGCTCGGATCGTTGGACAGCATCCGCCGGTGCAGCGACTGCAGTTCGGCGGCCGGCTCGACACCGAGCTCGGCGAGGAGATAGCTGCGTGCCGCCCGGAAGACGGCCAGGGCCTGCGCCTGTTGGCCCGACCGGTAGAGCGCCTGCATGAGTAGCCCTCGCAGCCGCTCCCGCAGCGGCCACCGGGCGACCAGTCGGCGCAGCTCGACCACGAGGTCGCGGTCGTCGCCGACGGCCAGGTCGATCTCGATGCGCTCCTCGATCGCGCTCATCCGCCGTTCGCTGAGGCGGTCCCGTTCAGCGTCGACCACCGCACTGCTCACTCCGTCGAGGAGCGGGCCACGCCACAGCCCCAACGCCTCGTGCAACGTGGTGAGCGTCGTACCCAGGTCGCCCGTCGCCCGCGCCGCGCGGGCCCGGGTCAGACCCTGGTCGAACAGCTCCAGGTCGAGGCCGCCGGGGGGCAGGGCCAGGCGGTAGCCCTCACCTGTCCAGGTCAACAACGCCGACCGGGACAGCGCGACGTCGTCGGGTTCGAGCGCCCGGCGTAGGCCCGAGATGTGTTTCTGCAGCAGGTTGACGGCGTAGGCGGGCGCATTTGCGCCCCACACCTCGGCGATGAGCCTTCCGCGGCCGACCGGCTGGTTGGCGTGCAGCGCCAGTACGCCGAGCACGACGCGTTGCTGGGTGCGGCCCAGGGCCACCGGGGTGTCGCCCCGCCAGGCCCGCAGCGGCCCCAGGATGTCGAGGCGCAGTGCTGACCCGTGCTGACCGCTCACCGCGACCACCAGTCAGTCATGCTCCGCGCCCCCCCAACTTAGGCACCTCGGCGAGTGTAGAAGCTCTGGGCGTGCAAGAGACCAACCGAAAGCACCTCACAGAGAGTCTTCCTGGCGACACCGATTGAGATCGTTGGCTGTGTCGGGCAAGGCCCGCAGCGGGTAGCATCGAGGCTTCCTAATCCACGAGGGAAGGCGTGTTCGTGGCACCCTGGTTCCGCTCGAACGACGGCTCCCTGGCGACCGCGCCGCGGGTGTACTGCTTCTCGCACGCGGGCGGCAACTCGGACAACTTCCTTGAGTGGCAGCCGGCAATCGGCCCTGACGTGCGGATTGTCGCGGTGACGATGCCGGGTCGGGGACACCGGTTCGCCGAGTCGCGCCCCGACTCGATCGACGAGTACGCCGACGCGGCGGCCGAGGCCATCGCCCGCGACGTCGCCGCCTCGTACGTCCTGTTCGGACACAGCCTCGGCGCACTGGTCGCCTTCGAGGTGGCCCGCCGGCTACGCGCCGACTCCCGCCTGCGGCACCTGGTCGCCTCCGGCGCGGCGGCACCGGCTCTGCTGCCGTCGCAGCGGGTGGTGCGCGCGGCGGCGCTGGAGGGCCGGGAGTTCGCCGAGGCTGTCGGCGCGTTCGGCGGGCTACCACCCGAGGTGGTAGCCGCCGAGGAACTGCATGACCTGCTGCTGCCCGGGGTGCAGGCCGACTTCCGGCTCGTCGCCGGCTACCGCTACCGGCCCGCCGCCGCGCTGCCATTCGGGGTGACCCTGATCAACGGCGTCGACGACAGCCATGTGACCGAAGAGCGCCTCGACCGCTGGGCCGACGAGTGCCGGACCCCGCCGCCCCGGATCTGGGTCCCCGGGGGCCACTTCTACCTGCGCGACGACCCGGAACCCGTCATCGAGGTGCTACGCCGGGCCGCCGCGGTCGACGAGGCCCGGACCGCAGGGCACTCCGACCTGCTGATCTGACTCGCGCTGACCGGATACCGGTCCGCGTACCGCTACAGGGCAGCGCGCACCGCCGCCGCGATCCCGTCCACCGCCGGTGGTCGAAGACAACCGTGATGGTCGGCGGCGGAGGCGCTCACCCGCGCACCGCCCCGGAACAGGCGCCGCCAGTCGGGCGCCGCGTCGGGCGACCCGTGCGCTGTCACCAGCACCGCGGCCGCGTCGACTGGTCCGTCGGGGGTGTACCCGGCAAGGGCGGCGACGTGTGCCACGAAGACGGCGTACCGTCGGTCCAGATCGGCCGCGAGAGCGATCCGCTCGGCAGGTTCCGGGGCCAGGCGCGCCGTCAGGTCGGCGAGCTGCTGTGCGACGGAGGGCAGTGCGGCCGCGGCCGGGCGGGGCGAGGCGCGCCCCAGCACCTCGGACACGAACAGCGCGGCGAGTCCCTCCGGCGAGGAGGCGTAGGAACGGATGGCCCGGTACGGCGCGTCCACCAGCACGACGAGGGCGACCTCGCCGCCGTCCGCCTCCAACCGGCGGGCCGTCTCGTAGGCGAGGACACCGCCCATCGACCAGCCCAGCAGACGGTACGGGCCCGACGGCTGCACGGTTCGCACGGTGTCGGCGTACCGGACCGCCATGGTGGCCAGCTCGGTGACCGGGCTGGTGCCTTCCCGCAGCCCGGCCGCCTCGATCCCCGACACCGCGCACGCGCCGTCGAGCGCGCGGGCCAGCGGTGCGTACTCGTGCACGGAGCCGCCGATAGCGTGTACCGCGAACGCCGCCGCCGGCCCGTGGGTGCCGAACGGCACCACCGGCGCGGGCGGTGCCGCCCCGACCGGACGTCGCTGCCTCAGCCGGGCGGTGAGCGCCGCCCGCTGCGCCTCGGTCAACATTCGTGCTCCTCCTCGTTGCGTCGTTCCCGTGGCGCGGCCGGCCCGGCAGGTGCCCGGGGCCGGGCCGCGGGGCGTCAGGACAGGGCGTCCAGGCCGTCCTCGCCGAGTTCCACGTCCTCCAGGCCGTACTTCTCCCGCAGCAGGGCGCTGAGCTGCGACGGGGTCGGGGCGAGGAACACCGCGGTGACGTCGGCGTCGACAGCCAGCTCGGTGCGTAGCCTGGCGATCAGTCGCATGGCCTGCAACGAGTTGCCGCCGAGGTCGAAGAAGCTGTCCTCGACGCTGACCTGGTCGACCTTGAGCAGCGTTGCGTACATGTCGGTGACGACCGTTTCGACCAGCGTGCGCGGGGCGACGAACGTGCCGGCCGACTCGGTGGCTTCCGGCTCCGGCAACGCACCCCGATCGATCTTGCCGCTGGGGTTCAACGGGAACGAGTCCAGCAGCAGGATGTGCGCCGGCACCATGTAGGCGGGCAGCCGTTGGGACAGGTGCTGCCGCAGGTCGGCGACGCTCACCCCGAGACCGTCGGCTGCCGGCCGCGCGTACCCGACGAGCTGCTTGTCACCCGCCGGGTCGTTTCGGACGACGACCACCGCTTGCAGCACCGCGTCGTGCGCCGCCATCGCGGTCTCGATCTCACCCAGCTCGACGCGCAGGCCCCGGATCTTCACCTGCCCGTCGATCCGGCCGAGGAAGACGATGTTTCCGTCGGGGCGGCGCCGTACCAGGTCGCCGGTGCGGTACATCCGCGCCTGCGGCGTGTCCACGAACGGGTCCTCGACGAACTTCTCCGCGGTCAGCTCGGGCCGGTTAAGGTAGCCGCGGGCTACCCCGGGCCCGCCGAGGTGCAGCTCACCGGCGACCCCGACCGGCACCGGGTTGAGGTTCCGGTCGAGGACGTACGCCCGGTAGTTCGGCTTCGGCATGCCGATCGGCGGCGGGGTGATGTCGTCCGGCTGCAACTCCATCATGGTCGCGCCGATGGTCACCTCCGTCGGCCCGTAGCCGTTGCACATCCGCAGACCCGGTCGCAACCAGGACCGGACCAGCTCCGAGGACAGCTCCTCTCCGGCGGAGATCAGCACCCGCTGATCGGGGAACTGCTCGCCGGTCAACAGGTTCAGCACCGCCGGTGGAAGGCAGGCGAAGGTGATCCGCTGGGCGCGCATCAGATCAGCCAGCCGGGTCGGCGACATCAGCGTCTCCCGGGTACCGAAGACCGCCGCCCCGCCGGAGCCGAGTGCCAGGAACATGTCCATCACGGACACGTCGAAGTTGAGCGACGCGAACTGCAGGAAACGGTCGCACTCGTCGAGCGGCCAGTGCGCGACCATGCCCTGGACGAAGTTGACGACCTGCCGGTGCTCGATGACGACACCCTTCGGGCGGCCCGTCGAGCCGGACGTGTAGATCGCGTAGGCGGCGTTGGCGGGGGCGACCGGCGTGTCCAGGTTGCCGTCGTCGACGCTCGCGTCGTCGGTCCAGTCCCGGGTGGGCGAGACGACCGTCGCGGCGAAGTCGCGTCCGCCCGGGTCGGTGAGGATCACCTGGACCCCGGCGTCGTCGACCATGAAGTCGAGCCGGTCGGCCGGGTACTCCGGGTCCAGTGGCAGCCAGGCGCCGCCGGCCTTGAGGATGGCGAGGATCCCGACGAACCGGTCCAGGGAGGGCCGCATGTGCACACCGACGAACGACTCCGGTCCGACGCCGAGGTCACGCAGCCGTCGGGCCGCCCGGTTGGCCGCCGCGTTGAGATGTGCGTACGTCAGGACGCGGTCGTCCATCACCGCCGCCTGGGCGTCCGGCACCCGGACCGCCTGCCGCTCCACCAGTTCGTGCAGCAGCGCCGTCGGGAACTCGGCCGTGTTCGAGTTCCACCCGACCAGCTCGTGGTGCAGGTCCTCCTCGGTCATGACCGGCAGTTCGGAGAGCCGGCGGCCCGGGTCCGCCGCGATCCCGGCCATCAGCACCCGCAGCGACGACAGCATCCGCTCCACGGTCGACGCGTCGTAGAGTGCGGTCGCGTACGACACCTCGACGAGCAGGTCGCCGTGCGCCTGCATGAAGAAGTTGAGGTCGAACTTGGCGGTCGGCGCGTCGATCGAGTCCACGGTGATCGCGATCCCGCCGAACTCGAAGCTCTCTGGCTCATCTTCGATGATTGTGAAACCGACTTGGAACAGCGGTGCCCGGCTCGCGTCGCGTTCTACTTTGAGCGCCTCGACCAGCTTCGGGAACGGCAGGTCCTGGTGCGCGTACGCGGCGAGGGTGGTCTCCTTGACCCGGGCGAGCAGCTCGACGAAGACCGGATCCCCGGACGTGTCGGTCCGCACCGGAAGCGTGTTGACCAGGTAACCGATCAGGGACGCCAGTTCGGGGCGGCTGCGGTTGGCACTGGCGGTACCCACGACGATGTCGTCCTGCCCGCTGTAGCGGTGCAGCAGCACCTGGAGCGCGGTCAGCAGCGTCACGAAGATCGTCGTGCCCTCCCGGCGGCTCAGCGCCCTGAGGCCGTCGAGCACCTCGGCACCCATCGCCGCGCGAGCGACCGCCCCGTCGAACGACTGGAGCACCGGACGCGGCCGGTCCACCGGCAGCTGCACCGACTCGACACCGCGTAGGGTCTCCCGCCAGTAGCCGACGAGTTCGTCCACCGCGCCGCCCTCGAGCCGCCCCCGTTCCCAGATCGCGTAGTCGGCGAACTGGATCGGCAGCTCGGGCAGGCCGGCGGCGGATCCGGTCACCTCGGCGGTGTACAGCGCCGAGAGTTCCCTGACGAGCACCGCGAACGACCAGCCGTCGAACGCGCTGTGGTGCACGTTGAGGTGCAGGGCGTGCTCCCGGCCGCCGAGCCGCACCAGCGCGGTGCGCACCAGTGGTCCCTTCGCCAGATCGAAGGGGAGCAGGCCGAACTCGACGGCCTCCCGCTGGAAGGTGTCGAGCCGCTCGGTGGCCGGCAGACCGGTCAGGTCACGCACCGTCCACATCGCGACCGGTGGAGGCGGGTCGACCACCTGGACCGGCCGGCCGTCGGCCGAGTCGAGCCGGGTCCGCAGGATCTCGTGCCGGGCAACCAGGGCGTCGAAGGCCCGCCCGAGGGCGTCGACGTCGAGCTCACCGGAAAGACGCAGGGTGCCGGGGACGTTGTAGGTGGGCAGCCCCGGAGCGAACTGGTCGATGAACCAGAGCTGTTCCTGGCCGGAGGAGAGCGGCAGTTCGGTCAGATTCGGATCCCGGCGCGGGATTCCGGTGGCGTCGCGTCCTCGACGTAGGCGGGCGGCTAGGGCGGCGCGTTGGGAGTCGGACAACATGGCTGCCTCCAGGTTTGGGGTGGGTGGCCTTCGTCGGTCAGGGTCGGTCAGGCCTTCGCGGCCGGGGCGGGGGCGGGGGCAGCGACGAGCGTGGCGTCCGGACCGGTCGGCAGCGCCGGCAGCCGGAAGACCGGGGAGAAGAACGTCCACGCGATCGGCGATGTCAGCAGCACCACCGTGATCGTCATGGCCGGACGCAGGCCGAGGTACTGCGCGAGCGTCCCGCCCAGCAGCGCGCCGAGCGGGATGGTGCCGAACAGGACCATCCGGTAACTGGCGTTCATCCGGGCGAGCAGCCGGTTCGGGGTGACCACCTGGCGCAGTGACACGGTATTCACGTTGTAGATGACCAGCATGAATCCGGCGACGCCGTACGCGGCGGTGAGCACCGCGACCGAGCCGAGGTCCGGGCCACGGGCGGCCAGGAACATCAGCGGCGCGAGCCCGGCCACGATGGTGGCCGCGCGCAGCATCCGGCCGTACCCAACCCTGCGGGTGATCCGGTTGGCCAGTAACGCCCCCGCGAACGAGCCGAGTGACCCGAGGCCCAGCACCAGACCGAGCTGCTGGGCGCTGAGCCCCAGTCCCCGCACCGTGTAGAGCACGAACACGGTGAGCATCGCGTTCTGGGCGAGGTTGAACGTCGCCGACTGGGTGAGCAGGTTGCGCAGCACCGCGTTGCCGAACACGGCGCGCAGCCCTTCGGCGATCGACTCCCGTACGGTGGGTCGGATCGCCGGGACGTCCGGCTCCGGCTCGCGGATCCGGATCGACAGCAGCAGTACGACGGAGACGGCGTACGACAGGGCGTCGACGGCGAGGGTGACGGGCGCGGTCAGCGCCGCGACCAGGAAGCCGCCGAGCCCCGGCCCGACGATCATGGCCAGCGAGAACGACGCCTGCAACCGGCCGTTGGCGTCGGGCAGTTGGGTTCGGTCGACGACGCTGGGCACGAACGACAGCGAACCCACGTCGAACAGCACGGTGAGGGTGCCCAGTGCCAGCGCCACCAGGCAGAGCACCCACAGGGTGAGGCTGTCGAACACGACCAGCAGAGGCACCAGGCCGATGCAGATGGCCCGGCCCACGTTGCTGGCCACCAGCACCGGCAGTCGGCGCCGCCGGTCGAGCCAGATCCCGGCGAACAGCGAGACGATGACGATGGGCACGTAGCGCATCGCGTTGAGCAGACCGACCTCGAACGCGGACGCGCTCAGGGTCAGCACGGCGATCAGCGGCAGCGCGAAGCGGGTCACCTCGGTGCCGAGCAGCGACAGGGTCTCCCCGATCCAGAACTTGCGGAAGTTGGGGTTGCGCAGGGCACCGGTGGGATTTTCGGCCATCAGTGTTTCCTGGTCCCCTCAGTGAGGACACAGTCGATGCCCCGACCGCGCAGGTACGCCAGAAACGCCGTGGTGTCGGCCGGGTCCGGCAGTGCCCGGTGCAGGCCGGCGGGCGTGGTGCCGTCCAGCACGCCCCCGACCGCGTACGCCAGGGGGAGCGACACGGTCCGCGCCATCGCGCTCTCCCGTTCGTCGCCGGTCAGGTCGAGCAGGTACCGCCCGTGCCAGCCCGCCTCGTCGGTCTGTACGCCCAGCTCGACGGCGAGCACCACCCGGTCGGCGTCCCCCGGCCGCATCGGATGCTGCGCGACGAGTTCGGCGGCGAGGGCGTCCACCGCCCCCGGGTCGCCGCCGCGCAGGACCGCGAAGACGTCGGCCCACGCCTGCGACCAGCCGGCCAGGCGCAGCGTCCCACGCACGAACGTGTGCGGCCGCCACCCGGCAGGAAGGTTGTACTGCGCGACGAACGGCAGGCTGTCCCGGTTCGGATACACCTCGAACGGTTCCCCGTCGAGCGGATAGGTGGTGGTCGCCTCCCACGGTCGGTCCACGTCGCGGACCTCGCCGTCCTCGAACGACCGGGCCGGGGAGCACAGCGCGGAGAGCACGCCGCGCGGGGCCCAGCTGAACCGGTACCGGAAGTCGTTCGGCACCGCCGGCAGGCCGCCGCAGTACGACCGGAAGGTCACTGTCGCCGGGCCGTCACCTACGGCGGCGCGGGCCCGGTCCACCAGGTCGTGGGCGAGGACATGGTCGATCCCCGGGTCGAGGCCGGCCTCGGTGAGCACCACCAGGCCGAGCTTGCGGGCGGGTTCGTCCGCCGCGGCCATCTCGTCGGAGGTGTAGCTGGTGCAGGCGAAGTGGGCGCCACGATCGAGGCACAGCCGCAGCAGGCGGCCGTGTTCGCTCGCGGGCAGCATGGACACCACGACGTCGCCGGACGCGACGGCGTCGGGCAACTCCGCCATTGTGGCGCCGCCGGCGCGCCCGGCCAGGCTCAGCTCGCCCAGGCGGCGGGCCGCCTTGTCCGCGGTACGGCCGTAGAGCGTGACGCTCCTCGCCGCTCCGGCGAGGACCTCCAAGCCGCTGCCGGTGGACAGGCCGGTGCCGGCCCAGTGCACGACACCGTTGGTGGCGATCGGCTCAGACATCGGCGGTCCTGAGGGTGGTGGCCGTACGGAATCGCTCCTCAGCCCGCCGCCACACGTCCGACGGCGGGTCGAGCTGAGTGAGCAGCGGGGTGAGCTGCGCCGAGAAGTCGAGGCTGGCTTCCCGGGGAAGCAGCGACGGCAGGTTGTCGATGGCGATCAGGGCCAGCGGTCGGTCGCCGCCGCGCAAGCGCACCACCGGATCGGGCCATGAGGTGACCCGCTCGTAGATCGGCAGGGTGTTGCACTCGGACGTGACGTCACAGGTCACGTCGCAGATAACCGACAGCCGGCGGGCGTCGTCGTTGAGCTCGACATGGGTCAGGAACGGCGGGATCGGCGTGCTCACGGCTACGGTGTTGACCAGCACGTCGTGGTCGAGCAACCCCGCCCGGTCCATCACCCGGGTTTCGGCCACGTCCCAGCAGGTCGGCTCGATCCCGGCGGCCTCCAGCGCGGCCCGGGCGCCGTGTCCGCAGCGGCCCTGCGCCCCGATCACGAGGACCCGTGGAACCGGGTCGCCCGGGCGTGGGGCCAGCGCCACGTCCAGGTCCTTCTTCTCGTACGGGTGCAGGGGCACGTCGAGCCGGCCACGGAAGCGCAGTACGGCGAGGGCTGCCCCGAGGTAGCCGGCCCAGAAGCCGAACGTGGCCAGCCGTCGACCCCCCTCGTCAGTCAGGTACTCGGCGTCCAGGAGGGTTCCCCCGCCCATGACGAACCGCCGCAGCAGCTCGGGGGCGTCCTCCTGGTTCTTGTATGCGTGCCCGAAGTACACGTGCCGGTGCCGCAGCGTTGCGGGTAGTACCGGCAGTTCCTTCAGCCCGACCACGACGTTGTCTGCGGGGGCGTCGAACCAGTGGGCGGCCGGCTCGATCCGGCAACCGGCGGCGCGGTACTGCTCGATCGGGAAGATCCGCTGGGGCGACTCCTCGACGGTGACGGTCACGCCCGCCTCGACGAGCCGGCGGGCGTCGTCGGGCACGAGCGCGGCCCGCCGCTCCGTCTGGCGGGTTTCATGGCGTAGCCACAGGTGTTGCATGGAGGTTCCTTCCGCAGGTACCGCTACAGCGCGGGGATGCGCGCGTTGGCCAGGGGCAGGTAGGTCGGCGGCGCGAGGTCGGTCGGCTCGAAGCCCGACGCGAGCAGCTCGGACACCACCGCCGCTGCGATCGTTGAGGCAATCGACCGGCCCGGACATGCGTGCGCCCCGGCACCGAAGGTGAAGACCGTCCGGTCGACGCGGTCGGGCCGGAATTCGGCCGGCGCCTCGTTGGCTGCGGGGTCCCGGTTGGCCGCGGCCAGGACGACGAGGACCGCCTCGCCGGCGGCGAGGCGCGAGCCGGCGACGGTCACCGGACCGGCGGCGAAGCGCCGGGTGTTCTGGATCGGCGCGTCGTGGCGTGCCACCTCGTCGACCACCGCCGGCAGCCGGTCCGGTCGGCGCAGCTCGTCGTCGGTCAGCCGGCCCAGCGTGACGATCGTGTTGCCGATCAGCCCGGCGGTGGCGTCGAAGGTCTGCGACAGCAGTCCGATGCCGTTGGCCAGCAGTGCCGCGGGCTCGGTGTCCGGGTGCGCCGCGCGCACCAGCTCGGCGAGCAGGCCGTCGCCCCGATCCCGCAGCGCCGGACCGAGCAGGTCGGTCAGCGCGGCGGCGGCACGGGCCGCCGCCTGCTGCTGCGGCACCGTGGCGGTGGCGGGGATGCATCCCACGAACTCCGCGATCAGGGTGCTCGCCTCGTCGGCGTGGTCGTCGTCCAGCCCGCACAGCACCGCCACCACCTCAGCCGGCACACCGAACATCAGCTCGCGCACCGAGGCCGAGCGCTTCAGCGCGTCGGCGGTGCGTGCGGCGGCGACGGCGGCGGTCCGTTCCGGCCGCGCGGTGCCGAGCGCGGCGACAACGGTCTGCTTGAGCCGCTGCTGCAACGTGCCGTCGGTCATCCGCACCAGCCGGCCGAAGACTTTCCCTGCCGCGGTGCCGACGATGCCGTTGGGCACCGGCTCGGCCGGCGGGCGGACCTGCAGCACGGGTTCGGCGAGCACGGCCGAGACGGCGCCCGCCCCGGCCGCGACCCACATCCGCTGTGCGTCGTCGAAGCCGAACGGCTGCCCGGCGACGAGGTCGGCGTAGTAGGGGTACGGGTCGGGCGAGGTCACGGCGGTGATCGGGGTCAGCTTGGGCACGGAGGGTCCTCCAACGGGATCAGGCGGGACGGTCGAACACGGCGCTGCTGCGCTCGGCGCGCCGGGCGTCCAACGAGTCGGCGATGACCGCACGTTGGACCTCCGACGCACCCTCGTAGATTCGCAACGACCTGATCTGACGGTAGAGGCGCTCGGGCACGCTGTCGGCAACCAGACCTGCCGCGCCGAAAAGTTGCACGCAGTCGTCCACGATCCGCTGGGCCGCCTCGGTGGCGTACAGCTTTGCCGTGGCGGAGTGGCGCGCGGGGCGGGTGCCCCGGTCGGCCTCCCAGGCCGCGCGCGCCACCAGCAACGCCGCGGCGGTGAGTTGTACCTCCATGTCGGCGAGGGTGGCGCGGACCGTGCCGAGGTCGGCCAGCCGACCGCCGTAGATCTGCCGCCGTCGGCTGTGCCCGAGCGCGGCATGCGTGGCGCGCCGGGCAAACCCGACGGCGGCCCCGCCGACCGTCATTCGGAACAGGTCGAGTACCTCCACGGCTATCGGGAAACCCCCGCCGGGCCGGCCGAGCAGCGCGTCGCCGGGGAGGCGCACGCCGTTGAGATGCACGTGGGCGAAGGCCCGTGGGGCGAGCACGTCCACCGGCTCCACCCGGACGCCGGGAGTGGTCGCCGGGACGAGGAACATGCTCAGCCCCAGCGCGCCGGTGTTCTGCCCGGTGCGGGCCAGCACGGCGTACAGGTCGGCCGTGCCGGCGTTGGCGATCCACGCCTTCGTACCGTCCAGGATCCAGTCCGCGCCGTCGGCGTCGGCACGGGTGGTGACCGCAGCGAGGTCCGATCCGGCGCCCGGCTCGGAGACCGCGAACGCGGCCTGCACCTCGCCGGCGGCCATGCCGGGCAGGTGACGGCGGCGCTGGGCTGTCGTGCCGTGCCGCAGGATCGGCGTCGCGGCCAGCGCCTGGATGGAGAAGGCGTAGTCGGCGATGTCGTCGGCGTAGGCGAGCGCCTCCCGGGCCAGGCACAGTGAGCGCAGGTCACCGCCGTCGGCGCGGCCCCCGTCCGGGTCGAGGAACGCGAGCAGACCGGACTCACCCAGGTCACGCAGTACGAGCCGACCCAGCTCGGACGGCGGATACGGGGCCGGGCGGCGCCACAGCCCGGCGCGGTTCGCGGTCCACGCGGTGACCTGGGCAGCCAGGTCGGCGTGCTGTGGCTCGTAGAACGGCAGCTCCAGCAGGGTCGGGTCGAGGCCGGCGAGCAGGGGACGGGCCGTGGTGGTCGTGGTGGCCATCAGATGGTCAGCTCCACGCTCGCCGCCGGGGCGGCGACGGCACGGACCAGCGCGTGTTCCACGAAGTACGCGAACGAGGCGTACCCTCGCCAGATCCGTCGCCACTCGGCCTGTACCGTGTCCGCGCCGACGGTACGGGCCACGTCGTCCAGGTAGCTGACGATGATGTCGGCGGACTGTCGGGCGTGGCCGGCGGAGAAGTTGTCGATGGACAGGTGCGCCTCCTCGTACACCGGGTCGAAGCCGTGGTGACGCAGCTTCTGCATCTCGTGCATCCGCATCTCGCCGAGGCCGAACATCTCGATGCCGAGGTTGTATCCCAGGATCTCCTGGTAGTGGGAGTCGGGGAACAGCGATAGGCAGAGCTGGTGGATCGAGAAGCCGTAGAGGTGGTCGGGCAGCTCGTCCTGATCGAGAAACGCGACGTCGCGGATGTGTGGGACGTTGATGCCCATGCTTCCCAGCACCTGCACGATCATCGTGATGTGATTCTTGCGGATGTCGCCGCGGCCCATCTCGTCGGCGTAGATCGACGCGAGCATCCCGTCGCTGTTGCGGTGGTAGCGGCCGACGTTGCCGACTCGGTGTGCCCAGGTGCCGTCGATCAGGCTGCCCAGCGCGTAGGTCTTCTGCCCGAAGATCACGGTGTCCCGGTCCGGGATCTCGCGCAGCGGCTCGTAGGGATTGACCAGCTTGTCCCAGTAAATTCGTTCGACCCGGTCCAGCAGCGCCTGTGGGGTGTAGTCCAGCCAGCTCGCGTCTGTGAACTGCCCGTCCGCGCCGAACGTGAACAGGACCTCGGCGGCCCGCAGATTCGTGGCCGCGCGTTCCCGGGCGATCGGCAGTGTGTTCGGGAACGCCTCGATGTTGACCAGCCGGTGGAACAGCGCCCGGTCGTCTGCCGGGGCCGCGACCGTGTACGTGACGTCCCCCGGGGCGGCGGCGGTGAGCGCCGTGGCCCAACGGGCGGCCTGCTCGTCGCCGAGTCGATTGGCTGGCGGGTCCGTGTCGGGCAGGGTGCCGGCGGCGGCGGCCTCCGCCCAGGTCCGGAAGACGGCGGCCTCGCGCTCGTCGAAGATGCCGAACATCGGGCCGCCGAACCTGATGGCTCTCAGGAACCGGCCGTCCCCGCCGCGGATCGGCTTGAGCTGCCGGGACGCGCGCATCGTCCGGACGAACGCCGCCACGTCAAGGTCGGGGTCGTCGAGCAGTTCGCTCAGCTTGCGCCCGGCTACCCGAACGTCGCCGTGCTGGCGTCCCGCGTACCGGGCGTGCCTCGTGACGATCTCGGCGACCTTGCCTTCCAAGGGCAGGTCGGTGTACCAGCGGGCGGTCTGCTCCAGCAGCGTCACGTGCTCCCGTTCCAGGTCGAGCAGCAGGTCGACCGCACGGCTCAGGCGGTGCCGGTCGGCTGGGCCGGCGAGCGCGACGTACTCCGTGAGAACGGCGCGCAGCGACTCGTCGGCCAGCGGCGGTGCGAGCCCCAGCAGCCTGTCGTCGACCGCCAGTAGGTGGTAGGCGACGTGGACGCCGACGACCTCCGGCAGGAAGCTGGCGGGCAGTCGCGAAAGGCCGACGTGGAACAGCCCGTGCACGGCGGTGAGCGGGCGGGTACGGGCCCGGTCGGCGAAGTCCACGGCGTCGATTGCCGGCAGGTGCACGCCGGCCTGTTCCAGCGCGCGGCGGCGCAGGTGGTGCACGCCCCGTTGCAGGTTACCCTCGCCCTGCAGGACGAAGTGGTGGGCGAAGATCCGGTTCACCACCAGCGCGGGCTGGGTGGCCGGCTGTGACACGGTGTCGAGCCAGCACCCGCCGAGCAGGGCGAGCGGGGCGCGCTGCCGCAGTACGGCGTCGCGGATCTCCCCGTCGGTCGACGCGAGGTCCCGCAGCCGCGACACCAGGTCCGCGCGCACGGTCAGCACGCGGTCGGCGAGTGCGTCGGCGCGGTCGTCCGCCGCGTCGCCCACCCGCGGCGCGTCCAGGAATCCCGCGAGGAGGCGGCGGGCCGCGAGGAGACCGACCGGGGACTCCTGCTCCCGCAGTAGGCGGTGCAGCGCGGCGGTGGGGGGACCGGCGAGCAGGTCGGCTGCGGGTCGTGCGGTCGACGGGTCGAATTCGAAGCCGACGACCGGTAGTGACGTGGTGGTGTCCGGCAGCTCGAAGGCGGGCACGGTTCCTCCCCTTAGGACGTCGTGGTGGTGTGTGCGCGCACCAGCACCCCGTGGCGGGCACCCGGCACGCTGACGGCGAGGAGGTACGTGTCGCCGTCGGCGACGCGGTGCCGCTCGGCCCGGTCGGTGAGGTTGATCAGTGGATCGGCCGCGAAGCAGTGGCCGACACGGGCGACGTTCGCGGTATCGAGCTGGTCGGCCCGGAACCCGGCCTGCCGTTCCTTCATCCCCACCAGCGGCAGGAAGAGGTTGGCGTGCAGCAGCCCGGTGACCTGACCGACCGCCACACCCGTGACCTTGGCCAGTTCGTCGTTCACCGCGCGGGACAGGTCAGAGCTGATCTCGTGGGACCAGTCCAGGTCGGCGTTGGCCTGCGCGCTGGCGCATCCGAGCACCTGGTAGGCCGGGCCGCCGTGGGCGTCGGCCCCCACGAGGCAACTCGCCGCGCCGTCGCTGAACAGGGCGAACTGTTCGAACCGGTCACGTTCGTCGTCGACGGCGTCGGTGGTGACGACGAGCACGGTGCGGTACCGACCGCTCCCGACCAGGGCCGTCGCCAAATCGATGCCGGCCAGGAAATTGGTGCACCGGTTCAGCGTGACGCCGGTGAACGCCGCCGTCGGCATCCCCAGCCCGGCCATGACCTCCGCGACGAACGCGCCGTGGGTGTCCGGTCCGCCGGGAAAGCGAGTGCAGCACAGCACGAGGGCGTCGACGCCGGTGGGGTCCACGCCGGCCGCGCGTAGCGTCCGCCGGCCGCTGTCGACAGCGAGCTCGCCGACGGTCCGGCGCGTCCGCCGGACCGTGCCCCAACCCCAGAGCTCAGCCTGCGCCGGCATGCGATATTCCCGGGTCCGCTTGGCGAAGTCGGGCACCTCGGTGTGCGGCACCTCGATCTCGCCGAGGACGTACCGGGTGGCGCTCAGGTGGACCGTCACGGCGCCCCCATCAAGCGGTTGATCTCGGCATAGGTCAGGGTGTCGGCGGCGAAGCCGAACGAGCCGCCCTCGGTCACCTCGCGGGCGGCGCTCAGCGTGGCACTCAGCGCGACCCGGGCCAGCGAGGAGCCGAGACTGATCCGGCGCACCCCGGCGGCGGCGAGCTGGGTGACGGTCACCGCGGTCGAACTGCCGGCGAGCGCGTTGACCGGGCGCTCGACGGCGGCGCATACGGTCGCCACCGCGTCGAGGTCGGGCAGTCCGGGTGCGTAGAGGACGTCGGCGCCGGCCTGCTCGTAGGCGCGCAGTCGGGTGACGGTGTCCTCGAGGTCGGGGCGGCCGTAGAGGAAATTCTCGGCGCGGGCGGTCAGGGTGAACGGGAACGGCAGCGAGCGGGCCGCCGAAACGGCTGCCCGGACGCGGTCCACCGCAACGTCGAGCGCGAGGATCGGTGCGGCCGGGTCACCCGTGGCGTCCTCGATGGATCCGCCCACGGCCCCGGTCGCGGCAGCCAGCCGGATCGTCTCCGCCACCTCGTCGGGTGTCGTCCCGAAGCCGCTCTCCAGGTCAGCGGAGACAGGCAGCGGGGTCGCGGCGACGATGGCGCGGATGTTGGCCAGCGTCTCGTCGCGGGTGACCAGGTTGGCGCCGTCGGCGCGGCCGAGCCCGAAGGCCAGGCCGCCGCTGGTGGTGGCCAGGGCCGGGAAGCCGAGGCCGGTGAACAACGCCGCGGTGCCGGCGTCCCACGGGTTCGGCACGATGAACGTCCCCGCCTCGTGCAGCGTGACGAACGTCTTGGCGCGGTTGCTCTGGTCGGCGAGGTCGAGGGTCATTGGCGTGTCCTCCTGATGCGGCCGGTGGGTCATCGCAGTGTGAAGGTATCGGTCACTGACCGCGACGGGTCCCCGGGTCGTACGTGTAACTCACCCCGGCCGCCGTAGGCGACGACAGCGGCGACGGTCCGTTCGCGCCGCACGTCACCGCTGTCGGGAACGGTGATCGGCGGCTCGGCCAGCAGGGCGAAGTGCTCTTCCGCGCCCGCACCGGCCGGCAGGGCGGCCAGTCTGGTGCGGCAGGCGTCGAGGCGACGCTGCGACGAGTTGCGGGCGAACACGTTGACCTCGTCGTGCTCGGCGAACTCCGGGTCGAGGAAGTGGTTGGTGTGCACCGGCTCGGCGGCGGGTTGGAACCGCACCTCGTCTCCGAGCACCTCCGCGTAGCCAGCCTGGTCGCGGTCGCACAACATGATCGACCGGGAGCTGGCCAGGGGGGTGTCACGCAGGAGTCCGACGGCTTCGGTGACGCTGCCCGCCCGGTCGAGCAGGTGCCGGATCGCCAGGTAGGGCGGCAGGCCCGGCCGCCACTGCCCACCCAGGACAAGGTTGAGCCCGACGGCGAGGCCCGCGCGGTTGACGCCGAGGTAGCCGAGCGTCCCGCCGAAGCTGAGCACCAGGGCCGACCCTGTGTCGAGCACCGCGATCTGGTCGTCTAGGTCGCCGTTGAGGTCGACGGTCTGCGCCAGCAGCGGATCCGGCCCGGGGCAGGCGTAGGTGGTGCAGTCGCCCATGGTGGGCACCCGCTGGTAGCCGAGGATCTCGCGGCGCACCTGCAGCAGTACCGCCTCGTCCAGGGTGAGGCCCGCCCCGGCGGCCAGCCCGCGAATCTCCTCGGCGAGGTCCGGCGTGGCCGCCCTGATTGCCGATTCGTACCCGGCCAGCAACTCGGGCAGGCCGTCGCGGTCCACAGGCGCCGGCAGGATCCGGTCCAGCCGGCACAGCCCGTCGGCGAGGAACGCCCGCAACGCCTCCCGGCGGGCCCACCCGTGTCGCAGTCCCCGCTCGTACGGACCGCCGCCGACCGGGACGTAGGGAACCGTCACGACGCTGTGGCCGGCTCGGCCGCCAGCCGTCGGTCCACCTCTGGCCACTCCGCCCGCAGCACGCTGTAGAAGACGGCGTCGCGCCGACGCCCGTCAGGCATCGGGTTGAAGCTGCGCAGCACCCCCTCCTCGGTCGCGCCGATCCCGCGCAGCCCGGCCCGGGCCTGCAGGTTGAGCACGTCCGTCTTGAACTCCACGCGTTGCGCGCCGAGGGTGTCGAACGCGAAGCCGAGCAGCAGGTGCTTGGTGGGCCGGTTGATGCCGCGACCCCGGAACTCGCGTCCCAGCCACGACCAGCCGATCTCCAGCCGGCCGTCCGACTCGTTCAGGTTGCCGTAGCTCATGCTGCCAGCGATCTGGTCGCAGGACCTGTCGACGACCACGAACGGCACCCGCCGCCCCGCGGCGAGATCGGCGAGCATGGCCTCGAAGAACCGGTCGAAGTCGTCGTCGGTGTCCACCCGGGACACGAAGTACCGCCAGATCTCCGGATCCATCGCGACAGCCCGTACGGCGTCCCGGTCATCCTCCCGCACCGGCCGCAGCAGCACCCGGCCGTTCTCCAGTGTTGCCGCGGCGGCCTTGTCGAACCAGGTCACGCCTTCGCCCCCTGCCTGCTGTGCGCCGCCAGCGCCGCGACCACGTCCGCCGCGCTGCGCATGGCGGCGACGTCGTGTTCGGTGAAGTGGGACAGGGCCACCTCCGCGTCGTCGCAGACCGATGTCAGCAGCAGCACCTTGTTCAGCGAAGTGAGACCGTACTCGTGTGCCAGGTCTGTGGTCAGGTCGAGGTCCTGCGGCTCGACGTCGTCGACGACCTGCGCCACCCGGTCCCGGACGATTGCCTCCAGGTCAGCGGACATCCACACCATCTCCCTTTGCCAGAATCGCCGTCTCGTATTTCTCGAAGATCGCGGGCCTGCGGGGCTTGTACTGCGAGGTCAGCAGGCCGTTGTCGATACTGAACCCGTCCCGCGCCACCACCACCCGCCAGATCCGCTCGTCGCGGGCGAGCGCCGCGTTCGTCTGGACCAGATGCTCGCCGATCACCGCCGGGTCGACCGGCCCGCCGGCCGGTGACACCACCGCGACCAGGTGGGTCTGGGCGGGGCAGAACACGACGGCCTGGTCGATCGCCGGACTCGTCCGCAGCTGCTCCTCGATCGGCCGGACGATGACCTTGCGGCCGTTGCCCAGCACGATCACGTCGTCGGCGCGGCCCCGGATGTAGAGGAAGCCGTCGTCGTCGAAGTGCCCCAGATCGCCGGTGCGGACCGTGCCGTCGGGGCCGAAGACCCGATCGGACTCGCCCGGCGCGGCGTAGGTGTACCGCACGTCCACCGGGTCGTCGCTGCGGACGCTGACGACGCTGTCGGCGTCGATCAGCACCTGCTTGCCCGGCAGCACCCTGCCCACGCTGCCGCGCCGGCTGGCCCCGGGATGGTTCTTGCTCACGATGCAGGTCTCGTTGAGCCCGTACCCCTCGAAGATGGGCAGTTCGCAGCTGTCGAAGAAGTCCAGCACCGCCGGGCTCGCCGGCGCCGAGCCGGTCCACAGGTAGCGAATCCGGTCGCCGAACAACCGGCGCGCCGCCTCGGCCGGCGTGACACCCTGCCGCGCGGCCTGCCCTTCCACGTGCCGGCGGGCCGTCTCGAAGAAGCCCGGCACACCCATGACCACGGTCGGGCGGACCCGCCGCATGGCGGCGAACGCCGCCTCGTAGGTGCTCACCGTGACGTCGTGGCCGTAGGCGAGCGCGGAGTAGACCCAGTAGCGCTGCTGCAACAGCGACAGCGGGAGGAAGACGAAGATGTCGTCGCCGGAGGAGTGGGCGAACATCTCCTGCACCGCTCGCAACGAGGAGTCGATGCTGCCCACGGAGGCCGCGAGGCCCTTCGGCTCCCCGGTGCTGCCCGACGTGAACTTGATGGTGGTGTGCTCGCCGCGCTCCCAGAACGGCGGTTGCACTGCGCCGTCACGGTCGGCGAGCGCCGTCACCTCGGCAGTCGACCTGACATCCGGGTGGGTGCCCGTGGGGCGGTCGGTGAACAGCACCCTCAGGTTGTACCGGGCGAGCAAGTCGGGCCCGGCGTCGAACTTGCCGGGCTCGAACCCGGCCGTGACCGCCTTTAGTCGCAGCGCCGCGAGGTCCAGCAGCACCCACTCCAGACCGTTGGCGGCCAGCACACCGACCCGGTCGCCAGGGCGTACGCCCTCGGCGGCCAGCGCGGCGGCCAGCCGGCCGACGGCCGCATGCAGGTCGGTCAGGTCGACGGTGCGTTCGCCGGCGAGCTCGGCCAGCCGCAGGACGTGCCCCGGCGCGGGTGGCCCCGTGACGATCCCGTTCACGATCGAGTCGGTCACCGGATCTCCTTCCGCAGTCGCCCGGCCATCGTCCGCACGGTGCGCACCTGGTAGATCTGTTCCAGCGGAATGGTCACCCGGAACAGCTTGCGGACCTCGGTGAGGATCCGGGCGGCAGCCAGGGAGTCCCCGCCGAGGTCGTACAGGCTCGTCTCCGGCGCGATCGCCGGCACACCCAACACCCTGGACCAGATCCGGGCCAGCTCCGCCTCGACCTCGTCCTCCCCGGCGGTGTCGCCCGTCGGAGCCGACGGGGCTGCCGGCCCGGCCGGCGGGTCGGCCGGCGTGCCGACGGCCGGCTCCACGGTGCCCAACTGGGCCCGGTCTACCTTGCCGTTACGGGTCAGCGGCAGCGTGTCGTGCCATACCAGCGCGCTCGGGATCATGTAGTCCGGCAGGTGCACCGCGAGCAGGTCGCGTAGCTCGGCCAGGTCAGGCCGGTCGGCACCCGCGGCGACGACGTGGGCGACCAGACGGTCCCCCCGCGCCCCGGCCTGGCGGACCACGACCGCCTGCTTCACGGCGCTTACGCCGACCAGCCGGGTCTCCACCTCGCCGGCCTCGATGCGGTAGCCGTTGACCTTGATCTGGAAGTCGCTGCGGCCCAGGATGTCGATGGACCCGTCGGGCAGGTAGCGGCCGAGATCCCCGGTGCGGTAGAGCCCGTCGCTGAAGCGGTCAGCGGTGCGCTCCGGGTCGCCGTGGTAGCCGCGGGCCAGGCCGGTGCCACCGGCCCAGATCTCCCCGGGCACCCAGTCCGGTCGGTCCCAGCCCTCGGCGCTCCGCACGTACGCGGTGTTGTTGCGGCTCGGCCGCCCGTACGGGATCGGTGCGCGTCCGTCGTCTGCCACCCCGACCGGATGCAGGATGTTCCAGATCGTCGTCTCGGTCGGGCCGCCCAGTGACACGACCTCCAGGTCGGGGTTGACGCTCAACAACGCGGCGGGCAGCCGCGGCGGGATGCGGTCGCCGCTCATCATCACCAGCCGCAGGGCACGCAGCCGGGCGGGATCACCGGCGGCCTGTTCCCTCAGCATCGCCACGATCGCCGGCACCGAGTTCCACACGGTCACGCCGTGGGCGGCGCACAGGTCGAGCCAGTGCTCGGGATCGACGGCCCGGTCCGCGTCCGGTAGGACGATCGCGGCGCCGACCGACAGTGCCCCGAACACGTCGTAGACGGACAGGTCGAAGTTGAAGGCGCTGATGCCGAAGAACCGGTCGGTATGGTCCACCCCGAACCGGGCGGTGCAGTCGGCCACCACGTTGGCGACGCTGCGGTGGCTGACCATCACCCCCTTGGGTTGCCCGGTGGTCCCGGAGGTGTACAGCACGTACGCCAGGTCGTCGACGTCCGCGTCGGCTGGCGGCTCGAAGGCCGCCCCGCCGGGCGCGCCCCCGTCTAGCAGCAGCGCCTCCGGCTCGGCGCCGGGGGCGTTGGTCAGCACACACCGCGCGCCCCCGTCGCGCAGCAGGAACGCCCGCCGCTCGGCGGGCAGGCCAGCATCGACCGGCAGGTAGGCGCCGCCGGTGAGGATCGTGGCGAGGATCCCGACGACCTGCTCGGGCCCACGTCGCATGACCAGGCCGACCAGGTCACCCCGACCGACGCCGCGGGCGCGCAGCCAGGCGGCGGCACCCTGGGCCCGGCGCAGCAGCTCGCCGTAGCTGAGGACGCCGGAGGCGGTGATGACGGCGGGGGCCTCCGGCCTGGCCCGGGCCTGCTCCAGGACGGCCTGCCAGAGCGGACGCCCGGGCTGTGCGGCCACCGTGTCGTTGGCCTCCTCGCGGCGCCGCCGCTGTTCGGCCGGCAGCAGGTCGTGGGTCGCCTCCGACCAGGACGACTCGTCGCACACCAGGTCCAGCAGCCGCTGGTAGCCCTCGACCAGGCCGTCCAGCAGCCCGGCTGGGTAGAGCGCGTCGACCCCGTCCAGCTGCACGACGAGCCCGCCGTGCTGTTCCATGGCGAACACGTTGAGACACACCTGGGGGGTCTGGCTGACCGAGTACACCTCCGGACCGAACAGCTCCAGCGCAGAGCCGTCCACATCGCGCAGCACGTAGCCGATGGCGCAGTTGAACGTGTACGGGGCGCGGGCCACCGCCCCCGTGCGGCCCAACTCCTGGAGCACCTCCACCCCGGAGACGTGCCGGTTCTCCAGCCCGTCACGCAGCCGCCGCTGTACCGTCGCGCAGCGCTGCGCGAAGGTGGCGGCGGGATCCACTGCGACCTCGACCAGCATGGTGTCGGAGAAGTTGCCGATGGCTTCGAAGACGCGCGGGTGTATCGGCGGTCGGTTCGCCGTGGTCGTGTTGACCGTGAAACGCTCGCCCGCGCCCCAGTAAGCCAGGGTCTGTCCGTACGCGGTCAGCAGCACCGCGTTGGCGGTGACGTCGTGCCGGGTGGCTAGGGCCTTGAGTCGGGCCCACCGGGCCGGATCCAGTCGCACCTGCCGCTGGGTGAATCGCGGGCGGATGCCGTCCGGCGTCGCCATGGGCACCTCGGGGACGGGCGCGAGGTCGTCGAGACGCTGGTGCCACCACCGTCGGGAGCGCTGGGCCGGCGCGGAGTCGCGTGAGCGCTCCAGCTCCGCGACGTAGTCGGCGAACGGCAGCTCCGCCTCGTCGGCGGTCCCGCCGTGGTACGCATGCCACCAGGCCCGGAAGAACAGGAACATGCTGATCCCGTCCATCACCAGGCCGTCGTGGCTGACGTGCAGCACCATCCGGTCGTCGGCGAGCACACTGATCTCCGCGTGCACCAGCGGCGGCCGGTCCAACGGCAGGATCCGATGCGCAGCCCGCTCCCGGTACGCGGCCCGCGTCTCCTGCCGGGCCCGGGCCGGCAGGGGCCGCAGGTCGCGGACCCGGATTCGCACGGACACGTCGTCGTGGACAACCTGCCGGCCGTCGGGTGTGAACGCGGTCCGCAGCGCCGAGTGGCGCACCACCACGGCCCGCAGCGCCTCCTCCAGCCGCGCGACGTCCCAGTGGCCCTCGATCTCGTGGTAGACGTGGCTGGCGGTGCCGCCCAGCTCCACCATCTCGCCCCGGCCTAGTAGGTAGCCGCGTTGCAGCGGGGTGAGCGGGTACCCGGCTGCGGCGGTGAGGTGCGCCACCAGGGCGGGTTTGACAGCTCGGATGCGGCCCACCAGGTCGGCGTCCATCAGTTCGGTCGGCCCCTGCAGTCGCAGGTCGCCGCTGTCCGCGGTGATGCTCAGGCCCCGCGAGACGATGTCGCGCAGGAGGTCCGTCACGCTCATTCGGTCACCACCTGCCCCGCCCCCGCCTCGGTCCGCCCGGCCAGGCGTGCGGCGAGCTGCGCGACAGTCGAGGCGCCGAGCAACTCGTCGATGGGCATCTCGACGCCGGTGTGCTCGAGAATCTGGTATTGCAGGGTGACGGCGTGCAGTGAGGTGGCCCCCAGGTCGGACAGCGACGCGGTGGTCACCTCGCCCTCGGTCTGGAGCAGGCCCGCCACGGCCCCGGCGAGCCAGGACTGGTGGGTCACCGGCCTGGGGACCGGGAAGAACACCTGTTCGGCGAGGGTGATCCGGGACTCCGCGGGGACCAGCGTCACGGTCTGCGGCCACCGGGTGACCGGTTCGATGCCGAGGGCGGCGGTCAGCCTCGCGGCAAAGCGGGGCATGAAGGGCGTTGCGCAGGTCGCGAGCAGCCGGGCCGCTGCCAACTCCAGGGCGATCGCGGTACGCGCCTCCGCCCGCCAGGTCGCCGAGTGCGCCACCTGCTGCTCCTGCGCGGTGAACCGCCGGACGTCGGCGACGATCCCGTCCAACTCCGCAGCGGCCTGGTTGAGTGAGAACCCGTCCGGGCCGAGGGCCCCGGAGACGGCGGTGAAGCGGGCGTTCAGCCGGGCGAGGAAGGCCGTGTGCTCCGGTGTCCAGTTGCCCGCGTCGGGTGCGATCGAGCCGTGGGCCTTGTCGAGGCGCTGGCCGAGGTCGTTGAGCCAGCGTTGCCAACCGTCGACGAGGGTGTCCCGCACGGTGGCCTCGTACGCGGAGCGCTCGAAGTTGGTCCGGCGCCCCTCGGAGCGGATCAGCGACAGGTAGTACCGCACCGAGTCGACGGTGTCGGGGGTGAGGATCTCCTTGCCCCAGATCGCGTGCCGGCGGCTGGTGCTGAACTTCGCCCCGTCGAGCAGCAGGAACTCGTTGACGTGGTAGTCGATGTCCGGGGTCCAGCCGGGGAACGCCAGCCGGTACAGGGCGGGGTAGAGGATGGCGTGGTAGAAGCTGTTGTCGTAGCCGAAGAAGTGGACGATCTTCCACTGCGGGTCGGGCTCGTCGGCTCGCCACCCGGTGCCCAGCCGGCTGCCCAGATCGGCGATGCCGTGCAGGAAACCGTACGACATCTCCGGCCACACCCAGATCACCTGGCCCTGGGTGTCCGGCTCGGCCGGCGGGACCCCCCAGTCGGAGGGGTGGCTGATCGGCACGTCCACGGTCCCGCGGGCGAAGAGGCGTTCCGCGAGCCCACGCAGCCGTGCGGGCACCCGGCCGAGGTGGTGGTGGGCGGTGATGTCATCGGCGAACTCGTGCAGCGGCAGCATCCACCGGCGTTCGGTGCCGACCGCGGGTGGGGTGTCGGAGTGTCGGGTGACCGGGTCGACGAGGTCGTGGCAGAAGTTGGGCTCGCCGCATTCCTCGCAGATGTTGCCGCCGCTGCCGGAGCCGCAGGTGGGGCAGCCGCCAGAGACGTCCACCTCGTACAGATATCGGTCGGTGTCGCCGTCGCGCAGCGCGGGCGCCTCCCGTACGGCGACCTTGCCCGAGCCCGCGATGCGGGAGAAGAACGCCTGCAGTCCCGCCCGGTACGTCGGGTCGGCGTCGGTGACCGTGTACTGGTCCACCGGCACGTCGAGAAGCTCCAGGGTGCGGGCGATCTCGGCGCTGTGATGAGCGGCGGCTTCGGCGGGGTCGCGGCCTTCGCGGCGTGCGCACTCGACCACGTAGCTCTGGTAGTCGTCGCTGCCCGTGAGGTGCCACGCCTCGGTGCCGTTGAGCCGCTGGAACCGGACGAACACGTCGGCACCCAGGTACGGCCCGGACAGGTGGCCCAGGTGCAGGTCGCCGTTCGGGGTGGGCGGGGTGGAGAAGACGAACACCGGACGGTCCCGCAGCCGGCCTCGTTCGACCAGTGCCGACTGTCGGCCGGCCCGCTCCTCGTCGCGCCAGTACAGCGTGACGAACAGCAGGTCCTCGGTGCCGGTATTCTCCAGAACGTGGGTCTCGAACGGCTCGAACTGCGCGACGACCCCCGGGCTCACCGGGTGCCGGAACCCGTCGACGACGAGGTCACCGCTGCCGCGCACGATGACGAAGGTTTCGGTCTCGTCATGCTGGTGCGCGTTGGAGCTGCCACCGGGCACGACCCGGCCCCAGCCGGCGCCGACCCCGAGGCCGCCGATGGCGCTCATGTCGATGCCGAAAGCGGCGGACAGCGCGTCCGCGTCGTAGTGGTTGAGAATCATGGCGTGCCCTTCAGGTCGAGCAGGTCCACGGCCTCACCGGCGATGGCGGGGCCGAGTCGGTACCCCGACCCGTTGGCGCCGCCGGCGAACACGACCCGGTCGGCCGGGTCGAGTGCGCGGACCAGGGGCTGGCGGTCGGGGGTGTAGGCGTCACAGAACACCCGCCCGGAGCGGCAGTGCGCGGCCAGCGTGGGCGCGTACCGGTCCAGCAACGTGCGGGCCTCGGCGAGGTGGCGCTGCTGCACGCCCGACGCCGCGACCCCCGGGTCTGCGTCCCACTCCTGGCAGGTGTAGCTGAACAGCCAGTGGCCGCGGTGGGCCATCGGTAGCAGGAAGGCGTCCTCGTCGTGCAGGACCAGGCAGGTGTCGTCGGGGCTGGCCGGCCTGTCCAGGTGCAGGGCGACGACCCGCTTGACCCGCAGGCGGAGGGGGGCCAGCAGTTCCGACCAGGCAGGGTCGGTGACCCATGGGCCCGGTGCGAGCACCACCCGGTCGGCGTCGACCTCGTCGCCCGTGGACAGCCGCAGTTGTACGCCGTCGGCGTGCGGGTCGACCGCGGTGACCACGACGCCCTCCCGCCGGTTGGCGGGGGACAGCCGGGCGGCCAGAGCGCCGACGTCGGCGTACTGGGCGCCCTGGACAGTCCACGCCAGGCTGTCGTCCGGCACCCGCGTGTTGGGATCACCCGTGCCGGTGGCCGGAGTCAGCCGCGCGCCGGGCAGGTACACCTGCCGCAGCTCGGCGGTCCGTCCGGCGCCCGCGACGACCGTCATGGCCAGCGGGTGGATCGGCATGCCGGGGTCGCTGGCGCGGAGCCCCGCGTAGAACTCCTCGCTGTGGGCCGACATCCGACGTACCCGTTCGGTGGAGCCGCGCGGGAAGTGCAGCCCGGCCGAGCGGCGGCTGGCACCGGTGCCCACGCCGTCCCGGTCCAGCACGACCACGTCCGTGTCCGGTGCACGCCGGGTGATCTCCCGGGCGATCAGGCAGCCGACGATGCCGGCGCCGACCACCGCGACCCGCGTCGGGTCCCGACCGGTCACGGGGCCACCACCTGCTTCGCCGACCACTCGATGAACGACGGGGTGTGGTTCTCGTTGCTGACGCCGCGGAGGCGGTCGACAATGCGCTGGGCCCGCCAAGCGACCAGGCTCAGGTTGGGATCGGCCAGGCCACGCTGCAGTCGGGCGCCGTTCTGCACGAAGATGTTGCGGTCGGTGGGCCCGTCCCACATGACCGCGAAGCTCTCGTCGACGCGGTACTCGTCGCCCTCACGGTCCAGCCGGTGTGCGAGTGGCGCGAGGAAGTCCATCCGGGCCGGGCGGAACCCGGTGGCCCAGATGATTACATCGACGTCGAGATCCTCGCTGATCCCGGTCAGGTCGTTGTGGGCGAGGGTGAGTTTCCAGCCCGTTGTCTCGTCTCCGGTGACCTGCAGGACCTCGCGGTTGGGGTGGAAGGCGAACAGGTCGACCGCGCCGTGCACGAAGCGGTGCATGTAGGCGCGCTGGTAGATGTCGCGCAGTGTCTGCTCGGAGATGCCGTCGCTGGTCAGGATGTGCCGGCGGGTGAAGGACTCGCGGGTGGTCCGTTCCAGCCGGTAGAAGTAGTCCGAGAAGGACGGCATGTAGTAGTCGTTGGTGAAGGGTGAATCGTCGATTGGCAGGAAGTTCGGCCGCCGTGAGATCCACGAGACGCGGCGGGGCAGTTCGGTCCCGCTGCGGGAGATCAGGTCGAGGAACGCCTCGGCGCCGGACTGCCCGCCGCCGACGACGGCGACCCGCTGGCCACCGAGCGAGGCGGCCTTGTGAAGGAAGTCGCTGACGTGGAACTGATGGGCGCCGAGGGCGTCGCGAGCATGCTGCGGCACCCAGGTCTCGGTGCCGACCCCGACGGCGATGTTGTCGGCGCGCAACGTCCCGTTGGTGGTGCGGACGATGAAGGTGTCGTCGAAGTCGACCGCCAGCACTTCCTCACCGAAGACGATGTTCTGGTTGCGTCGGGTCGCCCACTCCATGTAATTGCGGAACTCCTGCCGTGGCACGGCGTCGAACTGCGCGTTGATGAAGTGGTACAGCCGGCCGTGGGCATGCAGGTACGACAAGAAGGAGAACGGGTTTGTCGGGTCGGACAGCGTGACGAGGTCCTTCAGCATCGACACCTGGAGGGATGCCCCCGGCATCTGCTGCCCGTCGTGCCAGGCGAAGGTGTGTCGCCGTTCGACGAAGCAGTTCGTCAGTTCGGTGTGGCCGTGTAGCAGGCTGGCCAGGCTCAGGTTTGCGGGCCCGGCTCCGATGCCGATACAGCGGAAATGTCTGACGTCCGAGTCTTGCGCCTTCTCTCCCACGTCCAGAATCACCTTCCCAACACATTGAGTGAGGCATCTTCGGCATCCCAGGACGCGTTCCGTCGCCGGTGTCGAGGAGGCCGGCGTTCGGCGCGGGATGTGTCACGTGTGGACGCTCGGTACGAATGGACCGAATAGTGCACCCACGATCACGACGTGCTTGCGGTGTGTGATGTCCGATAGAAACGTTAGGGCACTCCATCGGATAGTGTCAATGATTCTCAAACGCTGCTTAATGCGCGGTTTCTTATCGCTTAAATCGCCTCGTCGCGCCGCTCTGCACGGCCGTTTCAACATCATCCGGCAAGGCCGAGGATGGTGAATGGCCTGTTCATGTCG
>NZ_JBHMIS010000042.1:0-33784 GCF_048060415.1 Micromonospora sp. LOL_024
ACCTGCACATATTGATTGTGGGCGATACTGGGATCGAACCAGTGACCTCTTCGGTGTGAACGAAGCGCTCTCCCGCTGAGCTAATCGCCCTCAGCGCGCACGACTCTACCCGATCCGGCGAGCGGACCACGAACCCGGGGTCAGTTCGTGGCGAGGTAGCGCAGCACCTGGGCGATCACGTCGATGCCGAGGCTGTACTTGATCGACATCAGGGCGACGGTGCCGACGAAGACGAGGCCGACCGAGCCGATCACCAGGCGTACGGCAAGCGACTGTCTCCTGACCCAGGCTGTCCAGCCGTGGACGTGGCGGCGGGTGAAGGCGAGGAGCCGTTTGGCCCAGTGGAACTCGACGGCCCAGATGCCGAGGCCGGCGATCACGAGCAGCCAGCCGGGGCCGGGTAGCGGGATGAGCGCGATGCCGATGGTGACGACGAGGGCGCCGAGCACCCCTACCATGATCTTGAGGGCGACGCGCCCGGTGGGGTTGGCCCGGATCAGCGCGAGACTTGTGGATATCCGTTGCCGCCAGCGTCCCGGGGCGCGTCGCTCGGCCACCGCGATGCCACCCCCCTCGCGCTCTGCGGCACCGTTCATCCGGCCGCGATCCCCCGGCCTCAATGGTTTACCCCGTCCGGCGGTTCCATTCCCCTCGGCGTGGCCGCGTCCGTTTCGCCCGGGTCGACCGGCGGCCATCTGGCCACGGTGGCCCGCCCGGCCGCGATCGACCGTTGACCGGCCGCGCCGGTCGCCCTGCTCCTTAGGCACCCCGTACCCCCGCTGATCGGTTGCGCGCACCGTACGGTCGGACGGATCCCGCGCGGTCATCGGATCCACTGAGGATCGCTTCGTGACCATTTCACCACCAGTGTTGCGCGGGCCCGTCACTGCAACGGCCGACTGGACGTTACCGGAGTAAGTCGACGACTCAACAAACCCGATGCCGGGCGGAATGAACCCACTGGGCAGAACCGGAAATCCTAGATGAATTTTCACGTTCACGTGGTCCTTCCGACTCCCTTCCCACCACTGGGTGAAGTCAGCGTATGGCGGAGCGTAGCCAGGAGTAGCGGCTGAGTATGGGAAAAGCGGGACACGCGCGTTCCGCAGCGGTGCCGGGGGGAGAACGTTCATGAGTGTCATTCGACCGACGACCGTCGAGGTCGAGACGTCGCTAAGGCTAGTCGCACCTGACGCCACCGCCTTGCCGGTGCGTGCCAGTCTGCGCTACGACCCTGCTGACCCGTATGCGGTCCACGTCCTGTTTCACGCCGAATCGGCCGGCGGTGAGGCGGTGAGCTGGTCCTTCGCCCGCGAGCTGCTGGTCACCGGGCTCGACGAGCCGGCGGGCATCGGAGACGTACGGGTCTGGCCCTGGGCCACCCCGCGCGGTGACTTCGTCGCGCTGGCGCTGTCGTCGCCGGACGGCAATGCCCTGTTCGAGGTGCCGCGCAGCGTGCTGGTGCGCTTCCTGCGGCGGACCTACGTGGTCGTCCCGCGCGGTCGTGAGGCCGAGCACCTGGACGTCGACACGGCGGTGAACCGGCTGCTCGCCGGTCGCTGACCTCCGCGAACCACCGGGCCGCGCGGCACTGCCGAGTCCGCGCGGCCCCGGCCTGTCCGCAGGTACGCGGACAGCCTCGACCACCCCACCCGGGCGACCCGGGCGAGGCAGCCGCACAGGTGGGTGGCTGCTCAGCCGTGGGTGGTGACGCCGCCGTCGACGGGGATCACCGCACCGGTCAGGTAGGCGCCGGCCCGGGACGCCAGGTAGATCGCCGTGCCGGCCATGTCCTCTGGTCGGCCGATCCGGCCGAGCGGCACCTGCGTCTCGATGGCTGCCCGGGAGTCCGGGTCGTCCAGCGCGAAGGCCATCATCTTGCTCTCGAACGGTCCTGGCGCGATCGCGTTGACGGTGATCCGCTCGCCGGCCAGCTGATGGGCCAGGCTGCGGGTCAGCATGTGTACGGCCGCCTTGGTGGCCGAGTAGGCGTACACCTCCATGGACGGGACACGAATGCCGTCGATCGAGCCGATGTTGATCACTCGCGCCGGGTCGTCGCCACCGGCGGCGGCGCGCAGCGCGGGCAGCAGTGCGGTGGTGAGCCGGAAGACCGCCTTCACGTTGACTGCCCACAGCTTGTCGAAGGCGCTCTCGGGGTAGTTCTCCAGCGGCGCCCCCCAGGTCGCGCCGGCATTGTTGACCAGCACGTCGAGCCGGGCGAATCGGTCCTGGACGGCTGCGGCGAGGTGTTGCGCGCCGTCGTCGGCGCCGAGATCGGCGGGGATCGCCTCGCAGCGGCCGTGCGCGGACAGCTCTTTGGCGACGGCTTCGCAGACGTCCCCCTTCCGGGAGGAGATGATCACGTGTGCGCCGGCGGCGACGAAGCCTCGGGCGATCATCAACCCGATCCCTCGCGAACCACCGGTCACCAGGACGGTCTTGCCGTCGACCGAGAACAGATCCTGCATGCCCATCCCCTCACGGACCGGCCGGACCCGGCCAGTTGTCGGTGCCGTCGCCACTGCCCGCTCGGGTGCCGCGGCGACCAGATCACTACCGTTCGGTAACGTAGCCGTCCGGTCGCGCCGGGGACAACCCCCGCTCCCCTGTACTGGTGACGGACCGGGGCCGGCGGGTCGGGACGGCCGGGCGCCACGACGACCGCAAAGGTGCGTCCGGGCCTGTGGCGGGCTAACGTCGCAGGTGATGGTCCCTTCCGGTCACCTCGCCACGGCCCTGCCCGACGCCGGAGCCGGCCCGACCGACATCGAAACAGTTACGCTGTGTGACCTAACGGCTGACCCTGGGTGGCGGCGGCACGTCCTTCTCGACCATGAGCTGATCGTGTTGACCACGGGCGGTCACGGTCTCGCCGAGGTGGACTTCCGCGCCCTGCCCTGCCGGCCCGGCACCCTGCTGCGGGTACGTGCCGGGCAGGTGTTGCGCTGCGCGGTGCCCAGGCTGGACGCCACCGTGGTCCGCTGGCTTCCGGATGCGCTGCACGGGCTCGACGTCGACGACGACGTGCCGACCTGGATTCAGCTCGCCGGCGAGGACGAGGACGCGGTCATCAACGAAGTGAGCCAGCTTTCCGTGGACTCCCACCGGCATCAGGGCACCCCGGCCGCGCGCAGCCTGCTGCGGCACCAGTTGACCGTGCTGCTGCTGCGGCTGGGCATGCTGCCGTCCGGGGCGACGCGGGTGGTTCGCCCCGAGGAGGACACCTTCCACCGGTTGTGCCGGGAGGTGGAGCGCGGCTACCAGCACACCCGGCGGGTCGAGGACTACGCCGACCGGCTGGGCTGCTCGGTGCGTACCCTCACCCGGGCCTGCCTGGCGGTGAGCGGGCGCAGCGCCAAGCAGGTGGTGGACGAGCGGGTCGCGCTCCAGGCCAGCCGGTTGCTCGCCGCCACCGACGAGCCGATCGCCCGGATCGGCCGGCAGCTCGGCTTCAGCGAACCGACCAACTTCGGCCGCTTCTTCACCCGAGAGGTCGGGGTCAGCCCAGGTGCGTTCCGGGCCGCCCGGGAGCAACCCGCCCCGGCTCCGGTGGTGCGTCCCCGCCCACCCGTCGGCGCGCACAGCGACGTCCGCCGAAGATGACCGGTCCCACCGGGCGGGTTGTCGATCCGTCCGGCAGGCGCATCGGCCCAACCGGGTTCGGCATGATGGAGCAGTGCAGATCTCCGCGCGTGGCGACTACGCGGTGCGGGCGGCGCTGAGCCTCGCCGCCGCGTACCCGTCACTGCTTTCCACCCAGGCCATCGCCGCGGAGCAGGACATGCCCCGCAAGTTCCTCGAAGCGGTCCTGGCCGACCTGCGCCGGGCCGGCATCGTCCGGGCCCAACGGGGTGCCGAGGGTGGCTACGCGCTGGCCCGGCCGCCCGCCAAGGTCACCATCGGGGCGGTGCTGCGGGCGGTGGAGGGGCCACTGGCCGGCGTCCGCGGGCTGCGTCCGGAGGAGACGAGGTACGAAGGGGTGGCCCAGCACCTGCCGGAGTTCTGGGTGGCCGTCCGTGCGGCGCTGCGCCGGGTGGTCGACGAGGTGACCCTGGCGGACCTGGTCGGCGGCCGGCTGCCGGCCCACGTCCGGCGGCTGACCACCGTGCCCGACGCCTGGGAACCCCGCTGATGCCCACCCCCACCCTGCGCACCGAGCGGCTTACGCCGATGACCTGTTCGATGTGTGGGCGGTCCGCCGCGCTGGCCGGTTCGTCGGGCACGCCGAGATCAAACGGAACGACCAGGTGTCGGGCCACGAGATCGTGTACGCCCTGACGAAGGCGGCATGGGGGCGTGGCCTCGGCACCGAGCTGGTCCGACAACTGCTCCGGTACGGCTTCGAGACCCTCGGACTGTCCCGGGTGTACGCCACCGTGGACGAGCGGAACGCCGGTTCGCTGGCCCTGCTGGCTCGGCTCGGCTCTCGACACGAGCGTGACGTCGCCGAGCCGGACGGCGGCATCACTCGGGTGCTCGCCGTCGACCGGCCCACCGGCTGACCTCCACTGCGGACGCCCCTGGTTTGCCGGGTCGACGTTCAGGGCATCTTCGAGCCCGCAGGGGGACACGACGAAGGGATCCCACGATGGGTGTCATGTTGCGCAAGCGCAAGAAGTTCGGGCCGCTGATCCTGAACTTCACGCAGAACGGCTTCTCGTCCTGGAGCATCAAGATCGGTCGGTGGTCCTGGAACTCCCGAGCGAAGGCACACCGGGTCGACCTGCCCGGCCCCCTGCACTGGAAGCAGGACAAGTCCGGGTCGTGAGGTCCCGAGGTCGAGCGGGGCGCCGGAGTTCACCGGCGCCCCGCTCGACGTTCGGGCCCCCAGTCTGCGATAGATCGCCACCGGTGCCCAGCGGTGGTCAGGAGCTTGCCCGGGCGGGGGCGACCACCACGTCACCGCCGAGCCGCCCGCGCTCCGGTGACCGGGTCACCGCGCCCGCGTCGAGCAGCGCGGCCAGCGCCCGCGCCGCGTCCACCGCCCGGTACGCGGTGCCGGTGACGGCGAAGCGGCGCAGCTCGGTGACCGTAAGCGGGCCGCGTCGGGTCAACTCGTCCAGCAGGGCTCGGCCCAGCGGCTGCGGGTCCACTTCCGGCCCGGGCGACAGCGGTAAGCCCTGCGGATCACGAGACCGCAGCCCGGTCGTCCACAGGCTCTCCTTCATGGCCTCCAGGTTGCGGTCCGAACCGGTGCCGAAGCCGATCCGCCGGCCGATGTCGACCAGCTCGACTTCGGCGCACAGCGGGAATCCGGCATCGGCCAGCGCCGGCCGCAGCGAGGTGTCCGCGCCGGCGACCACCAGCGCCTCAGCGGGTCGGCCGGTCGCGGCGGCGGTCAGCGCCACCGGGTCCACCGGGCCGTCGACTTCCAGGTAGGACAGCACCGGCGCTCCGGCGGCACCGGCCGCCCGCAGCGCGACCGGCAGGCGGCTGGTCCCACCGGGCATCAGGTGTACGGCCACGTCGGCCGGCAGTCCCGCCTCGGCGGTGCCGAGGCGGGCCGGCAGCTCTTCGGTGCCGTCGGCCAGCACCAGCACGGTGAGCCGGCCCCCGCGCAGCCGCGTGGCGTGCGCGCCGGCCAGCCGGAGGGTCTCCTCGGCGAGCCGTGGGTCACCGCCGTCGTACCCGAGAACGACGGTGGCCCGCCGGACGCGGCGCAGCGCGGCCGGCACCCAGCTGTCCAGGTGTCGGAGGAACAGGTCGTGCGCTACGGCGTCGGTCGGCATCCTGTTGTTCTACCCCAGCCGGAAGCACGGACCGGACGGTACCGGTCAGGCGGCACGAGATCCCGACGCCGCCACGGGCGCCCCCGCCGCCACGTCCGGCCCGTCGGGGGGGGGTACGCCGGCATCTGTTCGACGCGCCACGCCCGAACCAAGTCGACCAGTTGCACACATGTGCGAGGCGCTGACCGAACGCCTGAGCAGGCCTTGACCGGATCCTGACCGAACCACTCCGGCGCGGGTCTTGTACATAACGTCGTCGAATGAGCACGATGGGGCGTGCCCTCCGGCTTCGGTGAACTGACTGATCAGGCGCACGACCTGGTCTCCGCCGGCGACCTCGCCGGCGCCCAACGGCTGCTCGCCGACGCGCTGACCGGCGCCGACCCTCGCCCGGTCAACGCGACACCCGACATGGCCGAGGCGGCCAGCCTGCACGCACGGGTGCTGGTCGCGCTCGGCGAGCCGCACTCGGCGCGCGGGTGGGCCGCCTACGCGTACGCCGCCACCGGCGGCCTGCACGGGCGCTCCGACCCGCGTACGGTGGCCGCCGCGGCCACCTTGGCGGCGGTGCTGCACCGGGTGGGCAGTTGGTCGCGGGCCGCCCGGCTCTACCAGGAAGTGATCATCGAGCTGACCGCGTCGGACGGGCCGGAGTCGTTGCGGGTGCTCGCCGCCCACGCCGACCTGGCCACCGTGGAGTACGCCCGAGGTCAGTGCCAGGTCGCCCGCGACCGCCTGCAGGACGCCTGGGAGCTGCACCGCGAGGTCTACGGTGACGGGCATGCCAGCGGCATCAAGATGCTGGCCCGGCTCGGGTCGATGCAACGCGACTGTGGCCAGTTCGCCGAGGCCCACGACAACTTGGCCCTGGCCCGCGAGTTGGCCCGCCGCCACCTCGCCCCCGACGACCCGCTGGCCACCCAGGTGGCCACGCTCGCTCGGGCGGCGGCCAGCCCTGATCACGCCTGCGCCGAGAACCCACCGGTCAGCGTGGAGGACCCGGTCGTGCCACCCGCCCGGGTCCCTCCGGCCGGCGACGCCCCTCCCACCCACGCCCCCGAGACGCAGTCCGCCTGGCACACCGACGAGCCGACCTGGGCCGCCCCGGCCGACTACCCGCCCCCACCGACCGACTATCCGCCCGCGCCGCAGGAGTTCCCGAACGCGCCGGCCGACTCCCGGGCCGGCTGGTCGGCGGCCTTCGAGCAGGGCTCGGTACCCACCAGCGAGGGACCGCCGGGTTGGTCCGGTCCGGACGATGCCGGCCAGCGGTGGGCGGCGACCCACAACGCCGACGAGCAGCAGCATCCCGCCGAGGGCTACCACCCAGGTCGGGGACAGCAGCCGGCGTCCCATCCGCCGCCCGGGACGACACATGCGGTGCCCACTCCCCGCCAGCCGGCCGACGGCCCGGCCGGGCCACCGGAGGACTGGTGGGTTGAGCTGCCCGAGCCGGACGCCGCCGCGCCGCCCACGCCGGATCCGTATCGCGCCGGCCAGCCGCATCCTGCCGAGCCGTCGGCCGGCGCGGCCGTGCCGCCGAGTGTGGTCGGGCTGACCGGCCCACCGCAGGCGCCCGGGGTGTACCGGCTGCGCCGGGAGGTCGAGCCCACCAGGCCACAGTCACCATCACGTCTGCTTCCGGTCCCGGTACGCCGCCCCGCCGCCCCGCCGCCGGATCGACCGAACCGGCTGGTCCCCGTCGTCGCCGCGGGGGTCGTCGTGGTGCTGCTCGGCGCCGCCGCGGTCATCGCCGGCGTCTCGCGCGTCGGCGGCGGCGACCCGACGCCCCCCGCCGCCAGCGGCGCCCCCGGCGCCCCCGGCGGCTCGACGGCCTCGACGGCCCCCGCCTCCGGTTCGCCGGCGGTCACCCCCGGCGCCCCGCCCGCCGGACTTTCCCTGCGCGACAACAGGGACAGCGTGGCGTTGCGGTGGACGTACCCGGCCGGGGCGGAGGGCCCAATCATTGTCGCCGGCGGCCGGACCGGACAGCCGCAGAACGCCTTCGCCGACCTGCCGGCCGGTACCGACAGCTTCGTCGTCTACGGCCTGGAGCGCAGCCTCGACTACTGCTTCACCGTGGCGGTCGCCTGGTCCACCGACACCATCGCCCGCTCTGGCGAGGTCTGCACCGAGCGTCGCTGACAGTGATGGCCGGTGTCGGGGAGAGGGCGCGTCAGGACCGACCTCGCCTGGCCTCGCCGTTCGCCGCCCGGTATCTTTGGCAGTTCAGGCACAAAAAGAACGGCCCTAAAAGCCGTTCTGAATTCGAATTCTAGCCAATCGGGAGACGGCTTGTCAACGCACTCCGGCGGTTCGCCGTCCGACGACGAGATCGGCCGCGAGCAGGAGTACGTCTCGATGCTCTACCAGCGCCTGGACGACCTGCGGGAGCAGGCGTCGCGGCGGCTCACCGCGCAACTACGGGCGACCGGCGGCACACTGCAGGCCCGTTCCCAACGCGACAGCGCGGTGCGCATGTACGCCGAGCAGGTGGAGCAGTTCTCGGCGGTGGAGAACGGGCTGTGCTTCGGCCGGTTGGACACCGACCGCGGTGAACGTCACTACATCGGCCGCATTGGCATATTCGACACCGACGGTGACTACGAGCCGCTGCTCATGGACTGGCGTGCCCCGGCCGCCCGAGCCTTCTACCTGGCCACCGCCGCCAACCCGCAGGGCATCCGGCGACGCCGGCATCTGCGTACCCGGCAACGCAAAGTGGTTGCCGTCAACGACGAGGTGCTCGATCTGGCCACCGCCTCCCCCACCGCCCACGAGGAGTTGACCGGCGAGGCGTCGCTACTGGCCGCACTCAACGCCGGACGCACCGGCCAGATGCGCGACATCGTCGAGACCATCCAGGTCGAACAGGACCGGATCATCCGGGCCGACCTGCCCGGCGTGCTGGTGGTGCAGGGTGGGCCCGGCACCGGCAAGACCGCGGTGGCGCTGCACCGCGCCGCCTACCTGCTGTACACACACCGCCGGGAGCTTTCCACCCGAGGTGTGCTGCTGGTCGGCCCGAACCTCACCTTCCTGCGCTACATCTCGCAGGTGCTACCGGCGCTGGCCGAGACCGGCGTTCTGTTGCGTACCCAGGGGGATCTGTTTCCGGGCGTCAACGCCCGCCGGGCCGAGGCCGCCACCACCGCTGCCCTGAAGGGACGGTCGGTGATGGTCGAGGTGCTCACCAACGCCGTACGCGACCGGCAGCAGGTACCCGACGAGCCGATGGAGATCGAACTGCCGCAGCGGGAGCTTCTCGCCCTCGACCCGCACATCGTGCGGACGGCGCGCGACCGGGCCCGGCGCGGCGGACGGCCACACAACCTGGCCCGCGCCACCTTCGACATCGAGATCATCCATGCGCTGGCCGGTCAGGTCGCCGACCGCATCGGCGCCGACCCGCTGGGCGGGGAGAACCTGCTGGAGGAGGCGGACCTCGCCGAGATTCGCCGTGAGCTGGGCGAGGAGCCGCAGGTCCGGGCCGCGCTGGACGAACTGTGGCCACTGCTCACCCCGCAGCGCCTGCTCGCCGAGCTGTACGCCTCGACCGACCGGATCGCCACCGCCGGGCCGCAGCTAACCGGAGAGGAACAGGCCGCCCTACACCGCGAAGCGGGTGGCTGGACACCGGCGGACGTGCCGCTGCTGGACGAGGCGGCGGAGCTGCTCGGTGAGGACGACCGGGCCGCCGCCGCCCGCCGGGAACGGATCCGCGCAGTCCAACGCGAGTACGCCGAGGGCGTGCTGGAGATCGCCCGGGGTTCACGGTCGATTGACGTCGAAGACGAGGCCGAGGGCGGCGAGATCCTCGGCGTGACCGATCTGATCGACGCCGATCGGCTGCTGGACCGGCAGGAGGAGACGGATCGGCTGACCACCGCGCAGCGGGCGGCGGCCGACCGGGGCTGGGCGTTCGGCCACGTGATCGTCGACGAGGCGCAGGAGTTGTCGCCGATGGCCTGGCGGTTGCTCATGCGCCGCTGCCCGAGCCGCTCGATGACCCTCGTTGGTGACGTGGCACAGACCGGGGCGCTGGCCGGCACGCCGTCGTGGGCAGATGCGCTGGCACCGTACGTGGCGGACCGCTGGCGGCTGACCGAGCTGACCGTCAGCTACCGCACCCCCGCCGAGATCATGGCGGTCGCCGCCGGTGTGCTGGCCGAGATCGACCCGACGCTGCGCCCGCCGCGCGCCGTACGGTCCAGCGGCGTCGCGCCGCAGACCCGTGTGGTGCCGGCGGCGCGGCTGGCGGCGGAGCTGGTCGAGGTCGCCACGGCGGAAGCGGCCAGCCTGACCGACGGGCGGCTCGGCGTGATCGTCCCGGCCGGCCGGGTCGACGACATCGGTACCGCTTTGACCCGGGCGCTGCCGGAGGCGGCCGTCGGCGAGCAACCGGACCTGGGGAGTCGGGTCGTGGTGCTGACCGTCCCCGAGGCCAAGGGCCTGGAATTCGACTCGGTCATCCTGGTCGACCCCGACCGCATCGTCGCCGAGTCCCCCCGAGGCCGCAGCGACCTCTACGTAGCCCTGACCCGAGCCACCCAACACCTAACCACCCTCACCCCCACCCCCTAACCCCTTCGCGTTGATCATGAGGTTAGCGGCAAGTTCAGAGATCGAGAGCGCCGCTAAGCTCATGATCAACCCTGAGGGTGGGGGTCAGGTGGGGGTCAGGTGGGGGTGGATTGGTCGCTGGTGGTGCCGGCGTGGGTGCTCAGGTCGCCGGTGGTGGTCGGGGCGACCTCGCCTCGGTGGCGCTCCGGCTGGCGCGCGACACGGCGCGCGCTGGCCGGACCGGCCGTACCGCCGGTCGTGGTGATGGCCCCCTGCCCACGGGTCGGCCCGCCGTCGCGCAGCACGGTCGGGTCGATCGGCACGTCAGCCGGATCATCCGGGTCCTCGCGCTGCAACTCACTCTGCACATCAGTCGGCGGCACGGTCACCTCATCGAGGGCGCCCTCACCGTATGCCCCGCCGGCGATCCGCTCCTCGGCCCGACGGGCGGCACCCTGTCGCATGTCGTCGTCACGCATGATCCATCACCTCGCAGAAGGGTCGGTCTCGGTGCGTGCCCGGTGCCCGGCATGGCAAACCCGCATCCCTGGTTCACCGGTCCGACGCACTGCGCTTGCCTGCCCGCCGTGCCGGCTGCCGATGCTGTCCAGCGGATTCGGCGGGAAATCCCCCGCGGGCAGGAGAGGACAGCGTGCGCACCGTACGCCGTACCGCCGTCGCGGCCCTGGCCGCGAAGCTCGTCGACGACGGGGTGGACGGCATCATCACGGACTACCCGGACCGGCTACGCGGCCTGCTCAAGCAGCGTGGCTTCCGGCTGCCCAGGGCGTACGCCTCGCCGTTCGACGTTCAGGCCCACCGGGGTGGCCGGGCCACCCGGCCGGAGAACACTCTGCCCGCCTTCGCGAACGCACTGGCGAACCGGGCGATCTCCACGCTCGAACTGGACACCGGGATCACCTCCGACGGCAAGCTGGTGGTGCTGCACGACCGTACGGTCAACGACGCACACTGCGTCGACACCGCCCCTGTCAGATTCGGCGATCCGGAGGTTCCGTACGCCCGGTGCACCAGTTGAGCCTCGCGCAGCTCAAGACGCTCGACTGTGGCACGAAGAACGCGCCGGACATGCCCGCACAGGTGTCGGTCCCCGGTGCCCAGATTTCCACCCTCGACGAGGTCTTCGCGCCGGTGTACGGCGACCGGTCGGTACGCAGCCCGTGGACCGCCGACCTGAACTGGTGGAAGCACCAGAACCCGGGCAAGCTCACCCGGTCGGCCGGCGCCTCGACCGTCTCGGCGAACTGGCAGGTGCACGATCCGGCGCAGGGCGCCGTCACCTACCCGGACTGGTACCTGCGGCAGAACCCGGCATACTTCCACGGACCGGACGTCCGCACCCTGCAGACGCGGTACGGGCTGAAGATCGTGCCGTACACCGTCAACGACGCCACGGTGATGCAGCGGGTCATCGACCTGGGCGTCGACAGGATCATCACCGACGAACCGGAACTACTCGTCAGCGTGGCCGTCCGCAACGGTCTGCGGTAGCGGGTTACTGCCCGCGCCCGCCGGGTAGACCCCGGGTGCCCCCGCCGAGAACGCGAACCGTGCCGTGGCCGACACGCGGTAGCGGGGCGAGGGCCGCAGGTTACGCCTCATCACATCCGAGGAGGACAGATGAGCACGCAGGCTGCATCCACCAGGCCGATGAACCGCCCGGCGCAGGACGTACAGAATCGCGCGTCGATGCAGGAGGCACCCACCCGTCAGATGCCGATGATGCATGACGGGCACCGGGAGCAGATGCCGGCGCCGGGTACCGAAACCAAGCAGTCGTTCCTGACGACGGAGTTCTGGATCTACGCCGCCGCCGTCACCACCGTGGTCATCGCCGCGTTCTGGCGCGGGACGAGCGCGTACGGGCTGAACCTGAACAACCCTGGTCAGGCGTGGTTCTTCATCACCCTGCTGACCCTCGGTTACCTGGGTAGCCGTGGTCTCGCCAAGGCCGGTAGCCAGCGGCACTCCGGCGAGGAGCGTAAGCGCGGGAGTTGATCCGCACCGGCGGAGCCAGTAGGCCCGCGTACGACGGTGGCCCTCCGGGAAATCCCGGAGGGCCACCGTTTCGTGCGTCTAGAACTCCTCGAATCCGCCGAAGTCCTCGCCACCACCGAAATCACCGGCTGCCTCGGCGACCTCCTCGTCAGCGCCGTCGAAGGCGTTGCCGATCATGTGGCCGGCGAGCATGCCGCCTGCGGCACCCAGCGCCGCGCCGGCGACGATCCCGCCCATGCCGACCCCGCCGCGCTGCGGGTGGCCGAACTTCTGCGCAGCGCCGTAACCCTGCGGACCGTAACCGGCTGGGCCGTAACCGGCTGGGCCGTAGCCCTGCGGGCCGAACGCCTGCGACCGCAGCGCGCCGAAGCGCCCGATCGTCTCCTGCAACCAGCCGTCGACGACCTGCATCCAGTCGGGGCGCTCCGCGTCGGTGTGCGGGACCTGGTAGCGCCCGAAGACGTCCTGGCCGGGGACCAGGAACCCGCCGCGCTTGTCGCACTCCAGCACCACGTCCACGCCGTGCGGGTTGGTGACGAACGTCAGTTCGAGTTCGTTGATGCTCTGCGCGAACTGCGGCGCGGCGAAAAACTCGATTTCCTGGTAGAACGGCAGCATCTGCTGCACGCCGTGGATCAGGCCGCGCTCCAGGTCGGCCTTCTTGAATCGGAAACCAAGCTGGAGGAACGCCTCCAGGATCCGCTCCTGCACCGGCAGCGGGTGCACGCTGATCTCGTCCAGGTCACCCTTGTCGACCGCGCGGGCGACCGCCAGTTCGGTACGCAGACCCAGCGACATGCCGTGCAGACGCTGGCCGTACACCGCGGTGATTGGCGTCTCCCACGGCATCGGCAGCTGGAACGGGATGGACAGCGCCTGCTTCGCGACGAGTTGCAGCGGGCCACTGACCACCTGCCGGTGGAACTCCATCACACCGGCCTGTTCACCGACCTCGACCCGGGTCACCAAGCCGACGGCGATCTGCTCGATGCTCGCCGGGGCGTCCCCGCCGAGCAGGTTCACCTGACCGTCGAGGGCCAGACCGGGCCTGGTATTCGGGTTCGCCAGGACGGTGTCCACACTCGGACCGCCCACACCCAACGCGCTCAACATCTTCTTGAAGACCATCGGTACTCCTGCGGGGTCTGGTGCCCGTACTCCCTTTAGGAGGGCGGACGCTGACCGCGGCAGCCTAGCGAGTGCGGCTGTGAGATCACTGAAAGACGCGCGGACGCACCCAGCGTCGGCTGCCCTGTGGGCACGATCTCGCAGGCCGCGCTGAAATATCTGACGAGCAGGACAGCGGCCAGAATCTCTGTTACCGATGTCGAGAACCGGCCCGGCGGCTTCGACCTGCTCGTGAAGGCGCCGACAATGGTGCGTAGCCGTGAGGAGACAACCGTGAAGTACATGCTGCTGATGCAGTTCAGCGCCGCCGGGACCGACTTCCCGCAGATCCACACCTGGACGCCGGAGGAGATCCGCGCGCACATCGGGTTCATGGGCGAGGTCAACGCCAAACTGGTCGCCGACGGCGAGTTCGTCGACGGGCAGGGGCTCGCCGGGCCGGCGCAGGCCGCGATCGTACGCGCCGGCGCCGGCGGCACTCCGGTGGTGACCGAAGGTCCGTTCGCCGAGACGAAGGAGTTCCTCGCCGGGTACTGGATCGTCGACACCGATTCTCCGGAGCGGGCGGTGGAGATCGCCGCCTGGATCTCCACCGCCCCCGGCCCCGGTGGCGAGCCGTTGAACATGCCGATCGAGGTGCATCCGGTGATGTCCGCGCCGCCGCAGGACCTGTGACGAGAGATTCGCTGACCGAGGACCTGCTGCGCGAGCTGGCGCCGCAGGTCCTCGGTGTGCTCGCCCGTCGCTTCGGTGACTTCGCCACCGCCGAGGACGCGACCCAGGAGGCGCTACTGGCCGCCGCCACCGACTGGCCGCACGACGGCGTGCCGGACAACCCGCGCGGTTGGCTGATCCAGGTCGCGTACCGGCGGATGGTCGAGATGGTGCGGGCCGAGCAGTCCCGGCGGGCCCGCGAGGAACGGGCCGCCCGACGGGAGCCGACAGACTGGCGCAGCGTACCGGCGGTGGAGGCGCACCTGGACGCGGAGCGCGACGACACCCTGGTGCTGTTCCTGCTCTGCTGCCATCCGGCGCTGTCCCCCACGTCGGCGATCGCGCTCACCCTGCGGGCCGTCGGCGGGCTGAGCACCGCCGAGATCGCGCGGGCGTTCCTGGTGCCCGAGCCCACCATGGCGCAACGGATCAGCCGCGCCAAGCAACGCATCCGGGACTCCGGTACGCCGTTCCGGATGCCCTCCGCGGCCGAGTTGCCGGCCCGGCTGGCCTCGGTGCTGCACGTGCTCTACCTGGTCTTCACCGAGGGGCACGTGGCCAGCTCCGGGGACAGGCTGCACCGGCTCGACCTGGCAGACGAGTCGATCCGGCTGGTCCGGGCCCTGCGCGACCACCTACCGGGCGACAGCGAAATCGCCGGGCTGCTGGCGTTGATGCTGCTCACACAGGCCCGCAGCGCGGCGCGCACCGGTGCTGCCGGCGAACTGATCCCACTCGCCGAACAGGATCGGACCCGGTGGGACGCGAGGACGATCACCGAGGGAGTCACCCTGGTCACCTGGGCCCTGCCCCGTGGACCGATCGGGCCCTACCAGGTGCAGGCCGCCATCGCCGCCGTGCACGACGAGGCACCGACGGCCGAGAAGACGGACTGGCCTCAGATCCTCGCCCTCTACGAGGTCCTGGAGGGCCTGTCGGCGAGCCCGGTGGTCGCCCTCAACCGGGCGGTCGCCACCGCCATGGTGCACGGACCGGCGGCCGGCCTGACCGCCCTCGACAGGCTGGACGACGAGGCCCGACTGGCGGGCCATCACCGCCTGCAGGCCGCCCGCGCCCACCTGTACGAGATGGCCGGGGACTACAGTCGCGCGCTGGCCCATTACCGCTGCGCCGCCGCCCTCACCGCCAGCCTCCCCGAACAGCGCTACCTCCTCATGCGAGCCGCCCGCCTCACCTGACAGCCCGCCGCGTCGATCTAGGGCCTATCGTCGGTCATGGTGATCCACCAGCGACATCTGTCCCTAGATCGACGCGGGGTTGGGGGCTGGGTCAGCTGGCGGTGCAGGTAAGGGCGGGGGCGGGGTTCGTGCCGTTCCAACTGCCAAGAAAGCCGAAGTTGGTGCTGGCCCCGGCGCCGAGTCGGCCGTTGTAGTCGACGTTGCGGGCGGTCACGGTGGATCCGCTGCTGGTGACGGTAACGTTCCAGGACTGGTTGACGGACTGGCCGTTGGCGAAGGTCCAGCGCACCGTCCAGCCGGTGATGGCGCTGCTGCCGGCGGTCACCCGGACGTCACCCTGGAAGCCGCCCTGCCACTGGCCGGCGATCGAGTAGGTCGCCGTACACCCGGCAGCCGGCGGCGGGGTCGTGGGCGGAGGGGTGGTCGGCGGAGGGGTGGTCGGCGGCGGGGTCGTGGGCGGAGGGGTGCTGTCGTAGACGCTGGCCTGCCGCGAGGTCTGCCGGATGCCGTTGGTGCCGTTGAACAACCGGGTGCCCCAACTGGTCAGCTGGTTCGGGTTGAAGTTGGTGGCCATGTCGAGGTACTCGACACCACCGCTGTTGCCGCTCCACGACCAGCCCAGCCAGCCGATGCCGTTGGCCCGGGTGTACGAGAGGATGGCATCCTCGTCGGGGTCACCGTCGGAGTGGTTGTGGCCGAACTCCCCGACCACGATGGGCAGTCCCCGGCTGCGGAAGCGCCCCAGGTAGTCACTGATCTCGGCGGCGGTGTCGAAGACGCCGTACATGTGGATCGAGAAGACCGTGTTGCGGGCCGGGTCGGCGTTGAACACCGTCGGCGCGTTGTCACGCATGGTGAAGGACCAGTCCTGGCCCCAGTTCGGCGCGTCCACCATGATGGTGTGTGTGATGCCTCCGGTGCGCAGGCGACGAATCGCGTTCGAGGTGTCGGTGGCCCAGGAGGAGTAGTTCTGGTTGCCGTACGGCTCGTTACCGATGTTGACGATCACGTACGCTTCCTGGCCGTTCAGCGCGCTGGCGATGCTGAGCCAGTAGTCGACCGCGCGGTCGAGGGTGATCGCGCCGCTCTGCTCGCCGTATCCGGTGGTGTCGTGCACCTCCAGCACGCAGATCAGCCGGTTGGTCTTGCACAACTGGATCACGTTGGAGACATCGGCGGCGCTGTTGCGGGTCCACCGGTCCCCGCTGGACAGCACGACCCGTACCGAGTTGGCGCCGAGCGCCTTCACGTTGGCGAAGGAACTGGTCTGGTTCACGTACCAGGTGTGCGCGTGGTTGACACCGCGCAGGACGAACTCACTGCCGTTGGCGTCGTAGAGCTTGCCGCCGCCGACCGTGAAGCCGGTCGCGGCGTGCGCCGAGGGGCCGAAGGCGAACACTGCGGCGACGGTCGCCAGCAGGACGGCGCCGACGCCCGCGAACAGTTTTCTCATGGATTCCTCGCAGGAAGGGTCTCTCCCCCGTGCCCAGGGGGGTGCGGAGTGGCAGATGGGGTGCGGCTGTAGCCCGACAGCCGCCGACCATGGCCCGGCGAGGCAGGCATCAGGGTATGCCGATGAACTGACGAAAGCAACCGGTTCAGTACGCCGGCGGCCCGTGACGACTCATAACAAACGAGTCGTCACCGGGGGCGGACACCCCCACCACAGGATGTGCACCACGCTGCCGCCTGAACCGGTTCAGGCACGACGGTAGGAGGCGTCCGGCGAACCGTCAAGCAATGGGCAGGGTTGACCGAACCGGGCGCGGGTATCCGAAGCGGTCCGCCGGTGCAGACGGCCCGCCGGGGCATGGAAGGAGACGTCAATGGTCAGCGTCGGCTACACCCTGATGTGCGAACAGGCAGGCCCGAAGGAACTCGTCGACCACGCGGTGCGGGCGGAGGCGACCGGTTTCGACCATCTCGTCATGTCCGACCACTACTACCCCTGGCTGGAGTCGCAGGGGCACTCACCGTACGCCTGGTCGGTGCTGGGCGCGGTCGCGCACGCCACCTCCAGCGCGGAGCTGATGTCCTTCGTGACCTGCCCGATCCGCCGCTACCACCCGGCGGTGGTGGCGCAGAAGGCGGCCACCCTCGGGGTGCTCTCCGACGGCCGGTTCACCCTCGGCCTCGGCGCCGGGGAGAACCTCAACGAGCACGTCGTCGGCGGCTGGCCGCACGTGCAGCAGCGCCACGAGATGTTCGAGGAGGCGCTGCAGATCATCAGGCCACTGCTGAACGGGGAGACGCTGACCTTCTCCGGCAACCACTACGATGTGCCGGACGCGTACGTGTGGGACCGGCCTGACACGCCGGTGCCGATGGCGGTGGCCGCGTCGGGCCGGCAGTCGGCCACCCTCGCCGCCGAGTACGCCGACGGGATGATCGCCACCGATCCGGCACCGCACCTGGTGGACATGTACGAGCAGGCCGGCGGCGGCGGGCGACCCCGCTACGGACAGGTGGCCATCTGCTACGGCCCGGACGAGGCCGAGTGCCGCAAGATCGCCCACGACCAGTTCCGCTGGTCCGGCCTGAGTTGGAAGGTCAACACGGACCTGCCCGGACCAGATTCGTTCACCGCGGCCACACAGTTCGTCCGCGAGGAGGACGTGGCGCAGGGCATCTCCTGCGGTCCCGACACCGACCGGCACGTCGAGGCGTTCGGAAAGTTCGTCGACGCCGGCTTCACCCACGTGGCGCTGGTGCAGATCGGCGGCGACCGTCAGCCGATGTTTCTGGACTGGGCTCAGGAGCAGCTGCTGCCCCGGCTGCGCGAGCTGTAGGCCGGGGGGTGTGAGGTTCCGATGCGTATCGGCAACACGGAGATCCGGCCGGCGGGCGGCGGCGTCGGCTGCCTACTGATGATCCTCTTCTCGATCGTCGCCTCGATCGTCCTGACCGTCCTGCTCAACCTGCTCATCTGACGCCCGCCACGATCAGCGGCCCGGGCCGAGGTCGAACTTCGCCAGCACCGGATAGCGGTCGGAGGCGAGTTCGGTCTCGGCGTCGCGTACCACCCGGACGCGGTTGAGGCGGGCGGCCAGCACGCCGGTGCCGGGCAGGCAGTTCAGGCGGATGTCGACGAACACCGTCCCGCCGTGTCCGGTTGGCGCGGTCGACTGACCCGCTCGGTGTGCTCGCCGGCCGGCTCCAGGTCATCACCCGCAGCAACGTCGGCTCAGCCCGGTCGTCCGGCCCGGACCAACTCGTCGTCGAGGGTGTCGACGTCCCCCGACTCGATGGCCGGCTGATTGCCCTCGTCGGCGTCCTCGTTCGGGCGGATCACCCAGTGGAGCAGTCCGACCCACGCCGCGGTCAGCAGGATCGCGCCCATGAAGTCGGTGGGGTGGTGCATGCCCCGGTACATCCGGGAGACCGCCACCCCAACCGGCATGACCACCGCGAGCGCCACGAAGGCCCACCGCCACCAGCGGTCGGTGCGCGGGCAGACGATCACGGCGATGGCGACCCACAGGCAGAGGGTGGCGGCGATGTGGCCGGAGGGGAACGATGAGGTCGGCATCGGGCCGTCCAGGTTCTCCACCGGCGGCCGCGGCCGGTCCACCGCCGCGGCGGAGGCGAGGAAGAGGGCCAGCTCCCCGAACATGGTCAGCGCCACGAACAGCACGGGGCGCCAGCGCCGCCAGACCGCCAGCACCAGCGGGCAGAAGACCAGCGAGATGAGCATGATGGCGTGGGTGTCGCCGGCCTTGCTCCACCACCAGCTCAGCTCGTCGAGGGAGGCGGTGCCGTGGTCGGCGAACCAGGCCGGCACCGTCTCGTCGAGCCGGGCGAGGAAGGTGCCGTCGGCGTAGTAGCTGACGAACATGCCGAAGCCGTAGAGGGCGCCGAAGACCAGCACCCAGCCGACGATGATCTCGGCGGTCCCGGCGCGGGCGTGCGGCAGCAACTTCTCCTCGTCCGGCGCGGGCGCCACCTCGTGCGCGGCCTCCGGTTCCAGCCCCTTCGTCAGCGGCGTCGCCGGCCTGCCGCGCTCCAGACGCCAGAGCCGGAAGGCGTACGCGGTGACGCCGAGCCAGGCCGCGCCGAGCAGCCAGGCACCGATCACGTCGGAGAGGAAGTGCACGCCCAGCGCGACCCGGGTGAACCCGATCAGGAAGACGACGGTGCCGACTCCGATCATCGCCGGGCGTCGCCAGCGAGGAGCCATCGCAGGCAGGAACACCAGCAGCAGCGCCCCGTAGGCGACCATCGAGCCGAGGGCGTGCCCGCTGGGAAAGCTCTGTCCGGCGTACCCGCCGATCGGCACGGCGACCTCGGGTCGCAACCGGTCGACCAGGGTCTTGAGCGAGGGGTCGAGGATCAGCGCCCCTGCTCCGGTGGCGATCAGGTAGACCGCGAGCCGGCCCTGCCGGCGGATCAGCAGCCCGACCACGGCGACGGTGACCAGCCAGACGATGACCGGACGTCCGCCGAGGTCGGTGATCGCGTTGAGCACGGTCACCAGCGGGCCGATCGGCGCCACCTGAGCGTTCAGCCACCCTGCGACGCCGTGGTCCACGTCGTAGAGCGGCGACCAGCGGAACCGGACCAGCACCAGCACCAGCCCGAAACCGGCCCCGGCACCGAGCACGAGCGCCAGGCCGGCGAGCGTACGTTCGGTGAAGTGTCCGAGAGGTCGTCGCAGAGTGTCCCGCACCGCGCCCACGGCAGCCTCCTTCCCTCCCGGCGTGCCGCGGTACCCGCGGTCGGCGCCTCTGGCGAGGCGCTGTACCCGATCAGGTGCCTGAGTACACCCGGCGACGCGACGGTCTACAGCGCTCGCCGAACGAGCCTTTCGTTCGCGACTGCGGGGCTCGTAAGCTCACTCCTCGCGCTCACCGTGACCCTGCTCGCCCAGGTGCTCACCCCGCTCGGCGGCGGCTGCCGCGTCGTCGGCCAGGTCGGGTGCCTGCGCCGGCCGCGGTACGCACAGCCACAGCGCCCGGCGGCGGATCTGCACCCGCAGTTCCCGGCCCGGCTCGATCAGGTCACCGTCCAGCTCGCGCGGCTGGGTCCGGTTGCTGGTTATCTCCACCCGGCGGGCCCGGTACACCTCCAGCCGCGGCACCCGGTCACTGCGGCGCAGCACCGCCCAGCCGAGGGCGAGCCAGTGCCGCAGCGTCCGTGGGGTGAGCACGGCGACATCGAGGTAGCCGTCGTCCGGCTCGGCCTCGGTCAGCAGGGTCACCCCGCCCTGGAGTCGGCCGACGTTGGCGACCAGCACCGAGCGGGCCCGGCGGCGCAGCGGCGGCTGGTCGTCGAGCCGGATCCACAGCCTCATCGGCCGGTCCCGCAGGTGCCGTGCGGCACCCATCACGTACGCCGGCCAGCCGATCCGCCGTTTGGTCGTCTCGCTGGTGGCGTCCAGCATCTGGGCGTCGAAGCCCATGCCGGCCATCACCGCGAAGTGGTGTCCGTCCACCTCGCCGACGTCGAGCAGCCGCCGGCCGCGTTCGACGGCCACCGCCAGCCCGGCGGCAAGGTCGTCGGAGAGCCCCAGGTTGGCCGCGAGCAGGTTGCCGGTGCCCTGCGGCAGCACGGCGAGCGCCACCCCGGTGTCGACCAGGGCGGTGACGCAGGCCATCACGGTGCCGTCGCCACCGCAGGCGAAGACCACGTCCACGCCGGCGGCGAGGGCCTGCTCGGTCTGGCCGCGACCGGGATCGTCCATGGTCGTCTCGAACCAGAGCGGCTCGGGCCAGCCAGCCGCGGCGAGTGTCTCACCGACGGTGCGGCGCAACGTGTCGGGTTCGGAGACCTTGACCGGGTTGACCACCACCGCGCTGCGCAGTGGCCCTTCATGCCGTCCAGCTTCCACGGCGTCAGTGTGCAGCACGGTGCGGGGTTGGGCGACCCGACGCCGATGTGGGTCGGTTCACCCGGCCGGCGTCGGTCGGTGGCGTTTCAGGAGACGGCCCGCAGGGCAAGTCGGGTCCGATCAGGCTGCGGCCGGAGGTTGGTGGCCGGGCACGACGATCCCACCCCGAGCGCGTACCGCCGCGACTAGCCTCGGAGACAGGCCGGGCGCGACAGCTGCGGAGGTGATGCCTGATGGCCGCAGCCATCGACGCGCCGGTGCTCGTCGGAATCGGTCCGGTCGACGCGCGGCCGGTCGCCCGGCTGGCCGCACAGGTGGCCGCCGCCCACGGCCGCACAGTGCATCTGCTGCACGCGTTCAACTGGGCCGAGTTCGAGGCGCCGGCCGTCTCCGGTTCCCGCGCCGACGCCGAGCTGTTGATCGCCGGGGCCACCGCGGCGGTCAACGAGAGCGCGCCGGGCGTACCGGTCACCACCGAGATCGCCGAGGGCCCGGCCGTGGCGAACCTCGTCCGCAGGTCCGAGACGGCCTTCCTGGTGGTCGTCGGTGACGGCGGGATGGCGCACTGCGACCGATGCATCCCGGCCGACAGCCCCGCGGTGCAGGTGGCCGCCCGCGCCGAGTGCCCGGTGCTGGTCGCCCGGCGGAGTCCGCCGCCGACCGGTCCGGTGGTGGTCGGGGTGGACGGTTCGGCGTCCGCCGAGGTCGCGCTGGGCTGGGCGTTCGCCTGCGCCGCCCGGCACTGCTCGCGGCTGCTGGCGATCTGGGTGGTCGACTCCGACGCGGCGATCGAGGACGCCACCGGGCGACTCGGCGATCTGGTGTCGCGCCACCGCCCCGCGCACCCCGACACCACCGTGGAGTGCCACGTGATCCGGGGCGAGCCCGGTGGCGTACTGGTCGACCAGTCACGGTCGGCGCAGCTGGTGGTCGTCGCCGCCCGGGGCGACGAGCCGTGGCGCGGCATGCTCGGAGCGGTCAGCCAGGCGCTGCTCTACCACGCACCGTCCCCGGTGATCGTGGTCCGCGGCGTCTCCGGCCCGCCGAGCCGCGACAGGTCATGACACCCGGACCGATGGGACCAACGGCCCTGATCCACGACCACCGATCCGGGTCAGGCTGGTACAGGAAACCGCTCGTTGCAGATGCAGAAGTCACCGATCCGGGAGAGGCTCAAGCAGTATGGACACCGCCGTGGACTCGCAGCGCACCCTGACCGATGACGAACTACGCCGGCTGGACGCCTACTGGCGGGCCGCGAACTACCTCACCGTCGGCCAGATCTACCTGCTGGACAATCCGCTGTTGCGCGAACCGCTGTCCGCCGAGCACATCAAGCCCCGACTGCTGGGGCACTGGGGCACGTCACCCGGCCTGAACCTGATCTACGCCCACCTGAACCGGGTCATCGTCGCCCGCGACCTGTCCGCCATCTACATCACCGGGCCGGGGCACGGCGGCCCGGCGCTCGTGGCCAACACCTGGTTGGAGGGCACCTGGAGCGAGCGGTATCCCGGCATCGGCCGCGACGAGGCCGGCATGGCCCGGTTGTTCCGCCAGTTTTCCTTCCCCGGCGGCATCCCCAGCCATGTGGCGGCCGAGGTGCCGGGTTCGATCCACGAGGGCGGCGAGCTGGGGTACGCACTCAGCCACGCCTACGGCGCCGCGTTCGACAACCCCGACCTGCTGGTCGCCTGCGTCGTCGGGGACGGGGAGGCGGAGACCGGGCCACTGGCGGGCAGTTGGCTGTCCAACGTTTTCCTGAATCCCGCCCGCGACGGCGCGGTGCTGCCCATCCTGCACCTCAACGGTTACAAGATCGCCAACCCGACCGTGCTGGACCGGATCCCCGAGTCCGATCTGCTCGACCTGATGCGCGGCAACGGCTACCAGCCGTACGTGGTGGCCGGTGACGAACCGGGCGAGGTACACGAGGCGCTTGCCGCCACCCTAGACCGGGCGTTGGACGAGATCGCCACGATCCAGCGCCGGGCCCGCTCGGGAGCGCCCGCCGAACGCCCCCGCTGGCCGATGATCGTCCTGCGTACCCCGAAGGGCTGGACCGGTCCCAGCAGGGTGGACGGCAAGCAGGTCGAGGGCACCTACCGCGCCCACCAGGTACCGCTGTCCGGGGTCCGCGGCAACCCGGAGCACATCGCCGAACTGGAGCGTTGGCTGCGCAGTTACCGGCCGGGGGAGCTGTTCGACGCCACCGGGGCTCCGGTCGCCGAGCTGACCGCGCTGCCGCCCACCGGGGAACGCCGGATGAGCGCCAACCCGGCGGCCAACGGCGGGGTCCTGCTGCGGGACCTGGACCTGCCCGACTTCCGTGACTACGCCGTCGACGTGCCGCACCCCGGCGCCACCGTCACCAGCGCCACCGGTGAACTCGGCAAATGGGTACGCGACGTCATCGCCGCCAACCCGCAGACCTTCCGCCTCTTCGGACCGGACGAGGTCGCCTCCAACCGGCTCCAGGCGGCCTTCGAGGTCACCGATCGGGCCTGGATGGTCGGCACGGTGCCCGGCGACGAGCATCTCTCGCCCGACGGGCGGGTGATGGAGGTCCTGTCCGAACACCTGTGTCAGGGCTGGCTGGAGGGCTACCTGCTGACCGGCCGGCACGGCATCTTCACCAGCTACGAGGCGTTCATCCACATCGTCGACTCCATGGTCAACCAGCACGCCAAGTGGCTCAAGGTGACCCGGGACATCCCGTGGCGGCTGCCGGTGGCGTCGTTGAACTACCTGCTCTCCAGCCACGTGTGGCGGCAGGACCACAACGGCTTCTCCCACCAGGACCCGGGCTTCATCGACCACGTGATGAACAAGAAGGCCGAAGTCGTCCGGGTCTACCTGCCCCCGGACGCCAACACCCTGCTCTCCACCATGGACCACTGCCTGCGCAGCCGGCACTACATCAACGTGGTGGTGGCCGGCAAGCAGGCCGCGCCCAGCTGGCTGGGCATGGACGAGGCCGTCGCGCACTGCCGACGCGGCGTGGGCATCTGGGACTGGGCCGGCACCGACGACGGCAGCGAACCGGACGTCGTGCTCGCCTGCGCCGGGGACGTGCCGACCCTGGAGACGCTCGCCGCCGCGGGCCTGCTGCGTCAGCACCTGCCACAGCTGAAGGTACGGGTGATCAACGTGGTCGACCTGATGCGGCTCCAGCCGCCCAGCGAGCACCCGCACGGCCTGCCGGACTTCGAGTTCGACACGCTGTTCACCCAGGACAAGCCGATCATCTTCGCCTACCACGGCTATCCGTGGCTGATCCACCGCCTCACCTACCGCCGCACCAACCACGACAACCTGCACGTGCGCGGGTACAAGGAGGAGGGCACCACCACCACGCCGTTCGACATGGTGATGCTCAACGACCTGGACCGCTTCCACCTGGTGATCGACGTCATCGACCGGGTGCCCGGCCTGGCCGCCCGCGCGGCGCACCTGCGGCAGGAGATGACCGACGCCCGCCAGGCGGCACGCGACCACACCCGCCGCTACGGCGAGGACGACCCTCGGGTGGCCGAGTGGCGCTGGATACGTGAAACCGACGACACCAACCCGTGAGGAGGCCGCATGAGCGACGCGGAAATCGTGGTGGGCTACGACGGCTCACCGGACGCGACGGCGGCGCTGCAGTGGGCGCTGCGGCAGGCCGGGCAGGACGACCGCCCGGTCCGGCTGGCGTACGTCTTCGAATGGCTCACCGTGGCCGGTTGGGTCGGGCCGGGCGTGACGCCGGGAATGTGGCCCGACGAGCAGGCCCGGCGCCAGGTCGAGGAGCTGGTCGGCAAGGCGGCGGCCGACGCCGCCGCCGAACACCCCGAGCTGACCGTACGCGGGCAGGCACTTGACGGGCCGCCAGCCCTGGTCCTGGAGGAGATCTCGGCGCGGGCCGGACTACTGGTGCTGGGCAGCCGTGGGCACGGCGGCTTCGCCGGCCTGCTCGCCGGCTCGACCACCGTCACCGTCACCGCCCACGCGCACTGCCCGGTGGTGGTGGTGCGCAGCGACTCGGCCGCGGGTGCCCGCACCGGACACGTCGCCGTCGGTGTGGACGGTTCGGAACCTTCCCTGCTGGCCCTCGGTTTCGCGATCGAGCAGGCGTCGATACGCCGGGTGCCGCTGCACGTGGTGCGCGCCTGGCAGCCCCGGCGTGAGCAGTGGAACCTCACCGGCGAGCAGGCCCGCGACGCGGCGCTGGCCGACCAGCGCGCCGATCTGGAGGAGGCGCTGCGCCGCTGGCAGGCGACCTTCCCGGACGTCGAGGTCAGCGTCGAGACGTCCGCCGCCGCCCCGGCCGGCCTGCTCCTCGACGCCAGCCGCGACGCCCAGCTGATCGTCGTCGGCACCCGGGGGCACGGCGGGCTGCGTGGGATGCTGCTCGGCTCGGTCAGCCAGCAGCTCGTCCAGCACGCGCACTGCCCGGTGGCGGTGGTCCGGGAACACTGAGCCGGGCGCGTCGGCCGGCCCTGATCCGGGCCGGCCGGCGCGGATCGGGATCAGTCCGGCCGGCGTGGACCGCCACCGAGTGCGCGCAGCGCGTTGAGGATCACCAGCACGTCGATCCCCTCCTGAAGGAACGCCCCGGCCACCGGGGGTAGCCGGCCGGCCGCCGCGAATCCCATCGCGAGCACCGCCAGGCCCATGCCCACCGTGGCGCTCTGCACGGCGATCCGGCGGGCGTACCGGGCCACCTCGACCGCGTCGGCGAGCGGATCCAGCCGGTCGACGGTCAGCACGGCGTCGGCGACGTCGGCCGAGGCGGTCGCCCCAGTGGCGCCCATCGCCACGCCCACCTGTGCCTCGGCCAGCGCCGGCGCGTCGTTCACCCCGTCGCCGACCATCACCGTGACCGCCCGCCCCGCCTCCGCGCGGACCCGGCTCACCTTCTCCCGCGGCGTGCACCGGGCCAGCACCTCGTCCACGCCGACCGCCTCGCCGACGCGCCGGGCCACCTCCGGCCGGTCCCCGGTGACCATCACGATCCGGGCCAGCCCGGCCGCGCGTAGCCGGTCCACCGTGCGGCGGGCGTCCGGGCGTACCGGATCCTCCAGCAGGACCGCGCCGAGCGGCCCCGCGTCGTCCGCCACCCAGACCACCGAGTGTCCCGCCTCCTGCGCCCGGGACCGGGCCGGTCCGGCCCACTGCGGCGGTTCCCCACCGAGCTGCCCGACCTGGATCCGCCGCCCGGCCACCCGCCCGCTGACGCCCCGGCCCGGCGCCTCGGTCACCTCCGTCGGTGTGTCCAGCCGCACTCCCTGGTCACCGGCGTGGCGCACCAGGGCCGCCGCCAGCACGTGCGGAGACAACTGCTCCACCGAGGCGGCCAGGCGCAGCACCTCGTCGGGTTCGCCGCCTGGCGCCACGACGATCTCGGCGACCCGGGGACGGCCGGCGGTGAGCGTGCCGGTCTTGTCCACCAGCAGGGTGCGGGCCCGCCCCAGCGTCTCCAGCGACGCGCCGTCGCGGACCAGCACCCCGCGCCGGGCCACCCGCGACAACCCGGAGACGATGGCGATGGGGGTGGCCAGCAGCAGCGGGCACGGGGTGGCCACCACCAGCACCGCCACCGCCCGGACGAACTCACCGGACCACGCCCAGCCAAGGCCCGACAGGGCGAGGGTGAACGGCACGAAGGCGGCGGCGAACCGGTCGGCCAACCGCACCGTCGGGGCCTTACGGGCGGTCGCCTCCTCGGCCAGCCGGACGATACCGGCGTACGTGCTGCGTGCGGCGCTCTCGGTAGCTCGCAACCCGAACCCGGCGCCCGCGTTTACCACACCACTGGCCACCCTCTCCCCCGCCGCCCGCTCGACGAGCCGGGACTCGCCGGTGACCACCGACTCGTTCAGGCTGGCCGGCGACTCGGCCACCCCGTCGACGGCCACCACGTCACCGGGGCCGATCAGCAGCCGGTCGGCCACCGCCACCCGGTCCACCGGCACCACCTCCACGCCACCGTCGGCGGTCCGTCGCCGTGCGGTACGGGGGGCTCGGGCGAGCAGGGCACGCAGGTCACGGGTCGCCCGGCGCTGCGCGTACGCCTCCAGGGTCCGGCCGGTGGCCAGCATCACCGCGATCACCGCACCGGCCAGGTACTCGGCTACGCCGAGCGCGCCAGCCAGCGCCAGCACCGCGATCACGTCCACCCCGAATCGCCGACGCCACAGGTCACGCAGCACCGAGGCGGCGGCCGGCAGCAGCGCGACCACGGTCGCCAGCGCCCATAGCGCGTCGCCGGCACCGGGCTGCCCGGCCAGCCGTGCCACCGCACCGGCCAGCACCAGCGCGGTGAGACCGGTCAGCGGGGTGAACAGCAACCACCGGCGGCGTCGGCCCGGCCGGTCGGTCGCGGGCCGCCCGGGCAGGCACTCTGGCGCGTCGCGATCCGGTCCACCCTCGGCCGACGGCTCTGTCACCCGCGAATCGTCCCAACCGTCGGGGCGTGGTGTCGGGCGCTTCGGTCAGAATGCGGGCCGAAGTGCCCGCCGAGGCGGGGCATCCGGGACGTGCGGGCGGCATACCGGTGGCGCACGATGAACCAGACCCGGCCCACGCCGTACCGAGGTGCGGCACGATGGGCAGAGACGGAAAGGTCGTGAGGATGAGCCACCAGACGCCGGCTACCCACCGCCCGCTGACCACCGCCCTCGCGGAGGCCGCCGCGATGGCCGGTCATGCGCCGTCGGTGCACAACAGCCAGCCGTGGCGCTGGCGGGTGCTGCCCGACGCGCTGGAACTGCGGGTGGTCCGCGACCCCCAGCTGGCGGCGACCGACCCGCAGGGCGAGCTGATCACGCTGAGCTGTGGGGCGGCGCTGCACCACGTCCGGCTGGCGCTGGCGGCCGAGGGGTGGGCGGCGACCGCGCAGCGGCTGCCGGACCGGGCCCGGCCAGAGCTGCTCGCCCGGCTGACCGAACTCCGCTTCACCGGGGTCGACCCGGACTCGATGCGGATGGTGCAGTGCATGCAGGTGCGGCACACCGACCGGCGGCCGGTCAGCGACGAGCCGGTCGGGGACGAGCACCTGACCGCAATAACGGAGGCCACCACCCGGGAGGGCGCCCGGCTGGAGATCCTCGACCGCGACCAGGTGCTGCAACTGGCTGCCGCCGCCTCGCACGCCGCCACCGTCGAGGCGGACGATTCACAGTTGCGGGCAGAGCTGGACTACTGGACCAGCCGAACCGGTGGCGTCGGGCTCAGCCCGCAGGTACTGCCCGAGCAGCCGCCGCAGACCACCGTGCCGGGCCGGGACTTCCGTCACCCCGGCACCCTGCCGGTCGGCCCCGGACATGATCAGGCGGCATCGTACGGGGTGCTGTACGGCGACGAGGACACCGCGACCAGTTGGCTGCGGGCCGGCGAGGCGCTGTCGGCCGCCTGGCTGGCGGCCACCCGGCTGGGCCTGTCCATGGTGCCGCTCAGCGGAGTGGTCGAGGTGCCCGGCACCCGGCAGATCCTGCGCCAGGTGCTGTCCGGGATGGGGCACCCGTTCCTCGCCCTGCGCATCGGCGTCTCCGACCCGGACCATGCCGGACCGGCGCACACCCCTCGACTGGCTCGCGAGCAGGTGGTGGACATTTCGACGGTGGACGGCGACGCCTGATCGCGACCGCGCGTCGCTCGGCGTACTTTCCGGACGGCCCGCCCGCTAGCATCGCCGGGTGAGCGTCGGCGCACCCCACCCCCGGCACGAGCCACCGTCGCTCGGGCTGAGTCCGCTGTCCCGCGTCCGCCTCGACGAACTGCTCCAGGAGATGCTGGACCGCGTCGGTGAGGTGGTGACCAGCCGGGAGCGGCTGCGGGCGCTGCTCGACGCGGTCGTCGGTATCGGCACCGACCTGGATCTGCGCAGCACCCTGCAACGGATCGTGCAGTCGGCCTGCGAACTGGCCGGTGCCCGCTACGGCGCCCTCGGGGTGATCGGCCCGGACCGGCTGCTGCACGACTTCATCACCCACGGCATCTCCGCCGAACTGCACGCGCAGATCGGGGACCTGCCGCACGGCCGGGGCGTGCTCGGTCTGCTGATCGACGAACCCGAGCCGCTGCAGATGCCGGACATCACCCGGCACCCTCGGTCCTACGGTTTCCCGCCGCACCATCCGCCGATGCACACCTTCCTCGGCGTGCCGGTACGCATCCGCGACCGGGTATTCGGCAACCTCTACCTCGCCGAGAAGCAGGGTGGCGGCCAGTTCACCGAGGACGACGAGGAGATCGTCGTGGCGCTCGCGGCGGCGGCCGGCGTGGCGATCGAGAACGCCCGGCTGTACGCGCTGGCCCACCGGCGGGAACGCTGGCTCGCCGCCACCGCCGAGATCACCTCGCTGCTGCTCGGCGAGGTGCGCCGTACCGACGCGCTGACCCTGGTGGCGCGCCGTGCCCGCGAGGTCGCCGAGGCCGAGTTGGCTCTGGTGCTGCTCTACGACGACGACGCGGAGCACTTCACTGTGGAGGTCGTCGACGGTGCCGGCCCCCAGGCCCGTGCGCTGGTCGGTACGGTGCTACCGGCGGCGGACACCAGTTTCGCCGGTCATGTGGCCCAGCGCCGGCACGACTCGGTGGACGACCTGGCCCACGCCGCGCCCTGGCCGGCGATGCTGCACACCGGGCCGGCGGTGATCTCGCCGCTCGCCACCGCGGACACCCTGCACGGCGTGCTGGTTATCGCACACAGCGCCGATCACAGCGGTGTCACCGACGACGACGTGACGCTGCTCGGCAGCTTCGCCGGGCAGGCCGCGTTGGCCATGGAACGCGCCCGAGGTCAGGAGCAGCGGGAGCAGTTGGTGGTCCTGGAGGATCGCGAGCGGATCGCCCGGGACCTGCACGACGTGGTGATCCAGCGGCTGTTCGCCACCGGCCTGCAACTGCAGAGTTCGGTGCCGCTGACCGCGCGGCCGGAGATGGCAAAGCGGATCAACGCCGCCGTCGACGACCTGGACACCACCATCAAGGACATCCGCCGCACCATCTTCGAGCTGCGGACCCCGATGAGCGCGGCGCTGCGTACCGAGATCGGGGAGGCGGTGGAGGCGGCCGCGGAATCGCTGGGGTTCCGGCCGAGGCTGGAGTTGACCGGTCCGATCGACAGCGCCGTGCCGGACGAGGTTCGCCCCGACCTCACCGCCGTGCTCCGCGAGGCGCTGTCCAACGCGGTACGACACGCCGGAGCCGCCCGGGTGTCGGTGGCGGTTCGCGCCGACGCCACCCACGTCACCGTCACTGTCACCGACGACGGGGTGGGGTGCGACCCGGCCGCCGCCCGGGGCGGGCTGGTGAACCTGCGCGAACGCGCCGAGCGTCACGGCGGCACCTTCGGGGTACGCCCGGCCGAGCCGCACGGCACCGAACTGCACTGGTCCGCCCCGCTGCGCGACTGACCGTGCCGGACGCTGCCCGCGACGGGTCAGCGGTTCCTGCCGAGCAGCCGGGTGGCCAGCACAGCTGCCTGGGTACGCCGTTCCAGGCCGAGCTTGGCCAGCACGCTGGAGACGTAGTTCTTGACCGTCTTCTCGGCCAGGAACATCTTGCCCGCAATCTCCCGGTTGGTCAGTCCTTCGGCGACGTACTCCAGGATCCGCCGCTCCTGCTCGGTGAGCGCCTGCAACTCGCGGGGCTGCTCCACACCGCTGCGGATGCGTTCCAGCACCCGCGTGGTGACCGCCGGGTCGAGCAGCGACTGACCGGCCGCCACCCGGCGCACCGCGTCGACCAGGTCGGTACCCCGGATCTGCTTGAGCACGTACCCGGAGGCACCAGCCATGATCGCCGCGAACAGCGCCTCGTCGTCCTCGTACGAGGTGAGGATCAGGCCCTTGATCGAGGAATCCACGGCCCGGATGTCCCGGCAGACGTCGATGCCGTTGCCGTCGGGCAGCCTGGCGTCGAGGATCGCCACGTCGGGCCGCAGTGCCGGAATCCGGCGCGCCGCCTCCGGCGCGGAGCCGGACTCACCGACCACCTCGATGTCGCCACTGGCGTGCAGCAGGTCGGCGAGGCCACGACGGACGACCTCGTGGTCGTCAAGCAGAAACACCCGGATCATCCTCTGTTTGTACCCGCTCCCATCCACCCCTGACCCGGGCCAAAGGTCCCAACCCATCCCGAGGGCGGGGTGCCCCGTGAGTTCGGGACGTGTGGCCCTGCCCGGGTAGGTGCCGCCGGGGCACCGTGGGGGTACCAGGTGAGCGCGAGGGGGCACGACCATGCAAACCGGCTACACCGTCGAGCAGCTGCGGTCCGCCGCCACCGACGCGATCCGGGCACCGTCCCTGCACAACGTCCAGCCGTGGCGGTTCCGGCTGCGCGATGGTGGAATCGAGGTGCTCGTGGACCCGACCCGGCAGCTGCCCGCCACCGACCCGAGCGGCTGGGGTGCCCGCGTCGCCTGCGGCGCGGCGCTGTTCAACCTGCGCCTGGCCCTGGCGACGGCGGGTGCGCCGGCGACGGTGCGGCTACGCCCCGACCCGGCGAAGCCCGACGTGCTGGCCCGGCTGCTGCCGGACCTGCCACGGCGGCCCACCCCCGCCGAGCAGAACCTCCACGCGGCCATCCCCCGTCGATTCAGCAACCGCGCCCCGTTCTGGCCGGACCCGGTGCCCGCCGACGCCCGCTGGCGGTTCGGTGCGGCGGCCCGCACGGAACACTGCTGGCTGAAGCTGCTGATCGGGGTGAGCGCGGTCAACGCCTTCGCCGAGATCGCGCACGGCGCGCACCGGGTTCTGGAACGTGACCCGGCCTACCGGGCGGAGCGGGAGGCGTGGGTACGCGCCGAACACGCGTCCGATGGAATTCCCGCCGCCGCCGGTGGTCCACTGGCTGAGCCGCAGGACCTGCTGCCGTCACGCGGTTTCGGTGGCGTGCGGCGGGCACCCGGCCGCGATTTCGAGCCGGAGCCGCTGGTCGGGGTACTCGGTTCGGCCGGCAACACCGCCGTCGACCAGGTCGTTGCCGGTCAGGCGTTGCAGCGAATGCTGCTGACCGCCACCGACGCCGGGCTGTCCGTGTCGATGCTGTCCCAGCCGATCGAGGTGCCGTCGGCCCGGGAGCGACTTCGGATGTCACTGGGGCGGTTCGGTACTCCGCAGATGGTGATGCGGATCGGGTACGGCCAGCCCGGCGGGCCCGCCCCCCGCCGCCCGCTCGACGAGGTGCTGGACCTGCCCGTGCACCTGGCGTGACCCGCCGAACGGCAGCGCACCGGCCTGCCCGAGTTCCACGTCAGCCGGGCGTGGCCGGTTCGCCGAGCGCGGCGAGCAGCTCGGTCTCCCGCGCCGGGTCGAGGCCGGCCGGTTCCCGGGCCGGACGGCCGGCGCGGCCCGGCACGGCGCCCACCTGACGCAGCCAGGCCCAGGTGTCGGCGACAGTGTCAGCCACCGGCCGGCAGCTCAACCCGGCGGCGTACGCGCGGCCGACGTCGACCTGCTGCATCCACCGGTACTCGTGCCCGGCCGGGATCCACACGGGCAGATCGTTCCAGGGCTTCACGCCTGCGGCGAGCAGGCGCTCCGGGTCGACCCAACGCAGCCGGGCGACGGCGCTGGTGGCCGTCACGCCGGCGGTCAACAACTCGCCCATGGTGGTGTGCCCGGGTCGGCTCACCACGTTGACCGGTCCGCCTAGGCCCCCGGTGGCGGCGTCCAGCAGGAAGACGGCCAGGTCCCGGACGTCGACGTACTGCACCGGCAGGTCGGCGGGGCCGGGTGCGAGCACGTCACCGCCCCGGGCGACCCGGTGCAACCACCACGGCAACCTGCCGATGTCCTCGCCGGGGCCGAGGATCAGCCCGGCCCGGGCGAGCAGTACCCGGTCACCGAGGACCGCCCGCAGGGCCTTCTCGGCTCCCGCCTTGAGGGTCGGGTAGTCGCCGTCGAGGGCGTCCGGGTCGGCGTCCACAAGCGGGGCCTGCTCGGTCACGCCGGCCGGCACCGGGGGTGCGTAGACCGAACCGCTGGAGACGTAGACGTAGTGCCCCACCCGGTCGGACAGTGCCTGCGCCGCCGTCCGGGCGGCCCGGGGCGCGCCGTCCCAGGTGTCGACGACGAGGTCCCACTCTCCGTCGGCCAGCGCAGTCAGCCCACCGGGGGTCGTCCGGTCACCCACCAGCGGGCGTACCCCTGCCGGAGGCGCCCCGTGCCGTCCCCGGTTGAACACCGTCACCGACCAGCCTCGGTGGACCGCCTCGGCGACCGTCGCCCCGCCCACGAATCCGGTTCCGCCCAGCATGAGGAGTCTCATCTGCCTCATCCTGCCGAGGGTCGGCCCGGTGGGGGATCCCCGTTCGCTGGCAGCAGATCTGCTGCGGGCAGATCCGGCCGTGCCTGGCGGACGGGGACCGTGTCCGGCGGACGCAGAACGAGTCCGCCGCACACGGCCGGACGGCGCCGCGGGCACGGCGGGCACCACCAGCCAGCTCCTTCATCGAGGGAGCTGGCGGATCCCATCGTCGGCGGTACGCCGTGAGGGCGTCAACAACTTCCGGGAAAGATATCGGTAGTTCAACGCCGGGCGACCGGAGCCACGCTGTCGCGGACGACGAGTTCGGTCGCCAACTCCAACCGAGGACTCTCCACCTTCTCGCC
>NZ_JBHMIS010000043.1:0-27969 GCF_048060415.1 Micromonospora sp. LOL_024
AACCGGCGTGACTACCTCACACCCGGCGAACCGGTCATACCTCGATCTTGCAGAAGCCCTGCGGTATGGCGGGTTCGAGGTGTGCCGCGAGGGCATGTCGCCGTATCGGGCGCCACCGGCGGTCCGTCGGGCTGCGGACACCGGGCGTGCGTGCAGGGCGGCCGGGTCGGTCATCTCGGGAGGATCGCCGGCGGCCGGCCGGGCCGCGGCGACGGCACCGTCTCCGGCCGGTCGTACCGGCGTTTCCGGCCAGTGTCGCACTGTCTCGGGTCGGGCTGCGGCGACCAGCAGGGTGTGGCCGGTCCAGGTTGTCAGGACGGCGCCGGTCACGACTGCCACCTCCTTGATGACCTTGTATCTTTGCTGGTCGCGCCGGCGTTGCCGGGTGGAGGGCGGGTCCGGCGGAGGCTTGTGCGGCAGGTAACAGTTTGAAAACTTCGCCCACGGTCTTGACATGAGGGGGCCTTCAGTAAGAACTTTTACCACTAACAGTTAACAGTCCTTCCCGAAAGGCGTCCCATGGTTGATCACGAGGCGGTCACCTCTGCGGGCACCGCGGTGGCCGATGCCGACGCGGTCGACCGGCGGGGCGCCCTGGGCGTCGCCTCCGACGGGACACTGGCCCGGGTCCGCACCGGTGCCGCCGAGCTGACCGGCGCGCTGCGCCGGGTCGCCGAGCACGTGCTCAGCGACCCCGGAGCAGCCGCCCGCGCCACCATCGTCGAACTGGCCGAACGCAGTGGCACCTCGCCGGCCACGGTCACCCGCTTCTGTCGGGCCATGGGGTTCGACGGCTACGCCGACCTGCGTCTGGGTATCGCCTCCGAGACCGGCCGAGCCCGCTCGGCCGGTTGGACCGTCGACATCGGCCGCGAGATCCAGGCCGGCGACCCGCTCGAACGGGTGCTGGAACAGATAATGGCCGCCGACACCCGGGCCATGCACGACACCGCCGCGCTGCTCGACCTGGCCGAGGTGGAGCGGGCCGCCGTCGCCGTCGCCGGCGCCGAACGGGTGAACATCTTCGGTGCCAGCGGCAGCGCCCTGGTCGGCGAGGAGATGCAGTTCAGCCTGCACCGCATCGGGGTCGCCGCCTGGGCCTGGAACGACGTGCACTCCGGGCTCGCCTCCGCCGCGCTGCTACATCCCGGCGACGTCGCGCTCTGCATCTCGCACAGCGGGCAGACCCGCGAAGCCATCGAGATGCTCGCCGAGGGCGGCAGCCGGGGCGCGACCACCATCGCGCTGACCGGCTTCCGCCGCTCACCGCTGGCCGAGCTGGCCGACATCGTCCTGCTCACCGCCAGCCAGGAGACCACGTTCCGGCCGGACGCGTTGTCGGCCCGGCACCCGCAGCTGGTCGTGCTCGACCTGCTCTACATCGCGGTCGCCCAGCGCACCCACGACCGCGCCCACACGGCCTTTCGGCGTACCGCCCAGGCCGTCGACGGGCACAAGGCCGCGAGGGGAGCCAATTCGTGATCAGCGCGCAGGGATACGCGAAGGCCGTCCGGCCGGTGCTCGACCGGCTCGTCGACCGGGAGGCCGACGCGCTGGGCCGGGCCGCCGACCTGATCGCCGCCAGCCTGCGCGCCGGCGGGGCGCTCCAGGCGTTCGGGGCCGGGCACTCGGAGGTGTTCGCCGCCGAACTGGTCGCCCGGGCCGGAGGTCTGGTCCCCACCAACCGGCTCTCCCTGCACGATCTGGTGCTGCACGGCGACGCACCGCGCAGCGTGCTCGCCGACCCGAAACTGGAGCGCGATCCGGCCGTCGCGCACCAGCTCTACGCGATCGCCGCACCGCAACCGCAGGACGTGTTCGTGGTGGCGTCCCAGTCCGGCATCAACGGCTCGGTGGTCGAACTGGCCATGCTGGCCACCGGTCGCGGTCACCCGTTGATCGCGGTCACCTCGGTCGAACACACCGGACGGGTCGCCCCACGACATCCGTCCGGCCGGCGGCTCGCCGAACTCGCCGACGTCGTGCTGGACAACGGCGCGCCGTACGGTGACGCACTGCTGCCGCTCGAGGGCGGCGGCGCGGTCTGTGCGGTCTCCTCGGTCACCTCGGCGCTGCTGGCGCAGCTGCTGACCGCGGAGGTCGTACGACGGTTCCACCAGGCCGGAGAGGCGCCCCCTATCTACCTCTCCGCCAACGTCCCCGGTGGGGACGAGCACAACCTCGCCCTCGAGTCGCGGTACGCCGGTCGTCTCCGGCGCACCGCCTGACCCGACACCACAAGGAGAGTCAGACGATGTCCCTTTCCCCCGATCTAAACCGCCGGACCCTGCTGCGCCGCGCGGCGGCCGCGGGCCTCCTGGTGACCCCCGCCGTCGGTCTGCTCAGCGCCTGCGCCGGCAGCACGCCTAACGAGTCCGACAACAACGACGCGGAGAAGAGCACCGACAACCCCTTCGGACTGCAGGACGACAGTGCCGTCAAGGTAGTCATCTTCAACGGCGGCCTGGGTGACGCCTGGGCGAAGGAAGACCAGGCGATCTTCAGCGCCAAGCACCCGAACGTCACCGTCAACATGAGCTCCACCCAAAAGATCAAGACCGAGGAACAGCCCAAGATGGCGACGCAGCCCAGCGACCTCATCATGAATTCGGGCGCCGACCTGATGGACCTGAGCACGCTGGTCAACGAGGGCGCCATCGAGCCGCTGGACGACCTGCTCGCCGCGCCGGCCTGGGACAGCGAGGGCACCGTCGCGGACTCACTGCTGCCGGGCACCGTCTCCGACGGCACCTTCCAGGGCAAGTTCTTCGTGGTCTACGTCGCGTTCACGGTGTGGGGCAACTGGTACAACGGTGCCCTGTTCGACCGCGAGGGCTGGACCCCGCCGAAGACCTTCGAGGAGTTCTTCACCCTCGCTCCGAAGATCAAGGCCAAGGGCATCGCCCCGTACGTCTACGACGCCGTGCACGGCTACTACCCGCGGTGGGCCCTGATGGCCTCGATCTGGAAGTCGGCCGGCAAACAGGCGGTGGTCGACATCGACAACCTGAAGGAGAACGCCTGGCGTGCCGAGGGCGTCCTGCCGGCCCTGGAGGCGTGGGAAAAGCTGGTCAAGGACAAGCTGGTGCTGCCGGGCAAGCTCGACCACACCCAGTCGCAGCAGGCGTGGCTCGACGGCAAGGCTGCCTTCATCCAGGTCGGCACCTGGTTGAAGAACGAGATGGCCGCGACGATCCCGCCGGGCTTCGAGATGAAGCTCTCCGACTACTGGGGCGTGAGCGCCGCCGACAGGGCGCCCAAGGACGTCTTCGCCGGTGCCGGCGAGGGCTTCGTGGTGCCGAGCAAGGCCCCGAACAAGGCAGCAGCCAAGGAGTTCCTGCGCGCGGTGGTGTCCAAGGCCGGTTCGGCGAAGTTCGCCGAGCTGACCAAGTCACTGGCGTCGACCAAGGGCTCCGGCGACAACGTGCAGGACCCGGCGCTGGCCACGGCCAACGAGCTGATGAAGAATGCCGGCTCGGACCTGATCTCGGTCAAGCTCTGGGACTTCTACGCCGACCTGGACAAGGAGGGCCAGAACCTCTCCCAGGAGCTGATGGCCGGCCGGCTGACCGCCGCGCAGTTCGTCGACAAGATGCAGGCTGCCGCCGACAAGGTCGCCGGCGACTCGTCGGTCACCAAGCAGACCCGCAACGCGTGACACCTGCCCGGACATAACCGAACGAGGAAGTGGGAGAAATGCGGCACGGTGTTGCGCGTTTCGTCACGGGTTTCCTGGCGCTGCCGGTCGGGCTGTACCTCTTCTACGTGGTGTGGCCCTTCCTGCAGGCAGCCGGGTACTCGCTGACCGACTGGGGAGGCTACTCCGACAGACAGCAGTTCGTCGGGCTGGACAACTACATCCGGCTGTTCTCCGACGAGCTGATCAGGAAGGCGTTCTGGCACAACGTCTTCTTCCTGATCACCGTGCCGCTCTTCACCATCGCGCTGGCCCTGTTCCTCGCGTTCCTGCTCAACGTGGGCGGACGCGAGGACAAGGCCGGCGTCCGGGGCGTCTTCGGCTCCGGTCTGTACAAGGTGATCTTCTTCTTCCCGCAGGTGCTGTCCCTGGTCGTCGTCGCGGTGATGTGGCAACAGATCTACCGCGCCGACGGCCAGGGCCTGATCAACGGCATGCTGATGAAGATCGGACTGATCGACCAGGACGACCCGATCACCTTCATGTACGACCCGGAGCCCTTCCTCGGCGTACCGGCGGTGCTGTGGTGGCTGCTGCTGATCGCGGTCTGGAGCGGCGCGGGCTTCTACATGGTGCTCTTCTCCGCGGCCATGCAGTCCATCCCAAAGGACATCTACGAGGCGGCCATCCTCGACGGCGCGGGCCGCTTCCACACCTTCTTCAGGGTGACCCTGCCGCTGCTGCGGGACACCGTCTCGGTGGCCTGGGTCTACCTGGGCTTCATCGCCCTGGACATGTACGCCCTGGTCTTCGTGATGACGCCCAGCCAGGGCGGCCCCAACCACGCCAGCGAGATCTTCGCGTCGGTGCTGAACTTCACCGCATTCCAGAAGGGCCAGTTCGGCTACGCGTGTGCGATGGGTGTGGCCCTGGCGATCTTCACGATCCTGCTGGCCGCCGCGCAGCTGAGGATCACCCGTCGTGAGCGGATCGAGTACTGAGGAGATCTGGACCATGAGCACGGTGACCCACACCCCGGGTGGCCTGGCCGGACCCGACCAGGGCCCGCCGCCGGGCCGTACACCGGCACAGCGTGCCGCCGTCGGCGGCGGGCGTGCCGGGGCGCGGTTCTTCAACGGCTTCTCGCACCTGTTCCTCGCCGTCTGGGCGATCATGGTGGTCTACCCGCTGCTGTGGGTGGTGATGTCGGCGCTCAAGACCGACGTGGAGGTCATTCGTAAGCCGCTGTCGCTCATCCCCGAGCGGTTGCAGTGGGACAACTTCGCCCGGGCCTGGACCGAGGGGCACATCGGTTCGTTCTTCCTCAACACCATGCTGGTGCTGGTCGGCAGCGTCTTCCTCACCATGCTGCTCGGCTCTATGGCGGCCTACGTGCTCGCCCGCTACGAGTTCCCCGGCAACCGGCTGATCTACTACATGTTCCTGTCCGGGCTGACCCTGCCGATCTACCTGGCCGCGGTGCCGCTGTTCAAGGGCGTCTACAACACCGGAGTGGTGCTGCCGTTCCTCGGCCCGAACAAGCACCTCATGCTGATCCTGGTCTACGTGGCCTGGTCGCTGGCGTTCACCGTCTTCTTCATGCACTCGTTCTTCCGTACCCTCCCCACCGCGATCGCCGAGGCGGGGATGGTCGACGGGGCGTCGCACAGCCGGCTGTTCTTCAGCGTGATGCTGCCGATGGCGAAGCCGGGTCTGATCAGCATCGGCATCTTCAACGTCCTCGGCCAGTGGAACCAGTGGTACCTGCCGACCCTGCTGATGCAGTCGGTGGCCGGCGAGCCGAAGAACCAGGTCATCTCTCAGGGCCTCATCGAGCTGTCGGTCAACCAGGGTTACCGCTCCGACTGGTCAGGCCTGTTCGCCGGGGTGACAATGGCGATGTTGCCGGTGCTCATCGTCTACATCGTCTTTCAGCGCCAGGTGCAGTCCGGCCTCACCGCCGGCGTCAGCAAATAGCCCTTCGCGTTCACACCGACCGGGCAGAATCACTTCCGTGCTGGTGGCGGTGGTCTCCGACGAACGGGGCGGGGGAGTGGTGCAATCCCTGCACGCCTCGGGCGCGCCGGACGGCCCGCCCGAACCGGTCACCGACCTGCCTGCCGCGATGGCCGCTCGCGAGCGCGTCGACCAGCCGCGCTGGGTGTGGGCGTGCGGTGCCACGCTCTACCCGGCGCTGCTGCGTGCTGGTGTTCCCGTGCAGCGGTGCCACGACGTGGAGTTGACCGAGGCGCTGCTGCTCGGGTATGCCGGTCGCTGGGGTGAGGCGCGCGCCCTGGCCGCGGCGTGGGCGCGGCTGACCGGGGCGCCGGTGCCGGCCGATCCGCCGCCCCGCGCCGCCGCGCCGCCCGGTGCCGGGCAGGGCGCCCTCTTCGACGCCACGCCCGGGCCGCCAGGTCCGGGTATCACCGCCTTGACCAGGGTGTACGCCGACCAGCTCGACCGCATGGCGGCCACCGAGGCGCCGGGCCGGTTCCGGCTGCTGGTGGCCGCCGAGTCGGCCGGGGCGCTGATCGCCGCCGAGATGGGTGCGGCCGGGCTGCCGTGGCGGGCCGACGTGCACGACGCGGTCCTGGCCGAGCTGCTCGGGGAGCCGTCCCCGGTGGGTGGGCCGCCCCGCCGGCTGGCCGAGCTGGCTGGGCGGATCGCCGACGCGTTCGGCGTCCGGCAGGTGCACGCCGACAGCCCGGCGGAGCTGCTGCGGGCGTTCGCCCGGGCCGGGGTGGACCTGCCCAACACCCGGGCCTGGGTGCTGCGCGGCGTGGACCATCCGGCGGTGCCGCTGGTCCTGGAGTACAAGGAGCTGTACCGGATCTGGACGGCACACGGCCGCACCTGGCGGGACGCCTGGGTGCGGGATGGTCGCTTCCAGCCGGAGTACGTGCCCGGTGGGGTGGTGTCCGGGCGCTGGGCCACCCGGGGTGGCGGCGCGTTGCAGATCCCGAAGGTGATCCGCCGGGCGGCGATGGCGGACCCGGGGTGGCGGTTCGTGGTGGCCGACGCCGGGCAGTTGGAGCCCCGGGTGCTGGCGGCGGTTTCCGGTGACGCCCGGCTCGCCGCCGCCGGCGCGACCGGTGACCTCTACGCGGCGCTTGCCCGGGACGCCTTCGGCGGCGACCGGGGCCGAGCCAAGCTGGCGCTGCTGGGGGCGATGTACGGGCAGACCGGTGGGGAGGCGGTGCCGGCCCTGGCGGTGCTGCGGCGCAGCTACCCGACGGCGTTCGGTCACGTCGAGGCGGCGGCACGGACCGGCGAGGCGGGCGGTCTGGTGCGCTCCTGGCTGGGGCGGACCTGCCCGCCAGGTACGGCAGGGCTGGGCGGTGGCGACGATGGCGTGGCGGAACCGGGCCCGGCCGGCGACGCGCAGTCGCCTCGGGCTCGGGCGGCCCGCTCCCGGGGACGGTTCACCCGTAACTTCGTCATCCAGGCCACCGCCGCCGAGTGGGCATCGACGTTGCTGGCGGTGCTCCGGGCCGAGCTGGCCGGCACCGATGGCGAGCTGGTCTTCTTCCAGCACGACGAGGTGATCGTGCACTGCCCGGCCGGGCAGGCCGAGCGGGTCGCGGAGGCGGTCGAACAGGCCGGTCGGCGGGCCACCGCGCTGTTGTTCGGTGACACCCCGGTCCGTTTCCCGCTGGATCTGTCGGTGGTGCAGTGCTACGCCGACGCCGCCTGAGTCGTTTCGGGATGGTGTTCATTCGGAATTTCCTTCGTGTGCATTCTGGGGTGCCGCTGGATTAACCTCGCGGATCTGCTAACGCCCGCTGTTTCGGTGCGCCGCCGTGGTGTGTCACCCTGTGCTCCGCATACCTGACCAATCCGGGTCGACAGGGTGACAGTGCCTGGGAGGCGGCATGGCCAGACGCGTCTTTTTGCACATCGGCGCGCCGAAGACGGGAAGCACCTATGTGCAGAACGTGCTCTGGAACAATCATGACGCATTGGTTGACGCCGGCATTCTTCTTCCGGGCAGCGCGGTGGCTCAGGACCAGGCTATGGCCGACCTGCGAGCGGCGTCCTGGCGGGACGCCGACGTCTACTGGACGTGGGACCGGCTGGCGGCGAAGGCCCGCAAGTGGCCCGGCGACGTGATCATCAGCAACGAGGGGCTCGGTGCGGCGGACGAGGCGCAGGCCGCCCGGGCGGTGGAAAGCCTACGGCCGGCTGAGGTGCACGTCGTCGCGGCGGGACGGGACCTGTGGCGGACCTTCCCGTCGTTCTGGCAGCAGAGCATCCGGGCTCGTAGCGGCTGGCGCTTCGGGGCGTTCATGCGCGCCGTGGAACAGGGCAGGGCCGAGGTGTTCTGGAGCCGGCACACGGCGCCGCACATGCTGCGCCGGTGGGGCGATCTGGTCCCGGCTGAGCAGCGATACCTGGTGACGGTCCCGCCCGCCGGTGCCCCACGTGACCTCCTGTGGCGGCGTTTCGCCCAGGTCATGGGCATACCTGACGGCGTGTGTGAACTGCCGGAGCCGACCTCGAACCCGTCGCTCGGCGCCGCCGAGATCGAACTGCTCCGTCGGGTCAACCTCGCTCTGGGCGAGCGCTACCCGCTCCGGACGCCCTATCAGAAGGTCGTCCACCGGCATCTGGTCGACGCAGTGCTCAAGGAGCGCGGTAACGAGCTGAAGTTCGGTGTCGGTCTGGACCGGGCCGAGTGGGTGCGCGGCCTCGCGGAGCAGCAGATCAAGGAGCTCCAGGACTACCCGTGCCAGGTCGTCGGCGATCTCGACGAACTGCGGCCCACCACCATGAGACAGACCACCAGCCCCGACGAGCTCGACGACGAGCAACTGCTTCGGGTCGCGATCGAGACGATCGTCGGCATGCTGGGTCATGCCGAAACCCTCGACCGGCGGGTGGACCGCCAGCCCGAGGAGGTCCTGGCCCGCCTACGGGCCAGGGCGGCCGGCGGCGTCAGACGTCGACTACGCCTCGCCACCCGCCGCGACTCGTAGCGGTGCGGGGGGCTCCCGCTTGTCGCGCGCGGTGGCGACGTTCCGGAAGTAGCCGCAGCGATGCCCTTCCTGGTTCGCAGCGTCGGCGAAGGATGAGTTAGTTACCCAATTTACACCAAATGCCCCGCCACTCTCCTCGGCCCGAGATCGTTGCAGACGATGTGCGTAGGACAGGACGGCCGGGGCCACGCGGTCCCGGCCGGTCCCACTCTGGAGGGAGCGCAGCTCTGAACCGGATCGCAGGAATGATCATCGCCGCGGGGGGCGGACGCCGGATCGGCGGGCCGGAAGCCCTGCTGCACCAAGGCGGAAAACCCCTGGTCGAACAGATGATCGACACGCTGACGGAGGCAGGCTGCGGGCAGATCGTGGTCGTCCTGGGAGCCGCGGCCGACCAGGTACGCGAGACCGCCGACCTGGGCCGGGCCACGGTGGTGGTCAACCGCGCCTGGGGTACCGGCGTCGGCTCGTCCATCCGGGCCGGTCTGGCCGGTATCGACGACGACCGGGTGGAGGCGGCGGTGGTGCTGCCGGTCGACATGCCGGGCCTCACCGCCGAGGCGATCCGGCGGGTCACCGCGCTGCCCTTCCCGGCCGTGCTGGTCTGCGCCACCTACAACGGGCTGCGCGGCTACCCGATGCTCTTCGGTCGCCGGCACTGGCCGGGCATCGCCACCCTGGCCAGTGCCGACGTCGGCGCCCGGCCGTACCTGCTGGCGCACAAGGACCAGATCGTCGACATCGCCTGCGACTCGGTCGCCGACGGCAGCCGGGTGGACACGCCCGAGCTGATGGCCCTCTACGGCCTCTCCGTCCCTGAACAACGGGTCGGCGTCTGACCGGCCAACCCCACCGCGCCGATCACGCAGTGGTGGTCAACGAGGGTTCGTAGCCAGCTCGCGCGACGATCGCGCAAGCATGGCAGCGGGTGGGGGATCAGGGCAGGTGGCCGGTGGTGGTCAGGCGCCGGTACCAGTGCGCGCTGTCCTTCCAGGTGCGCTCCTGGGTCTGGTAGTCGACGCGGATGATGCCGAACCGCCGCTCGTACCCGTAGGCCCACTCGAAGTTGTCGAGCAGCGACCAGACGAAGTAGCCCCGCACGTCGGCCCCGGCCGCCATCGCCTCCGCCGTCGCGGCGACGTGTCGACGCAGGTAGTCGACGCGACGGTCGTCGTGCACCGCGCCGTCCGGCGAGACGACATCGTCGAACGCGGCGCCGTTCTCCGTGATCATGAGCGGCAGGTCGGGGTACTCGCGGTGCAGGCGCAGCAGCAACTCGGTCAGGCCGGCCGGCTCGATGTTCCAGCCCATCGCGGTGTGCGGGCCGGGCTGGGACAGGAACTCGACCCGGTCGGCACCCACCCAGGCCGAGTGCGCCGAGCGGCCGTGGCCGTCGGCGGACGACCTGGGTGAGGAGCCGTCCCAGGCCCGGACGAGCGTGGTCGAGTAGTAGTTGACACCGAGCACGTCCAGCGGCGCGGCGGCGGTCCGCTCGTCGCCGTCGTGCACGAACGACCAGTCGGTTGTCCCGGCGGTGTCGGCGAGCAGGTCGGCCGGGTACACGCCGTCGAGCATCGGGCCGAGGAACGCCCGGTTGGCCAGCGCGTCGATCCGGCGGGCCGCGTCGGTGTCGCCCGGCGACTCCGTGGCCGGGCGGATCACGTGCAGGTTCAGCGTGACCGACAGCTGCGCCGCGGGAGCCAGGTCGCGGATCACCCGGCTGGCCAGCCCGTGCGCCAGGTTCAGGTGATGTACGGCGGCCAGCGCCGCCGCCGGCTCGGTGCGTCCCGGGGCGTGCACCCCCGAGGCGTACCCGAGGTAGGCCGAGCACCACGGTTCGTTCAGGGTGGTCCAGGTGTGCACCCGGTCACCGAGCGCCCCGACGATCGTGGCGGCGTAGTCGGCGAAGCGCAGCGCGGTGTCGCGCGCCGGCCAACCGCCGGCATCCTCCAACTCCTGCGGCAGGTCCCAGTGGTACAGCGTGGCCACCGGCCGGATGCCCAGTTCGAGCAGCCGGTCCACCAGCCGGGAGTAGAAGTCCACCCCGGCCCGGTTGGCCGGACCCGAGCCGCCGGGCTGCACCCGGGGCCAGGAGACCGAGAAGCGGTACGCGCCGAGCCCGAGCGCGGACAGCTGGTCGAGGTCGTCGGCCCAGCGGTGGTAGTGGTCGGCCGCCACGTCGCCGGTCTCGCCGCCCAGGGTGCGGCCCGGCGTGTGGCTGTAGGTGTCCCAGATCGACGGTCCCCGGCCGTCCTCGGTGGCGGCGCCCTCGACCTGGTACGCCGCCGTGGCCGAACCCCAGACGAAACCCGGCGGGAAAACGATCTCAGTCATCGTGCCACCTCCGTGACCTCGCAGCGGTAACCCGACGACTCGCCCGCCACCAGCTCGGCGGTGGCCGTCGCGTCCTGGTAGAAAACCTCGAACTCGGTTCCGGAGCCCCCGTCGAGAGCCGGTACCCGGGCCCGGGTCCGCTGGCCCGCCACCGGAGCGAACAGCCGCAGCAGGACACCGTCGGCCCACGGGTAGTCGGGTCGATCGTCGACCGACCCGAACGGGATGACCGCGCCGGGCCGGGCGAGCACCGGCACGCTGTCGAAGCCGTGCTTCTCGGTGACCCAGCCCGGGCCGTTGACCTGCGTGCCGTTGGTCAGGTGGGTCCAGGTGCCGGCCGGCACGTAGTAGGTCACCTGCCCGTCGGCGCTCATCACCGGCGCGACGAGCAGGTCCGGGCCGAGCATGTACTGCCGGTCGAGGTGGGCGGCGGTCGGGTCGTCCGGGAACTCCAGCACCATCGGCCGCATCACCGGCACCCCCGTACGGTGGGCCTCGTCGGCCGCCGCCGCCAGGTACGGCATCAGGCTCAGCTTGAGCCGGGTGAAGCGGCGCAGCACCTCCACCGCCTCGTCGTCGTACGCCCACGGCACCCGGTACGAGCCGGAACCGTGCAGCCGAGAGTGCGACGACAGCAGGCCGAAGGCGATCCAGCGCTTGAACACCGCCGGATCCGGGGTGCCCTCGAAGCCGCCGATGTCGTGACTCCAGTAGCCGAATCCGGACGCCGCCAGCGACAGTCCACCGCGCAGCGACTCGGCCATCGCCACGAAAGTGGACTCGCAGTCGCCGCCCCAGTGCACCGGGAACTGCTGTCCGCCGGCGGTCGCCGAACGGGCGAAGACGACCGCCTCACCCTCCCCGCGTTGCGCCGTCAGCAGCTCGAAGACAGTCTTGTTGTAGAGGTGCGCGTAGTAGTTGTGCATCCGTTGCGGGTCCGAGCCGTCGTGCCAGAGCACGTCGGTAGGGATGCGCTCGCCGAAGTCGGTCTTGAAACAGTCGACGCCCATGTCGAGCAGCACCTTGAGCTTGCCGGCGAACCAGCGGGCCGCGTCCGGGTTGGTGAAGTCGACAAGCGCCATGCCGGCCTGCCACTTGTCCCACTGCCAGACCGAGCCGTCCGGGTTGCGCACCAGGTAGCCGGCCCGCCGCCCTTCCTCGAACAGGTACGACCGCTGGGCGATGTACGGGTTGATCCAGACGCACACCTTCAGGCCACGCTCGTGCAGCCGGCGCAGCATGCCCTCCGGGTCGGGGAAGGTGGCCGGGTCCCAGACGAAGTCGACCCAGTGGAACTGCCGCATCCAGAAGCAGTCGAAGTGGAACACCGACAGCGGCAGGTCCCGTTCGGCCATTCCGTCGATGAACTCGGTGACGGTCTTCTCGTCGTACGAGGTGGTGAACGAGGTGGACAGCCACAGCCCGTAGGACCAGGCCGGTACCCGGGCCGGGCGCCCGGTCAGCGCGGTGTAGCGGCGTAACACGTCCTTCGGGGTCGGCCCGTCGATCAGGTGGTAGGTGAGCGACTGCCCCGGCACGCTGAACTGGGTCTGCGACACCACCTCGGAGCCCACCTCGAACGAGACGTGTTCCGGGTGGTCGACGAAGACGCCGTACCCGGCGCTGCTGAGGTAGAACGGCACGTTCTTGTACGCCTGCTCGCTGGCCGTGCCGCCGTCGGCGTTCCAGATGTCGACGGTCTGACCGTTCTTGACGTACGCCCCGAAGCGCTCGCCGAGCCCGTAGATCGTCTCGCCGACGCCGAGTGCCAGCCGTTCGTGCACGTACTTGTTGCCGTCGCCGTCGGTGACCGCGCCGATGCTGCGCTCGGTGGAGGAGGTGACCAGCCGGTCGCCGCGCAGGAAGTCGACCCGCCACGGGCCGGTCAGCGCGACCCGGACGGTCAGCTCGCCGGTGGTCAACCGGGCGCTGAGCTCGGTGACCTCCACCTGCACCGGGTGCGCGGTGTCGTCGGCCAGGGCGAACCGGGGCTGCTTGGGCAGCCCGCCACTGTGGTGGCCGATGGTCACCCCGACCACGCCGGGTGCGGGGGAGAAGAACCGTGTGGTGATCACCGGCCGGTTGAGGGTGTCCCCGCGCCCGTTGATCTTTCCGGTGGGTGCGAAGACGGTGAAGGACCGCTCGTCGGGCTCCACCGACTCCACCGTGCCGGGGCGCAGCACGCTGACCCCGGGGCGTAGCTGCCAGTACCCGTCGGTGAACTTCACTTGTCGGCTCCTGCCGTGATGCCGCGCGAGAGGGTGCGCTGGAAGATGAGAAAGAACAGGATCGCGGGGAGGAGACTGATCAGCGCACCGGCGTTGGTGGTGGGCGCGTCCATCAGCCGGTCACCCTGCAGCGAGGCGAGCGCGACCGGCACGGTCTGGGTCTGGTTGTCGATGAGCATCACCAGCGGGATGAGGAATTCGTTCCAGGTCCAGATGAAAAAGAAGACCAGCAGCACCGAGATGGTCGGTCGCACGTTGGGCAGCACCACCCGCCACAGGATCCGCCACCGGCCGGCCCCGTCGAGCGCGGCAGCCTCCAGCAGGGTGCGCGGGAAGGCGCCGAGCACCGAGGCGAGCAGGTAGGTGCCGAAGGCCGCCTGGATGACGGTGAAGATGATGATCACCGCAAGCCGTGTGTTGTACAGCCCCACCTCCTTGGCGAAGTGGTAGAGCGGATAGATCAGGGCCTCCTGCGGCAGCATGTTGGCCAGCAGGAAGAGACCGATGATCCAGAGCCGGCCGCGGACCCGGCCGATGCCGAGGGCGTACGCGCTCAGCAGTGAGACGACGACGGCGAGCACCGCCACCGAGCCGGAGATGAGGACGGAGTTCCACAGCTTGACCGGGAAGTTGACCTGCTCCCAGTAGGTCCGCAGGCCGGTGGTGTAGAACTCCGACGGCCAGCTCATCGGGCCGTTGGTCGAGTAGTCGCCGGGCGACTTGAACGCGTTGAGCAGCATGAACGCGAAGGGCACCAGCATGGCGAGCGCCGCGACGCCGACTACCACGAGCACGATCCACCGGCCGACGCCCCGGTAGTGCCGGTCGGCGGGCCGTCGTACCCGGGGCGGTGGGGTGAGTGTGACGGCCATCAGTACCCTCCGTCGCGTTGTTCGGCGCGGTTCTGCGCCCGGATGAACAGCACCGCCACCGCCACGATGATCAGCGTCAGCACCATCGAGATCGCCGAGCCGTAGCCGACCTGCAGCCGTTTGAAGAAGGTGAAGTAGGCGAAGTAGGACGGCACGTTCGTGGCGTTCTCCGGGCCGCCCCGGGTCAGCGCGAAGATCGGGCCGAACACCTTCATCGCCGCGATGGTGCAGGTGAGGCCGACCACGAACGTCTCCGGCCGGATCTGCGGGAGGGTGATGGCCCGGAACCGCCGGACCCAGCCGGCGCCGTCGATCTCCGCGGCCTCGTAGAGTTCCGGATTCACCCGTTCGAGGGCCGCCATGAAGACCACCACGGGGTAGCCGAGCTGCACCCAGATCATCACGGCCATCACGGCGGGCAGCGCCGTGTCCGGGTCGCCGAGCCAGTCGTGGCTCAGTGCGCCGAGCCCGACCGCGTCGAGCAGCCCGTTGAGCGCGCCGTCGGGCCGCAGGATCCAGCCCCAGACGATGCCGGCCACCACGACCGGCAGCACCTGGGGCAGGTAGAAGGCGGCCCGGAGCGCGGTGGCGGTACGGGGCCGGAACCTGCGACCGATGGTGTCGAAGAGCGCTGCGGCGAGCACCAGCCCGAGCAGGGTCGGCAGCACCACCATCGCGACGATCATCGCTACGGTGTTCTTGAACGACGTCCAGAAGACGTCGTCCGTCAGCAGCTCGCGGTAGTTGGCCAACCCGATGAAGCTCGGGTCGCCGACACCGGACCACTTGGTCAGTGATAGGTAGCCGGTGTAGAGCAGCGGACCGCCGATGACGAGCAGGAAGAGCACCGCGCCGGGCAGCAGGTAGAGCCAGTAGCCGCCGTCGGAACGCGACCGGCGTCGCCGGTCGGCCGAGGTCTTCGCTGAGGTCGTCGCCGGGGCGACCACCCTGTCGAGGGATGCCATGAGGTGTCCTTCCGGGGTGGGGCAGGTGCGCCGGAGGCCGCACCTGCCCCACGGTCGCCGTCAGTCGCTTGTGATCTCCGCGACGCCGTCCTGGTAGGGCTTGGCGATCGCGTCGAGCACCTCAGCGGGCGACCTGGACTCGTTGATCAGGCCCTGGAAGCCGGAGACCAGCACGTCGTAGTAGCCGGGTACCGGCCAGTCCGGGTAGAACGCCAGACCGTCCTGGGAGCTGACCGTGTTGAAGTCCTCGATCAGCTTGCGGTCCTTCGGGTCGGTGATCGTGGCCGGGTCACCGGCCACCGGCACCCCGCCGTTGTTGCCGATCAGCGCCTGGATCTCCGGGCGCATGGTGACGTCGATGAAGTCGTACGCCAGGTTCTTGGCCCTGCTGGTCTCCGGAACCACCCAGACGTTGCCCGACGAGCCGGCGTGCAACGTGTTGCCGGGGAAGAGGAAGGTGTCCCAGTCGTAGGAGATCTCGCTCTTGAAGCGGCCGAACCACCAGCTGCCGGAGACGATCATCGGCACCTTGCCGGAGATGAAGGCGGTCCCCATGTCCTCGGCCTTCAGGCTGGCGGAGTCCTTGGCGATGTAGCCCTTGCCCACCCAGTCGGCGAAGGTCTCGGCGCCGTACCTGAGCGGGTCGGCGGTGAAGTCGACCGGGTTGGCGTAGAGCTGGTAGTTGTCGACGAAGGCCCGGTCGGCGCGGGAGAGGGCGAGCTGGTAGAAGAGCTGACCGGCCGGGTACTCGGCGCCGGACATGCCGAGCGGCGTGACGCCCTTGGCGACGAAGGTGTCCATCGCGGCGGTCATCTCGGCCAGTGTGGTCGGCACGGTCACGCCGTGTTCGGCGAACAGTTCCTTGTTGTAGTAGACCATCACGTACTCGCCGTAGTTGGGTACGCCGTACCAGTTGCCCGAACCCATCACGCCGTCGTCGTAGCGCGCGGTGGTCTGCAGGCTGGGGCTGAGCGTGCTGTCCCAGCCGCGGCTGGTCGCCTCGCCGGTGAGGTCGGTCAGCAGACCCTGCGAGGAGAGCAGCCCAGCGGTGGCGTTGCCCTTGTTGTACTCCATCACGTCCGGGCCCTCGGACGAGTTGATGATCATGCCGGCGTTCTGCTGGATCTGCTCGAACGCCTTGCGCTCGAAGCGCACCTCGACCCCGGGGTGTTCGTCCTTGAAGATCTCGATCGCCCGGTCCCAGGCGATGCCCATGGCGCTGTTGGCGCTCTCGTAGTGCCAGAGCTTGAGGACGTTGGCCTCGCTGTCGCCGCCGTCGTCGCCACAGGCCGCCAGGTTGGTCGCCGCGAGCGCCGCCACTGCGGCGGCCACGGCTACTCTACGGAATCGTCGCATTGTTAGTCTCCCTGGTGAGTATCGAGCCGGTACTCCTCAAGCCCGTCGTCGCGTGGTAGCGCGGCGGCGGGCTGCTTCTGGCCCGGGGCCGGCAGGTCGCCGCCGGCCCCGGGGTGTGCTGAGCTGCCGGCGGGCGTGCGCGGTGTGCCGCTGGAACCACGGACCTCCAGCACGCACGGCAGCAACTCCTGGTGGATCTCGCCGTCGCCCGTCTCGACGTGTCGCAGCAGCGTTTCGACCGCGATGCGGCCCAGCGCCGAGCCGGGCGAGGTCATCGCGGTCAGCGGGGGTGTGGCCAGCTCGGCGACCTGGGGTGAGGTGACCATCGAGACGACGGAGACGTCGCCGGGTACCCGCAGGCCCCGGGTGCTGAGCTCACCGAGCAGACCGAAGACGGCGTTCTCGTTCATCGCGAGGACCGCGGTCAGCTCGGAGTCCCGCCGTAGGGCGGTGTCCAGCGCCGCTCGGCCGCTGGCCGCGCTGTCCTCGGCGGGGATCATCAGCGGCGCGAGGGCGTGCTCGGTCATCGCGGCGGTGAACGCGTCGCGGGTGCGCAGCGCCGGGCCGTAGCCCTCGGCGATGGTGTCGGCCGAGTGGTTGACGTAGACGATGTGCCGGTGACCGAGGCCGACCAGGTGCGCGACGGCGTCCCGGACGGTCTGGTCGAAGTCGATGTCGACGTACGACAGGCCGTCGGTGTCCGCGGTGCGGCCGATCAGCACCGTCGGGACGGCGGCCTCGCGTAGCACGCCCACCCGCGGGTCGTGCAGCTGGACCTCCATCAGCAGCGCGCCGTCGAGCATCCGCTGGCTGGCCAGCCGGCGCAGCTCGTCGAGGTCGCTTACGCCGAGCGGCGAGAGCACCAGGTGGTAACCGGCGGCCACGGCGGCGGCCGTGGCGCCGGTGACGAAGGCGGTCTCGGTGGCGCCGATGCCTCGCTCGTCCATCGGCAGCAGCAGCCCGATGATCCGGCTGCGCCGGCTGGCCAGCCCACGTGCCAGTGCGTTCGGCTGGTAGTCCAGCTCGGTCATCGCGGCGAGGACCCGATCCCGCGTGGCCTGGGAGATCGGACGGACGCCGGTGAGCACGTACGACACGGTGCTGACCGAGACCTGGGCGATCCGCGCGACGTCCTGCATGGTGGCCATCGGGCACCTCCTCGCGGTCTACTGGCACGGTCTACCGGCACGGGCTGTCGAAGCGCTTCGACTAAGCGGTTCGACAGAAGGTAGGTCAGGTGTTACAGCCACGTCAATAGCGCATGACGAAATGACGCCGGGCGGTCGGCCAGTCCGCCGGAAGCTCGACCGGGTCGGCGGCGCTCTGCCAGCAGGCCGCGCGCAACCAGTCGTCGCCGGGGCGTGCGTCACCACCGGCACGCCGACGTCGGCCAGCAGGCCCCACACCCCGTACAGCGCCGCATCGGTCAGGGCGAAGCCGCCCACACAGCCGCGGCGGCAGGACGTGCCCGTGCACGTCGGCCAGGCCGAGTCCCTGCCAGAACCGCGGCACAGGGTCGTCGGCCGTAACGATCTCCGCCTCGACGGCTATATGTCGAGGTTGAACTTCTGCAACACCGACGGGGCGACCAGTCCCAGCGTGGCCAGCACCGACACGACGGTCAGCGCGGTACGGACGAAAACGATCTCGGTCCGGCCTCCGGCGCGCAGCGCGATCCGGTCGGGCAGGCTGATCGGCGTCCACATCCGCCGCTTGATCGGAATCGGCCAGAGGATCGGTACGCCGGCCCGAGTGATCATGTCACCGAGGATGTGCACGAAGGAGCCGACCCCGACCGCGAGGCCGATCATCGGGTAGCCGCGGTCGCCGGGCAGGTTGGCGGCGGTGAAGCTGGCCGCGCCCGCCGAGACGAGGGTGACGATGACCCACCCGGCACGCTCGGCCCACTTGTCGAACAGGCCACGCAGGGCTAGGCCGATCATGAAGAACAGGATCCCGATCACCGCCCACTTGCCGTACGAGACGCAGAGCGTGGTGGTGCCCCAGCCGACCAGCACGGTGAACGGAATGGTGTGGGTCAGCGTCCGGTGGCCGTTGTTCCGTTTCGGGTCGCGGCTGAGTTTCGTGGCGTAGTAGACGCCCAGCGAGATCTTCTCCACCACCTCGGCGACGAACAGCGAGAAGACACCGAAGGTGCGGGCCACGGTCGCGCCGCCCCGGTTGCGGGTCACCTTGCCGGACAGGTCCAGGTCGGGCAGCAGTGCGGCACCCGAACAGACGGCGGTGCCGACGGCCAACGCAAGCGGCGACTGCTCGTAGTCGTAGAAGTGCTGCAGCGCCCAAGAGCCGCTCAGCCATACCGCCGCGCCGGACAGCGCGTGCGACGGTCCCATCATCTCGGCTCGCCCTCCCCGGGGATCTTGAGCGCCAAAACTACGCCACTGTAGTTCGTTGCCGCACCGCAGGGGGATCACCCGAAGAGTCCACTAGGGACATTGCTGCGACGGGTCCGGGAACCAGGCCGACCCCCAGGGATTATGACGGTTCGTGGCGGTCGCTCGTCGCGCACTGTCGGCCATGAGACGGCCCACGACACCCATCCGCTCGCCCAGAACATCGAGCCGCTCCAGTCGCAGGGCGCCGCAGCGGGCGACCCGGCTCACGGGTGTCCTGAGTCGACTGTCAGGATAGCGGCATGACGGTCCGACTTTCCGGCAGGGTTGCCCTGGTCACGGGTGGCAGCCGAGGTATCGGCGCCGCCGTCGCGCGCCGGCTCGCCGAGGACGGCATCGACGTCGCGTTCACGTACCGCGCCGCCGAGGACAGTGCGAAGTCCGTCGCGGCCGACATCCTGGCGTCCGGCCGCACCAGCCTGTCGATCCGCGGGGACAGCGCCGACCCGGCGGCGGTTCTCGGCGCGGTCGAGCAGACCGTCGCCGAGATGGGCCGGCTGGACATCCTGGTCAACAACGCCGGGGTGTTCGCCGGCGGGCCGATCGAGGCGATCAGCCTCGACGACCTGGACCGGGCCGTCGCGGTCAACGTGCGCGGAGTGTTCCTCGCCACCCAGGCGGCGGTACGTCACATGGGCGAGGGCGGACGGATCATCAACATCGGCAGCAGCTTCGCCAACCGCGTCCCCACCCCCGGGGTGAGCGCCTACGCCATGACCAAGAGCGCGGTCAACGGACTGACCCGGGCGCTCGCCCGCGAACTCGGGCCACGCGGGATCACCGTCAACCTCATCCTGCCCGGGTCGACCGACACCGAGATGAACCCGGCGGACAGCGCCAACGCGGACGCGCAGCGCTCGCACATCGCGCTCGGCCGGTACGCGGCCCCGGCCGACGTGGCGGCGACCGTCAGCCACCTGGTCGGCGACGGTGGACGGCACATCACCGGGGCGTCGATCGCCATCGACGGCGGCGCGACCGCCTGAGCGCCACCACCAGCTGGCGTCGAAGACGGCCAGCAGTTTCTCCGGCGCCGCAGCGAATGTCCGGTCCACGTGAAGGTGGCACCATATCTCGCACGTGAACAGCGGCGGCACCGGTTACCCAGTCTGGCTGGGTGGGCAGGCCAGAGCCGGGCTCAGGGCGAGGGTGATCACTAACCAGGCGCCAGCTATCGCGGCTATCGCGGCGCCTGGCGGCAGCGCACCGCCACAGGCGCAATGACCACCCCGGCCGCTGGTGATCAAGCAGGCCCGCCTCCTTGCGGGGCCGAGACTATTGGTGCACGGTTGAGGATCCAGCTCAGCGGGCGGGTCGAAAGCTGTCCCGCACCGTGGCCAACTGGCTCGACGCGGCCGTCCAATCCCGTTCGCGGGTGATCCAGCCCAACGTCCAGACTCGGGTGCGGGCAGGCCGATCCGGCACGATCTGGGTGGCGCGTAGCCGGTCCCCGTGCGGGGTAAGCCAGCCGAACTCCCACTCGGTGGCGTTGCCGACCCGGCCGAGGCGGAACTCCTGGTAGCCGGGGAGGGTGCCGGAAGCCAACTCCCGGTCCCGTGCCGCGCGCAGCCGGGCGACCGGCTCGGCGGTGGCGTCGGTGTGGCCGGCGACGCTGAGGGCTGCTCCGGTCGCCGGGTCCTGGAAGCAGGCCACGTCGTTGTCGCGGGAGTGCCGCCAATCGGCCGGCACCGCCACCCGGAAGCCCGCCGTGTCGGCGTGCCACGCCCAACCGGAAGGCGGCCGGAAGCGCTCGGCGGCCGGAGACACGCCGGCCACCGGATCACCGTCGACCCACGGTCGGACGCAGGGCAGCGGCGGCGGGACGAGGCCGCCGGGCGGCGGTCCGGGCGGGCGTCCCGCCGGCGGTGGTGGCCGGCCGCCCGGACCGGGAGCGCCCACGTCGTACGGCGCGTTCGACGTGAGGATCGGCGTGTCCCGGGCGGTGTGCTTCTCGCCGGTGCCCACCACCGTCAGCGCGGCGCCCATCCCGGCCGCCATCGCCACCAGCACGGCGACCGCGGCCAGCGCCCAGGGTCTGGCCACGGCGGTGAGGTCCCGCCCGGCCTGCGGGGCGGTGGCGCCGCCGACGCGCGGACATTCGGGCTGGTCGGCGGCCAGCAGCCGTCGGTGGGTCTCGGCGTGGTCGATGCGGTGCGCGGGGTCGCGGTGAAGCAGCCCGGCCAGCGCCGCCGACAGCGGCCCGGCGTGCGGGGCGGGATCCGGCGGTGCGGAGGCCAGCGCGCTGAGCGTGGCCATTGCGGTGCTGCGCGCGTACGGTGCGCGGCCCTCGACCGCGGCGTGCAGGGTCGCGCCCAGCGACCACAGGTCGGCCGGTGCGCTGGACACGCCCTCGGCGGCGCGTTCCGGTGCGACGTACTGCGGTGAGCCCAGGATCGTGCCGGGGCCGGTCATCGTCTGGTCGCCACCGTCGAAGACGGCCAGCCCGAAGTCGGTGAGCAGCACCCGGCCGTCGTCGGCGACCAGGACGTTGGCCGGCTTGACGTCGCGGTGCAGCACCCCGGCGTCGTGTGCCGCCCGCAGCGCGTCCAGCAGGGCCAGTCCGACGCGGGCGGCGTCGCGCGGTGGCAGCGGCCCGTCGGCGTCGAGAACGTCCTGGAGGGTGCGCGAGGGCACGTACTCCATCACTATCCACGGGGTGCCGGCGTCGGAGACCACGTCGTAGACGCGGACCACGTTGGGGTGACTGAGCCGGGCTGCGGTGCGGGCCTCGCGCAGGGCGCGGGCGAGCAGTTGGTCCAACTCGTCACCATCGAGCGAGGCCGGCAGCACCAACTGTTTCACCGCAACCGTGCGGTGCAGCAACTCGTCGTCGGCCCGCCACACCGCACCCATCCCGCCGCTGCCGACCAGCTCGAGCAGCCGGTACCGGCCGGCGATCACCGCTCGCACGTTGTCCCCAATCCGCCACCGTCCGGCGTACACCTTAGCCAACGGATCGGGGATCACCTATCAATCAGCAGGCGGCACCGCCGACCGCGAGAAGGTTGCCGTCCGGGATCGTTATCGTCTGCCGGCGTAGCGGCATCTCCACGGCGCCGCGCCGCAACCGCGACGGACCATGTTCACGCTGCGCGGCGGTGTACGTCTCGGCGGTGCGGGCGGCGATGGTCGCCCAGCCGTAGCGCTGCCCGACCATACTGCGGGCCTGACGGGCGACCCGACGGGCGAAAACCTCGTCGCCGAGGAGCTGCCCGACAGCGTCGGCCAGGGCCGGGGGGTCGCTGTGCGGGAAGGTGACGCCGGTGACGCCCGGTTCGACGATCTCGGCGAGCCCGCCGGTGCGGGACACGGCCAGGGGCGCGCCGGCCGCCGCGGCCTCCAACGCCACCATGCCGAAGGGCTCGTAGAGGCTCGGCACGACGGTCGTGTCGGTGGCGCCGAGCACCGCGGGCAGCTGGGTGCTGTCGAGGAACCCGGCGAAGCGCACCGCACCGCCGATGCCGAGCTGGTGGATGCGGTCCTCCAGCTCGCCCCGGTAGGGGCCGTCACCGGCGATCAGCACCCGCAGGCCGGGGTGCCGATCGCGCAGCTGCGGCACGGCGTCCACCAGGTGCTGCACCCCCTTCTCGTAGACCAGCCGGCCGGCGTAGCCGATCAGGGGTCCGTCACCGGCGAACCGGGCGCGGGCCGACGCGACGGCGCGGGGACGGGCCCGCCAGGCCTGGTCGTTGACGCCGTTGGGCACCACGTCGATGCGGGCCCCGGGCGTCTCGAACAGGGTGGTGACCTGCTCGCGCATGTACCCGGAACAGGCGATGAGGCGGGTGGACGTGTTGCTGAGCCAGTGCTCGACCCCGTGGATGGTGCGATTAATCTCCTCGGGCAGCCAACCCTGGTGCCGGCCGGCCTCAGTGGCGTGCATGGTGGTCACCAGGGGCAGGTCCAGGTGCTCGGCGAGGGTGATGGCGGTGTGCGCGACCAGCCAGTCGTGGGCGTGTACGACGTCGTACTCGCCGGTGTCGGCGGCCCGCAGGGCGGCCCGGGTCAGGGTGTGGTTGAACGCCATCGTCCAGGCCAACAACGAGCCGGTGGCCAGTGGAAAGGTGACCGGGTCCTCGGCGGCGCGCAGCACCCGTACTCCGTCGAGGTGCTCCTCCAGCGGCGCGCCGTCGGCATGGCGGGTGACGACGGTGACCTGGTGGCCGGCGGCGGCCAGCGCGACGGAGAGGGCATGCACGTGTCGGCCGAGACCGCCGACGAGCACGGGCGGGTACTCCCAGGACAGGATCAGCACCCGCTGCGAACGCGCGGAATCGATGTTGATCACGTCGGCGTTCGGTGACATGCGCGCCCCCTCTGAGTTGTCCCCGCGCACGCGGCGGCCGCCCCCCGGCGGGCGGCGATCGAGTCGCGGTGTGGATCGGGACCAATCCTGGACGCGGCTGGATAACCACCGGAGACGTACCCGTTGCGGTGGTGTAAAGCGCTACCGGCGGGCGCGCAGCAGCTCCGCGACCGACCATGCCTGGAACGGGCAACCCGTCGCGGTGTGCGGGGCCGCGCCGTCGGCGGTCTCGCTGACCGAGCCGAGGCCGTACTCGGTCAGGTGTGCCTCCAGACCGGTGAACAGCGCGTCGACCGGCAGGCCTGACCGGCGGGCGGCGTCGGCGTACGGGCCGGTCAGCCACGGCCAGACGGTGCCCTGATGGTAGGCGGTGTCCCGCTCGGCCGGCCCGCCACGGTGCCGGCCGGTGAAGCCGGGACAGTCGGGGGACAGGCTGCGCGGGCCGAGCGGGGTGAGCAGCCCGGCGCCGACGCGGCTCACCGACTCCCGGTCCGGCTCCAGCGGCGCGAACGGCAGCGACCAGGCCAGCAGCTGGTTGGGGCGGAGCAGGTCGTCGTCGTGCTGGGCGGCGCCGCCCAACGGGTACACCGGCGCGGGCGCGTCCAGAACGTCGTGCAGCCAACCGGCCGGGGTGGGGAAACGGTCCCGGAAGGACCTGACCGCCCGCCCGCGCAGCCGGTGCAGCCCGTCGGCGTCCTGTCCGGCCAGCTCGGCCAGCTCGGCGACACCGGCCAACCCGTTGATCCACAGTGCGTTGACCTCGACCGGCTTGCCGTGCCGGGGGGTGACCGGCACCCCGTACACGCGAGCGTCCATCCAGGTCAGCGCGGCGCCGGGAGCGCCCTGGGTGAGCAGCCCGTCGGCCGGATCGACGGCGATGCCGTAGCGGGTGCCGGCCAGGTGGGCGTCGATCACCGAGCGCAGCGCCGGCAGCAGTTCGTCGCCGAGGTCGGTGTCGCCGGTGACGGTGACGTGCCGGCTGACCGCGTGCAGAAACCACAGGGTGCCGTCGACCGTGTTGTACTCGACCCGGCCGGTGTCCGCGGTGTTGGCCAGCATCCCCTCCGATAGCGTCGCCGCGTACGAGCGCAGCAGTTCCCGGCCGAGGTGGGCCCGGCCGGTACGCAGGAAGAGCCCCTCGTAGGAGATCATCGTGTCCCGCGACCAGGCGCCGAACCACGGGTAGCCGGCGACCACATCCACCGCGGTGTCGTTGGTGCGCACGACGAACGCGTCGGCGGCCAGCGCCAGGGTTGCCTCTACATCGTCGGCGGGCTTGGCCGCCGCCACCACGTCCCGGTTGCGTCGCCGGGCCGCCGCGACCACCTCGGTGGCCGGTGGTGGGGCCGGCGCGGGGTCCTGCGCCCACGCCAGCACCGAGACCGTGTCACCGGGATGGCGCAGGGTGTCTTGGAACTGGCCCGCGTACCACAGGTCCTCCTCCGGGTGCAGGCCGCGGGCCGCCTCCTCGCGGTGGTACACGCCCCGCCACCAGTGGCCCTGCGGCGTCCAGCCGGGCCCGGACAGCCGGTACGCCTCCTCGACCACCACGCCGCCGTCGACCGGATCCATCCGCAGCGGCGGCCCGTCCGCCCGGCGCTCGCCGTGCGCGTCGCGCCAGGTGCAGGCGGCGGCCAGCTCCAGCTCGACCGGGCCGCCACTGACCAGGCGGTGCACCACCGACACGCAGGACCGGCCGTGCCAGGTGGCCACCTCCCGCTCGATGACCACGTCGCCGATGCGCCACCGCCAGCGCGGCAGCCCGTCGGTCAGGTCGAAACGCTCCAGCAACTCGAAGCCGCGCGGGTCGACGTCACCGGAGACCCACTCGTGCGCGCCGAGGCGCACCCGGGCGCCGGAGGGCAGCAGCACCGCCGGGTCGAGGCTGACAAGTCCCACCTTGCGGGACGCCGGAGTGTCTCCCGGGACCACCAGCAGCCCGTGGTAGCGACGGGTACGCAGCCCGCCGACGGTGCCCATCGCGTACCCGCCGAGACCGTCGGGCACCAGCCATTCACGGCCGGCCGCGCTGGTCAGCTCGCCACAGACCTGCGAACCGAAGCTAATCTCGATCAACATTCCTCCACCGCAGCGAGGTGTAACACGACACGACGACAATGGCCGCTGTGGTGAAGTACCCCGGCGGCGTCGAAGATGTTCAGATGATCACTGACGGTTCGCCCTCCGACCCGGCCCCCGATGCCGAGCGGATCCGGCTCGCTCAAGCCGACGCGGGGGAGCAGGAGTGGCGCGCATGGGGTCCCTATCTGTCCGAGCGGGCGTGGGGGACGGTACGGGAGGACTACAGCGAGCACGGCACAGCCTGGGACTACTTCCCCCACGACCACGCGCGGTCCCGAGCCTACCGGTGGTCCGAGGACGGCATGGCGGGCGTGTGCGACGACCGGCAGACGTTCTGCTTCGCCCTCGCCCTCTGGAACGGCCGCGATCCGATCATCAAGGAACGGATGTTCGGCCTCGGCGGCGACGGCGGCAACCACGGCGAGGACGCCAAGGACTACTGGTGGTACGAGGACTCCACGCCCACCCACTCGTGGATGCGGTGGCGCCACCACTACCCGCACGCCGCCTTCCCGTACGACGAACTCGTCGCGGTCAACGGTCTACGCGGGCGCGACGACACCGAGTACGAGCTGGTCGACACCGGTGTCTTCGACGACGACCGCTACTGGGCGGTGACCGTCGACTACGCCAAAGCCGGCCCCAGCGACCTGTGCATCGTGGTGACGGTGGCCAACCGGGGCGAGGAGGCCGCGCGGCTGCACGTACTGCCGCACCTGTGGTTCCGCAACACCTGGTCGTGGAACCTGCCCGGCGGCGACCGGATACCCCAAATCGTCGGCGCGGGGCGCCGGCTGGTGGGCGATCACTGGGTGTTGGGGCAGGTCATGCTCGAAGGCGACGGTGACCCGACGCCGCTGCTCTGCGACAACGACACCAACGCCGAGCGACTGTGGGGCCTGCCGAACCGCACGCCGTACCCGAAGGACGGCATCAACGACCATGTGGTGTCCGGGGCGGAGACGGTCAACCCGGCACTGCAGGGCACCAAGGGTGCCCTGCACTACGTGCTGGACGTACCGGCCGGCGGCGAGCAGCGGATTCGGTTGAGGCTGACCCGTACCGCCCCACCGCCCGGTGGTGGCGACCCGCCGCCGGCCGAGCTGGGTGCCGGCTTCGCCGCGGTGGTGTGGGCGCGCCGCGCCGAGGCGAACCGGTTCTTCGCAGGGGTGATTCCGGCTACGGCCAGCGCCGACGAGGCGTCGATCGCCCGACAGGCCATCGCCGGGCTGATGTGGGGCAAACAGTTCTACCACTTCGACGTCAAGCGGTGGCTGGAGGGCGATCCGGGTTCGACGCCGCCGGTCGGGCGCCGGCACGGTCGCAACAGCGCCTGGTGGCACATGACCAGCTTCGACGTCATCTCCATGCCGGACCCGTGGGAGTACCCGTGGTACGCCGCGTGGGACCTTGCCTTCCACTGCGTGAGCATCGCCCGGGTCGACCCCGGGTTCGCCAAGGAGCAGCTGCTGCTCCTGCTGCGCGAATGGTACCTGCACCCCAACGGGCAGATCCCCGCGTACGAGTGGGCGTTCGGCGACGTGAACCCGCCCGTGCACGCCTGGGCGGCACTCAAGGTGTTCGAGATCGACGGTAGTCGGGACCACGACTTCCTGGCCCGGATGATGCACAAGCTGCTGATGAACTTCACCTGGTGGGTCAACCGCAAGGACACCGGCGGCAACAACGTCTTCGAGGGTGGTTTCCTCGGGCTGGACAACGTCGGCCCGTTCGACCGCTCGGCGGCGCTGCCGGTCGCCGGGGTGCTGGAGCAGTCCGACGGCACCGGCTGGATGGCGATGTACGCGCTCAACCTGCTCGACATCGCCATCGTGCTGGCCGAACACGATCGCACCTGGGTGGACACCGCGACCAAGTTCTTCGAACACTTCGCCTACATCGGCGCGGCGGCGTACTCGCAGGGGTTGTGGGACGACGAGGACGCGTTCTTCTACGACGTGCTGCGGCTGGCCGACGGCACGAAGGTGCCGCTGAAGGTGCGTTCGGTGGTCGGGCTGCTGCCGCTGGCGGCGGTGACCCGGCTGACCGCGCGTACCCTGCACCGGCTGCCCGAGTTGGGCGCGCGGCTGCGCTGGTTCCTGACCAACCGGCCCGAGTACGCCTCGGTGATCGGAGCCCGCCGGCTCGGCCCGGACGGGCGCCAGCAGCGGCTGCTGTCCATGTGCGGCCCGGAGCAGGTGGTCCGGCTGCTCGCCCGGATGCTGGACACCGACGAGTTCCTCTCCGACTACGGGCTGCGTACGCTGTCCCGCGCCCACCTGGACAAGCCGTTCGCGGTGACGCTGGGCGGGCAGGAGTTCTGTGTCGGCTACGAGCCCGCCGAGTCGACCAGCGGCCTGTTCGGCGGCAACTCCAACTGGCGTGGCCCGATCTGGATGCCGACGAACTTCCTGCTGATCAGCGCGCTGCGCGACTACGCGGCGTTCTTCGGCGACGACCTGCAGGTGGAGTATCCGACCCGGTCCGGGGTGAAGAAGACCCTCGACGAGATCGCCGACGACCTCTCTGCCCGGCTGATCGCGCTGTTCACCCGGGACGGCTGGGGTCGCCGCCCCATCTACGGCGCCGCCCAACTGTTCCAGTCCCATCCGGACTGGCGGGACCTGATCGCCTTCCCCGAGTACTTCCACGGCGACAACGGCGCCGGCCTCGGCGCCTGGCACCAGACCGGCTGGACCGCCCTGGTAGCCGACCTGATCCTCACCCTCCGCCGCCAACCCCCCCCCCCCCCCCCCCCCCCCCCCCCCCCCCCCCCCCCCCCCCCCCCCCCCCCCCCCC
>NZ_JBHMIS010000044.1:0-27420 GCF_048060415.1 Micromonospora sp. LOL_024
CACTCCCCATCCTGGGCATCACCAACACTCCGGACACCCACGGAACTTGATTAAGCCCTGGTCACCGGCGCGGGCCGCCACGCTGTTCAGGTCGAACACCGTGACGCGCAGATCGGGGAACCGGTTGGCCAACTGGATGGCCGTGGTGCCGTCGCCACCGCCGACGTCCACCAGGTGCCCGACTCCGGACAGCTCGGCGTTGTCCAGCAGGCCGTCGAGGGTCTGCCGGGTAAACGCTCCCATCGCCCGGTGGAAAACGGCCTCCAGCTCGGGGTCGCGGGAGAGCCGCTGGTAGAGCGACGGCTCGTCGCCGGGGTAGTCGGCGAGCGCGGTATTCGTGCCCGTGCGGACGGCCGAGGTGAGGTGCTGGAACGCCGGGTAGTAGACACGTTGCCAGGCCGGCAGGATGTGCCGCCAGCTGTCCGGGCCGTCGCCGGCGAGCAGTGTTTCGGCTACCGCGCTGTTCACGTACCGCCCCTCGTGCCGCTCGATGAGCCTGGTCGAGCACAGCGCGTGCATCAGGACCCGGAGCTGGTGTCGCGGTACGTCGGCGAACTGGCGAATCTCGTCGAGCTCGGCCTTCGGCTGCCGGGCCAGGAAGCCGAAGATGTCCAGCTCCAGGCCGGTGACGACGGCGTTGAACAAGGCCGGCCCGTTGACGATCAGTTCGAACCGCCGGAACACCTCATCGTCCCACAGCGACTTGATTGCGGGCCCGGTCCCCTCCGCGGCGAGCCGCGATTCGATCAGGTTGGCCAGGTCGGCGAACTCTGAGTGGGTCACCACGTCGACCGCGTTCACGGCGATGTCGAACGTCGTCGCGATGGACGCCGCGAGGCGCACAGCGTCGATGGAGGTACCGCCGCTGTCGAAGAAATCGGCGTCGTCGGTGGCGTCCTCGGTGCGCAGCGCGGCACCCCACAGCGGGCCCAGCTTGGCGGCAACATCGGTCATGGTGCCGATCGAAGCACGGGTGACCGTGGTCGTCGGTCCGGCCGATGCGCGGCGTATACGTGACGCCATGCCCTGCGTATGCGGCCCGCGGCTACGTTCTCGCCACGTCGAGTCCACCACGGACATACTGAGGAGCTGCCGGGTGAAACTCAATAGCTTCGACGAATGGTCCCCGCTGCGCGAGGTCGTCGTCGGCTCTGCCGTCAACTACACGTCGCACGAACGGGAACTGTCGTTCGACCTGTTTTTTCACGACAACCTCGTCCGGTCGGAGTGGTACTACCCGCGGCTGTCGGCGCCTTCGGCTGGGAAGTCCGCCTCTGCCATCAAACAGCGGTACGTGGACGAGCTAAACGAGGACGTCGAGAACATCGCTAGAATACTTGAGTCGCTGGGCGTCCTGGTGCACCGGCCGATGCCGGTGCACCCGTCCACCAACGAGGTGAAGACACTGGCCTGGTCGGCGTCCGTGGTGCCGGCCCTGAACGTCCGGGACAACACGCTGATCGTCGGCGACGAGATCATCGAGACGCCGCCGATGATCCGGTCCCGGTACTTCGAGACCCAACTGCTGTCACCGGTCTTCGCCGACTACTTCCGTAGCGGCGCCCGGTGGACGGTGATGCCGCGGCCGCTGATGACCGACGCGTCGTTCGATCCCTCGTACGCGAACAGCAACGCCGGCGGTCCGATCGAGCCGGTGCAGGACCCGGAGAAGTCCCCGTACGACGTCGGCTACGAGATGATGTTCGACGCCGCCCAGTGCCTGCGCCTTGGCCGGGACATCGTCGCCAACATCGCGACCGCCAACCACGCCCTCGCGGTCGACTGGCTGGAACGCCACCTCGAGGGCCGGTTCCGGATACACCGGGTGTACCAGCTCAGCGACAGCCACATCGACAGCATGGTGCTCGCGTTGCGGCCGGGCCTGCTGCTGGTGCGCTCGCCCGAGGTGGTCGACTACCTGCCCGCGGCGCTCCAGAAGTGGGACACCATCGTGCCGCCGCCGCCGGAGAGCAACAACTTCCCCGTGTACGACGACGACGATCTGATCCTCACCAGCCCCTACATCGACCTGAACGTGCTGTCGGTCGATCCCTACACGGTGCTGGTCAACGACGCCTGCCCGGAACTCGTCCGCACTCTGGAGCGCCACAAGTTCACCGTCGTCCCCGTTCGACACCGCCACCGGCGGCTGTTCGGCGGCGGCTTCCACTGCTTCACCCTCGACACGGTCCGGGACGGCGGGCCGGAGGACTACCTCAACTGATCGGCGGTCGGCCACGGAAGGGGAACCGGATGTTACGGGTGCTGGAGGCGGTCCAGCCGGAGGTCACGGTGCCGGCCACGCTCGCCACACCGCCGCGCCTGCTGTCGGTCGGCACCGCGGTGCCGCCGGAGTCGTACACCCAGGAGGAACTGCTCGACCTGTTCGGCATCGAGGACGTCCGAATCAGGTCGGTGTTCCACAACAGCGCGATCGAGCGCCGGCACCTGACCCTGCCGCCGACCGATCCGGACGGCGGCAGGGTCATGGAGAGCCAGGGCCAACTGCTCGGCAAGCATGTCCACACCGGAGTTCGGATGGGCCACGCCGCGGTGGACGCCTGCCTTCAAGCGGCCGGCATGCGGCGGGGCGACGTGCGGTACCTGTGTTGCGTGTCGTCGACCGGTTTCATCACGCCGGGCTTCAGCGCGCTGCTCATCAAGGACCTCGATCTGGGCCGGGACTGCTCCCGGCTGGACGTGGTCGGGATGGGTTGCAACGCCGGGCTGAATGCGCTCACCGCGGTCGCCGGTTGGGCCGCCACCCATCCCGGCGAGCTGGCCGTGATGGTGTGCATCGAGGCATGCTCGGCCGCGTACGTCTTCGACGGCACCATGCGGACGTCCGTGGTGAACAGCCTGTTCGGCGACGGCGCGGCGGCGGCGACCCTGCTCGCCGGGCCGGGCCCGAGCGGCGACGCCGGCACCGGCACCGGCACGCCCGAGGTGCTGCGCTTCGCGAGCTGCATCATCCCTGAGGCCGCCGACGCCATGCGGTACGACTGGGACGACACGGTCGGCAGGTTCAGCTTCTACCTCGACCCCCTGATCCCGTACGTGGTGGGCGCGCACGCCGAGGAGGTGGTGGACCGCCTGCTCCGGGGGACCGGCCTGAAGCGGTCCGACATTGACCACTGGCTGGTGCACTCGGGCGGCAAGAAGGTCATCGACTCGGTGCGGGTCAACCTCGGCCTGACCCGCCACGACCTGCGGCACACCATCGGCGTGCTGCGCGACTACGGAAACCTGTCGAGCGGCTCCTTCCTGTTCTCCTACCAGCGCCTCGTCGAGGAGCAGGCGGCGAAACCCGGCGACCACGGAGTGTTGATGACCATGGGTCCCGGTTCGACTCTCGAGACCGCCCTGCTGCGATGGTGAGGACGGCCTCGTGGACTTGACTGGTGAGCTGACCCGAGACGCGGAACTGTTGGCCCGGCTGCCCGTACCGTCCGGCCTGGCGCCGTCCGACGGTGGGCACGACAGTTGCCGTGCCCTGCGGCACCGCTTCCTGCACCGGCACGCCGCCGCGGTGTACGACCGGCTCACTGACGGCCGGACCCGCCACCGCAGGATCGCCGACCTGGTTTATGCTGCGGCCGACCGGTTCCCCGGCCTGGTGCCGACGCGCGCCCAGATGGACGCCGAACGCCTGCTGCCGCAGGCGGGTCGGGCCGGCCGCGAGATCGACCAGGGCATCTTCTTCCGGGCACTGCTGCGGGTGCCGGACGTGGGCGGGCACCTGATGGACTCGATGGCCCTGCCGTCGCCGCGCGCACTGGACCTGCTGGACGCCTTCGACCGGGACGGTCACGTCGCCCTGGACACCCTGGATGTCCGGCGCCAGGGACCGGCCGCGCACGTCACCGTGACCAACGACCACTGCCTGAACGCCGAGGACGAGGGCCTCGTCGCGGACATGGAGACCGCGGTCGATCTGGTCACGCTGACCGGCACCGTACGGGTGGGTGTGCTGCGCGGCGGCGTCATGACCCACCCGCGCTACCGAGGCCGCCGCGTGTTCAGTGCCGGGATTAACCTGGCCGAACTGTGCGCCGGCCGGATCTCGCTGGTCGGGTTCCTGCTTCAGCGGGAACTGGGCTACGTCAGCAAGCTGATCCACGGCGTGCTGGCCGACCCGGCGCCAGACGCCTTCCCGGACCGCTTCGCCGCCCGGCCGTGGCTGGCGGTGGTCGACGGCTTCGCCATCGGCGGTGGCACCCAGCTGTTGCTCGCCTGCGACCGCGTGATCGCGGTCGACGACGCCTACCTGAGCCTGCCGGCCGCCCGCGAGGGCATCGTCCCGGGTGCCGCGAATCTGCGCCTGAGCCGAATGACCGGCGGCCGGTTGGCCCGCCGGGTCATCCTCGGTGGCGAGCGGATCGGCGCCGACGACCCGGCGGTCGCCACCCTGGTCGACGAGGTGGTGCCGACCGAGCAGGTGGACGCCGCGGTGGACGCTGCCGTGGCCATCCTCGCGGAGCCGGCCGTGCTCGCCAACCGGCGGATGATGTGCCTGGCCGAGGAACCGCGGGACCGGCTGCGCGAATACCTTGCCGAGTTCGCCTACCTCCAGGCCACCCGGGCGTACAGCCCGGACGTGCTGGCCAGGCTGGCGGACTGGCACCGCCCGGCGATGCCGGCATGAGGATCAGGCTGGACCGCGGCGAGTTGCACGGTTCGCTTGGCGACGAGGTGCTCGGGTCGATCGGCTTCCTCAACGAGGTGATGTCCCGCTATCCGGCGGCCATCTCGTTCGCGCCGGGCGCGCCCCACCTCGTGCACCTGCAGGAGGTAGACATCGCCGGCGCCGTCGAGCGGTACGTCGACCACCTCGCCGGCCGATCCGGCATGTCCCGGGCGCGGGTCCGGCAGCTGCTGAGCGAGTACGGCCCAAGCCGCGGCCTGATCAATGACCTGATCGCCGGGGCGCTGCGGGCCGACTACGGCCTCGACGTCGATCCGGGCGCGGTTGTCGTGACCGTCGGGGCGCAGGAGGGCATGCTGATCACGCTGCGCGCCCTCTTCGCCGGCCCGGCCGACGTGCTAGCCGTGGTGAGTCCCAGTTTCGTGGGCATCACCGGTGCCGCGCGCCTCCTCGACATCGACACGGTCGCCGTCGAGGAGTCCTGGGAAGGGCTCGACGTGGATCGGGTCACGCTTGCCTGCCGGGCTGCCCAAGAGGCCGGCCGCCGGATCCGCGCGCTGTATGTGGCGCCGGACTTCTCCAACCCGGGCGGCTCGGTGCTGGACCTGGACGGCCGTCGCCGGCTCCTCGACCTCGCTGAGCGCGAGGACTTCCTGGTGCTGGAGGACAACACGTACGGCTTCACCGCGGCTCCCGGTGCCGAGATACCGATGTTGAAAGCGCTCGACCAGACCGGCCGGGTGATACTGATCGGCACGTTTGCGAAGGTCTGCATGCCCGGCGCGCGCGTCGGTTTCGTGGTCGCCGACCAGTCGGTGCGCGATGCCGGCCGACTCGCCGATGAGCTGGCCGCGATCAAGAGCATGGTCACGGTCAACACCGCACCGGTCTGCCAGGCACTGGTCGGCGGGCTGCTGCTGAAGCACGGCGGGTCGCTCGCCGCACTCGGCCGGACCCGCTCGGAGCTCTACCGGCTCAACCTCGCCACCATGCTGGACGCGCTGGACCGCCACGCCCCACACCTTCCGCCCCGGCGTGCGCTGGAACCGGCCCCGCGGCGGCTTCTTCGTGCGGATGCGGGTGCCGGTACGCGTCGACGCCGGCTTGCTGGAGCGGTCCGCGTCGGCGTACGGCGTGGTGTGGACGCCGATGTCGCAATTCTACGTGGACGGCGGCGGCACCGACGAGCTGCGGCTCTCCTGCAGCTACCTCGATCCGGAGCAGATCGGCGAGGGCGTCGCACGGCTCGCCGCCCTCCTCAAGGACGCGTCACTCGTTTAGGAGGGCAGATGGCACGACTGGCCGTTGTTTCGGGCGGTGGAACGGGAATCGGCTGGGCGGTCGCGCGCCGGCTTGCGGCCGATGGCGACCGGGTGGTGATCCTCGGCCGGCGGCCTGGTCCGCTGAAGGCGACCGCTGACACAATTAACCATGAACTCGGCGGTGACCTGGTCGGGTGGCACACCGCCGACCTGACCGACCCCGGTGACCTGGCCGGCGTCGTCGGGGCGGTGGACCGCGCCGGCGGCACGGTGGATGTGCTGGTCAACAATGCCGGCGGCCGCTTCGGCGACGACGGGACGGACCTCGCCGCGGTCGCCGCGGGCTGGAGCCGGGACTTCCAGGGCAACGTGCTGCCCACCGTGTTGCTCACCGAGGCGCTGTTCGACCGGTTGCGCCGGCCGGGCGCCCGGATCGTCGCGCTGGGCTCGGTGGCGGCGTTCCGGCCTACCGGGTCGTACGGCGCCGCCAAGGCCGCCCTGCACGCGTGGGTCTACACGGCCGCGACCCGGCTGGCGCCCGCGGGAGTGACCGTAAACGCCGTCGCGCCGGGCTTCATCCCGGACACCGAGTTCTTCGGCGGCGGCCTGACGCCGGAGTTCATCCTGTCCCGGGTTGACCTGACTCCGGTGGGCCGGCCCGGCACACCGGACGAGGTGGCGGCCGCCGTGCGCTATCTGGCTGCACCGGAAGCAGGCTTCACCACCGGACAAATCCTGCAGGTCAACGGCGGCATGGTCTTCGGCCGAGGTTGAGGCGTCGGCACGAGACGGGGGAGGCCGCATGGCAGGCGAACATCGGGTGGCGGTCGTCGGTGGTGGAATCTTCGGCGTGACCGCCGCGGTCCACCTCGCACGAGCCGGGCACCATGTGGTGCTGCACGAGGCCGGACCGGAACTGCTGCAGGCCGCGAGCGCGGTTAATCAGCGCCGGCTGCACCGCGGCTACCACTATCCACGAAGCACCGAGACGGCACTGGCGGCGCGTGACGGTGCCGAGTCGTTTGCCGCCGAGTACCCGCAGGCGGTCCGCGCCGACTACGACCACTACGTGGCGATCGCGCGTCGAGACAGTCTGGTCTCGGCCGGCGAGTACCTCGACTTCTGCCGGCTGCTCGGGCTCGAATACATCGAGGACCATCCGCCGTACCTGCGGACGGAGTCGGTGGACCTGTCGCTGCGGATTCGCGAGGACGCCATCGACGTGGACGCCCTGCGGGCCGCCTGCTGGCTCCGGCTCATCGAGCACGGCGTCGACGTGCGTCTGCGCTCGCGCCGCCGGGTCGCCGACCTGGCCGGCTACGACCAGGTGGTGTTCGCCACCTATGCCCGGCTCAACGACCTTCAGGCAGAGGTGCCCGGCGGGGCGGTGGACTACCAGTTCGAGGTCTGTGAGAAACCGGTGGTCCGGCTGCCGCCGCCGTACCACCGGCGCAGCCTGGTGATCCTGGACGGCCCGTTCCTGTGCGTCGACCCGCTCGGGCCGGACGGCTCGTTCGTGCTCGGCAACGTCGTGCACGCCATCCACGCCACCACCCTGGGCCGGAACGCCCTGGTTCCCGCACATCTGGTGAATCACCTCGACCGTGGCATCACCCGGTCGCCGGCCAGCAAGTTCCCGGCCTTCGTGCGGCACGCCCGGGACTTCCTGGACGACATCGATGACGCCCGGTACCTTGGCTCGCTGTTCACCATCCGCGCGGTGCTGCCCGGGCTGGACAGCAGCGACGCGCGGCCCACCCTGGTGCGCCGGCTCGACGAGCGCAGCATCGCGGTGTTCGGCGGCAAGATAGCCACCTGCGTGGCTGCGGCCCGTCAGGTCACCGCGATGCTGAACACCGGCGTGCCGTACGCGGTCAGGCGCTGAACCGCCCGGCGGTCCGGTACCGGACCGCCGGGCGCACCCGTCAGGCTTCCAGAACTCCGCCGCCAGGGCCAGCCGGTCGACCTTCCTGTTGGCGTTCAGCGGGAGCCCGGCCGCGTGCGTGATCGACCGGGGCACCATGTACCGCGGAAGGCAGGCCAAGTCGCCGGAGTCGAGCCGCCGAACCCGGTGCCCGGTGCGGGAGTACCGCTCGCCGTCGAGGGTCACGAACCGGTCCTGGTCGTCGGCCGGGTCGAGATAGCCCCGGAACGTCTGCCGACCGGCCACGGTTAGCTCTCCGTTTCGCAGCAGCGGGAGCCGAAGTCCATCGTGGATCAACGCCGGTCGAGCCGGACGTGAACAAGATGTACGCCCATGCGTCGCGCTCCACCGACGGCGGTGCGGTCGGCCGGGGTAGCGCAGGTTCAGTGGCACCGCCGGCGCCCCGGCGTACAGCGCGGCCAGCAGGCCGACGTGGCCGGCGGCGCTGGAACCGGCGCACACGCCGACCGGCCGCCCGGCGGCGGTCCCGGCCGCCAGCCGCCGGGCCCAGCCGTGCACCTGCCGGTAGGTCAGGATGCGGCCACCCGCGCGGAGGCGGCCCGGTCGGCGAAGCGTGCGCCCGCCGGACACAGCAGGTCCAGCAGGTTGCCGCCGGGTTCGTCAGGCATCGACGGTCCCGGCATCCGAGCCGAAGACCGGCTTTAGTGACTGCTCGACCTGCCAGGCCTCGTCGACGGTCGGCATCACGATGCAGTACATGACGCCCTTGACGTTGTCGAACGCGTTGGTGAACACCACCCCGGCCCGGGTTGCCGGGTCGTAGGCCAGCCCGGCCGCTGTGACCCGCTCCAGCGCCGCGCTGAACGAGGGAACCGACCAGTCCTCTGGCCAGACTCGTTCCAGGATGGTCCGGTCAGTACCGTAGCCATCGCCGACCACCTTCCGGCCGATCCGCCCGTAGATGTGGGTCGAGCCGGTGACCCGGCCGTTGTACTCGGTGAACAGCACCTCGCGCTGGGGCGTGACGATCGCGTCGGCAGCGAGCAGGCCCCGGTATCCCATGGCGCGCAACGGCTCGCACAGCCGGTGGGTCGCGGAGACCAGCGTGTCCAGTACTTCCGGCTCCAGTCCGAGCGCGGGCATCACCTGGCCGATCGCGTACGGCGCGGACAGCAGTTCCCCGGTGCCCTGGGTGTGGATTCCCTCGTCGGTGATGGATACCTCGGCGAAGAACGCGGAGCTGTCCCGGACGTAGCGCTCGACCACCGGCCGGCTGCGGCTCCCGGAGGTGAGCCACTCCCACCGGTCGTCGAGATAGGCCCGGACGTCCGGGCGGCCGTCGACCGTGACGGTGCGGCGGGCGCCGATCGGCCGGACCCCGGGCTCGGTGCTGAGGATCTCGTTGCCGTGCCCGCCGGAGAGGAAGTCGTGCTTGATGATCACCTGGCGGTAGCGGTTGAGCAGCTCGACGATCGTCGTCTCGGCGACGTCCCGGCTGGTGCAGACCGCGCCGGGTGGGAGCGGGACACCCACGCCGCTGGCGATCGTGCGGAACGCCGACTTGCTGTTCACCATCGTCCCGCCGGCCTGGTCGACGAAGCCATAACCGGGCAGCGCCGTGGCGATGCCGAGGGACCGGGTGAGCCGGGCGACGGCGGCGTCCGGCCACAGCGCAAACACCGTTTCGACCTCGCGGCCGTCGATGGCCTTGGCGGTCGCCGCGACGAGCTTCTCGTCGACGAGCCGGGCGGCGCTCAGCGTGCCGCCGTCGGCGGGGCCGGCGGGTAGGACGACGAACCGCAGCGACTCCGGCCGGGTGCCGGTCAGCGACGTGACGTACCGGACGAACGCCTCCTCGGGCGCGGTGGGTAGCACGAGCACGTCGTCGTCCTCAGCGAACCACACCAGCCGCTGCACCCACCAGCCGGTCCAGCCGCGATCGGTCCGTACGTCCTCACTGAAGTCGTTGCCGATGAGTAGGCGTGTCATTGGTACCCCCATGCCGATCCTCGATAAGGCCGACGATCGTGCTGACCGTCGGGGACGTCAGAAACCGCACCAGCGGGATCTCCACCGAGAACTCCCGCTTGACTTCGGAGAACATTTCCATGAGCCGGATCGAGTCGCCGCCTGCCGCCAGGAAGCTGGTCCGCACGCCGACCTCCGCGATGCCGAGCAGGCGGCACCAGATCTGCGCGAGGGTCACCTCCACGGGCGTCCGCGGCCGGTCGTCGTCGGCGGGCAGCACCGTCTCGGGAACCGGCAGCCGGGACCGATCGAGCTTGCCGGTCGCGGTCAGCGGCATGCTGTCGAGCACCATTAGCGCGGACGGGACCGCGTAGTCGGGTAGCTGCCGGGTGAGGTAGCCGGCCAGCTCCCCGGCGTCGGCCGGCAGCGAGGTGGCCGAGGTGACGTAGCCGGCCAGCCGGGCCCCGCCGCGGCGCTGGTCAACCACGACCGTGGCCTGGGCGACGGTCGGGTGCGTGCGCAGCAGGGCCTCCACCTCGCCCAGTTCCAGCCGGTGCCCTCTGATCTTGACCTGGCGGTCCTTGCGGCCTTGAAAGACCAGGGCACCGTCGGGGCGGCGGCGGACCAGGTCGCCGGTCCGGTAGTACCGGGTGCCGTCCGGGTGGGTGCCGAACGCCCCTGCGGTGGGCTTCTCCTGGCGCCAGTAGCCGCTCGCCACCCGGCCGCTGCGGATCTCCAGCTCGCCGACCACCTCAGTAGGCCGGCCGCCCGGGTCCAGCAGGCACACCTCGACGCCGTCCACCGGGTGGCCGACCGGCACCGCGGCGCCGTCGGCGTCAGCTTCGGTGACCAGGTGTTGCAGGGCCAGCGTGCATTCGGTCGGGCCCAGGCCGTTGACCAGCGTGCAGTCCGCCGGGAAGTGCTCTCGGAAGCGTTCCACGTCGTCCCGGACGACCTCCTCGCCGCCGAGCACCACGACCCGTACGCTGCGCAGGTCCCCGTCATCGCCATCGCCCATCAGGTACCGGAAGAGGGTCGGCGTGCCGTGCAGGATCGTCGCGCCGACCGCGGCGAGCCGGGCACGTAGCTCGGCGGGCGGCAGCATCGGGTCGACGATATGCAGGGTTGCGCCGGTGAGCAGTGCGCCGAACAGGTCCATCACGGCGGCGTCGAAGGTGAACCGGGCCAGCAGCGGGACCTGCTCGGTGGGGCCCAGCCGGATCCGGTCGGCGTAGGCGAGCGCGTGGGCCAGGACGTTGCGGTGGATCTGCACGACGGCCTTCGGGCGACCGGTCGAGCCTGAGGTGTTCAGCAGGTAGGCGGGGGAGTCCGCGCTCACCTCCGGGCCGGGCTCGCTCTTCTTCGCGGCGGACGGCAGAGGGACCAGTGGCGTTCGGTCGTCCCCGAGCGCGGCGGCGGCCGTCCGCAGATCGGGGTCGTGGAGGACCGCCGCCACGTCGGTGTCGGCGAGGACGTTGTCCAGGCGGCCCGCAGGCTGCCGCGGGTCCAGCGGAACGTAGGCGCAGCCGGCCTTCAGCACCGACCAGACCCCGACGGCCAGGCCGACGTCATGGCCGGCCAGTACCGCGATCCGCCGGCCGGGGCCGAACCGGCGGCACAGGTCGGCCGCCAAGGCGTCGGTGACGGCGTCGAGCTCGTCGTAGCGGTACGCGCCGGACGGCCCGGTGACCGCGGTCCGGGCGGGTTCGGCCGCCGCGACCGCCCGGAAACGGTCCACCAGGGACTCGTCCGCGCCGGCGGGCGGCGGTGGCGCGTAGCCGGCCGGAATCGCCAGCCGCCAGGCCGGGGGTGACTGCGGGGGACCGGCCTCGACCGGCACAGCCGCGACGGGCGTGTGTGGGTCATGGAGCACCTCGCTGAGGGCGGTCCGGTAGTGCGCGGCGAGCCGCGCCGCCGTCGCGCGGTCGAACAGGTTCGCGTGGTAGGTCACCCGGATGGCGGTTCCGTCGGCGGTCAGCTCCAGTTCCGCGCCGGGTTGCGGCGCCTCGGCGAGGTCGTTTCCGAACAGAACGCTCGCGGCCGTATCTGCCCGGCCTGCCCCCGCAACGCGGCGGGCGAGGTCGGCGAACGGTGCGTCCGGGTCGACCTCGACCCGCAGCGCGGGCCCGCCGCGGACGCCGACGACGGTCTCGCCCTCGCCGGTGTGCCGATGCAGCACCAGGGTGAAGACGGCCAGCAGGATCGTGGACGGGGCTTCGCCCAGGTTCGCCGCGATCTCCCGGAGGGCGGTGGGCGTGTCGTCGGGAAGGACCAGGTCCTCCACCTCGGCGCGGTACGGCGGTTCCGGAAATCTCGGCCGGTCGGCGGCCGGGCCAGCCCTCATGAATCCCCTTCCGTGCCGGCGCTCGTATCACCAGACTGGTAGGCGTGTCATCCGATTTAATACGATGAATGTCGCAGTCAACCGGAGGGCCGGACAGCAGGCATTACCTAAACACGAAGCGGCCAGCGGTAACATGCGATCGAGTGCGCGTTGGATCGACCGTTAGGCACTCACCCTAACGTGAGCTGCGGTTGACCGCCAAGGGAAGTTGGTGATCAAATAATTGCAGTAGTTTTCAGTCTGAGAACCTTCTGTGAAGGAGGGGTCGATCGATGGGCCTGGCCGGAGCGCCTTGGCCGTACAGGAGCTCGAACGGTTGCCGGGCCTTGCCCAATCTGGTGGGATCGGCTAGCCTTCAACCCCTAGCAGGTGCCGTCTACCGCGTTGCGCAGGAAAGCGGTTGCCCACGGTGTCCACGGGGGGTCGGAGGGCTTGTCGACCTAATCGGAAAATTTGTGAATGGGCGCGTTGGCCTCATTCTTGAATTCAGTTCGGATACCCGCCGGCCGGATGCTCGAAATGGTTCGGCGTGGAGGCAGCAAAAGCGGGGGTTTGCGTTGGATTTCTACCTGCTCGGAACTTTAGGGATAGGCGATGCAACGCAGCGCCTGAGCGCGCCGAGAGGAGCAACGAGTACACTGTTGGCGGCTTTGTTGCTGCGTCCCAATCAGGCGGTCGACACGCCATCGCTGTGTGAGTTGTTGTGGCCCGAGAATCGGCCGCCGTCAGCCGGGGCCAATCTGCGGCAGTACGGGTCGCGAATACGCCGGTTGCTCAACAGTTGCGGGCCGGAAGAGGCGTCCCGGCTACGCTTCACGCCCGGCGGCTACGTGCTCGAGCTGGAACGTCACGAGCTGGACCTCACTCTCTTCGAGGACCTCACCAACAACGGCCGTGAGGTGCTGGACGCCGGCGAGGTCACGCTCGCCCGGGAGTACCTCGAGCGCGCCGTCGGCCTGTGGAGGGGCCGGATCTGCCAGGGCGCCTCGATCGGCCCGAAGCTGGAGACGGAGCTGCTCTACTGGGAGGAACTCCACCTGGCCTCGCGGCGGCTGCTGCTTCAGGCGCGGCTCCGGCTGGGTGAGTACCACCAGGCGATCGCCGAGATCCGGATGCTTCTGGTGAGTAACCCGCTGTGCGAGGACCTCTGGGGCATGCTGATGCTGGCCTTCTACCGCTCGTACCGCCGTGCCGACGCGCTCAAGGTCTTCTCCGTGGCGCGCCGCCGCTTCATCCAGGAACTGGGCATGGAGCCCACCTCGGATCTGCAGAACCTGCACCATTCGATCCTGCGGGGCGACTGCCCGCTCGACGGGTTCAGCTGGCTCAGCCGTTCCGCGGCGTAACGTCAGCTCCCCGACCAACGCGGCGGACGCTTCTCGGCGAAGGCGACCGGGCCCTCCCGCGCGTCGTCGCTCTGCCGGCGGCGCTCCTCCCACCCGTACCCGGCCGTGAACGCCTGGTCCAGCGGCAGCGTCGCGGACCGGGCCGCGGCCTCCTTGACCGCCCGGACCGAAAGGGGGGCACAGGCCAGGATGTCCCGCACCCACTCGTCGACACAGGCGTCCAACTGGTCCGCCGGCACTACCTCGTTGACCAGCCCCAGCTCGTACGCCCGTGTGGCGCTCATCGACCGCCCGGTGATGAGATGGCCGACCGCAACCCGGTAGGGCGCCTGCCGGGTGAGGCGGAAGACGCCACCGGCGCCCGCGACCAGGCCGAGCCGGGCCTCTGGCAGGCCGAACGTCGCCTCTTCGGACGCTACGACCACGTCGCAGGCCAGCGCCAGTTCGAAGCCGCCACCCAGCGCGTACCCGTGCACCTTGGCGACCAGCGGCTTCGCCATTTCGAACCGCTCGGTCAGCCGCGGCCAGCCGGGCCTGCCGCGACTGCCGAACGAGGAGGTCGGCGCGTCCGGCCAGCGCGTCCGGCCGGCGAGTTCCTTAAGGTCCTGGCCGACCGAGAAGGCGCGGTCGCCGGCCCCGGCCAGGACGCCGAGCCAGATGTCGTCATCGGTCTCAAAGTCGTCCCAGACCGCCGCGAGTTCCTCGTGCATCCGCAGGTCCATCGCGTTGAGCACGGCCGGCCGGTCGAGCATGACGTAGGCGACGTGGTCCCGCTTTTCGTACCGCACGCGCTCCGTCACTACAGCACGATATCGAACCATCACGAAGGAGGATTCATGCGGGCACAGCCGGAAGTGGTCGAGCTGACCGACGGGTTGGGATTCCAGTTGCGGATCGAGGGCGACTGCCCCCTCGACCGGGCGGCGAGCGTGGTGGACGCCCTCTGCCGCCAGGTGGGGGAGCGGGGCGGCCAGCATGTGGTGGTGCTGCGGCTGGCCGGCGTGCCGGCCGACAGTTCCTGGCCAGGAGCGGTCGAAGTGCAGCAGGTGAACCGGTGGGAGCGCGCGCTGCGCCGGCTGGAACGGCTGACCGCGGCCAACATCGGCGTGGCCGAGGGCACCTGCGGCGGCCCGGCGCTGGACCTGCTGCTGGCGGCGGACTACCGGATCGCCACCGCCGACCTGCGGTTGCTGCTGCCGGTCAACGAGGCGCACTTCTGGCCGGGCATGGCGATGTACCGGTTGGTGGCCCAGCTCGGCATGTGCCGGGCCCGGCAGTTGGTGCTGTGGGGCCACGAGATCCTCGCCGACCGGGCCCTGGCAACCGGTCTGGTGGACGAGGTGGCTCGCGACCCGGAGGAGGCCGTCCAGGCCGCCACGGTGTTCCTCGGCCGGCTGTCCGGCCGCGAACTGGCGGTGCGCCGCCAGTTGCTGCTCGAAGCGCACTCCACCAGCTACGAGGAGGCGCTCGGTGCTCACCTGGCCGCCTGCGACCGGGAACTTCGCCGGGTGTCGGGATGACGTGTCACGCCACCGGCCGGCTCAGGACCGCCGCGGACTCGTCGCACGCCTCGCGCAACGGAAGGTCGGGACGGTCGGCCACCATCCGGACGACGGTCACCGCGGCTGCCAGGAGGGCGGCACCGTCGTGCAGATCGGCGGGATCGTGGTGCAGCGAGACCCGGAGCCCGCCGTCTGGCTGCGGATTGATCCGGATACCGGTGTTGTACTTGCGCGGAGCGAGTTCCCTCGGCGGCGGAACATCGTTGAAATCGAACGGGAAGGTACGGACCGGGCCGAACGGAATCGCACGGCGCGGCAATCGTACGTTCAGCGTGAATCTGCGCAATTCCATGACGGTGTCCAGATCGGCGAAGTCAACGAGTGCGAGCCCACCCATCGAGGGTGCGTCCAGATTGTCGGAGGAGAATTCGGCGACCCATCTACCGAGCCGGTCCGGATTGCGTTGCGGCGGATAGGTGACGAGCGTTTCCCACAACGGGCCGAGCGGGTGCAGGCCGGCGCCCGCCCGCCCGTGCCGGTGGTAGGTGACCGGAATGAAGTCGGCGCCGGACCCGCCGGAGACCGCCACCGAGATCGCGGCCAGCAGTAGATACATGGTCGGCGCGCCGGTCGCCCGCCGGGCCCGGATGATCGCGTCCAGGTCGTCCGGCGCGAAGTCCCAACTGATCAACCTGTCGGCGTCGCGTTCCCGCCACGGCCGCCACGCGCAGTGCGGCATCGCGACCCGGCGCTCGGCCCCGGCGACCCGGGGCCGCCAGAACTCCGCGGCCGACGCACGGGCCTGGGTGTCCGCCTCGACGGCCCTGGCGAACGGGACGAATCCCTGGTGGCCGGCGACCAGATCGCGCGCGGCCGGCTCGTCGCCGGCGACCAGGTGGGCGTACACCTGGCCGATCCTGCGCATGATCGCCAGCACCGAGGACTGGTCGATCAGAGCGTGGTCGAAGAAGGCGCAAAACAGGTGCTCCCCGTCGTCGACCCGGACCAGCAGGATCGTGCCAGGCGGGCCGTTCTGCTGATCCTCGACGAAGCCGCGAGCGTGGTGCAGGATGCCGGCCAGCCGCTCGGGCAGCCGTTCAGGGTCGCACCCACGCAGGTCGGCCCGGACCAGCGGTACGCCGCAGCCACCCGCTTCCGTCACGAAGACGAACCGGTCGCCGAGCCGGCGCAGCCGGCCACGCAGCACGTCGAGTTGCTCTAGGACCATGTCCAGGGTGGACTCCAGCACCGGGAGGGACAGCTCGCCATAGAGCCGGAAGCCGGCCAGGGTCGGTTCCAACGGTGTTCGGGCGGGGTTGCCGCCGTCGTCGTGCACCGCGCGCAGACAGATCTCGCGCTGCATGCCGAATGCCTCGATGTAAGACGGTTCTCTCATCATTCACCACCGATAGCGCAACAGATTCGTATATGAATTCTCGCAGTCCGGTCGCGGTGTTGCCGCCTTACCGAGTTGCTGGAACGCTCGACGGAGCGATGTCGTGGTGATGGCCAGACGAATCAGACCTGTCCTTTGCGAGGGATATCCTGAAGCGGGAGCAGCATCTCGACCACGCCAGCCACATCGCCTGCGGGCGGCAGTTCGGCGACCTCACCTACGCCCACCCGCACGACGAAGCACCGCCGGCAGTACGGATACCTCACCGGCTGGCACACCGACATCACCCCGGCGGTCAACCCGCCGGCCGGCTCGATCCTGCGGGCCGGGGTGACGCCGGCGTTCGGCGGGGACACGATGTGGACCAACCTGGCTGCCGCGTACCGAGGGCTCCCCGCTGCGATGCGGGCGTTCGTCGACCAGTTGCGCGCCGAGCACCGCTACGGCGGTCCCGACAAACCGGCCCCCGACAGCCCGTACGCGAAGCGCATCCTGGACAACCCGATGGTCTCCATCCATCCGGTGGTCCGGGTGCACCCGGCGACCGGCGGGCGCGTCCTCTACGTCAACCCCGGCTTCACCAGCCACGTCGTCATCGGCGATCGGCCGGTGGGCGTCGACGGGCGGCAGTCCGAACTGGTGGCTGGTGAGCCGTTCACCGCGAAGCGGATCGTCGTCACCAGCTGACCGGGCCATGGCCCCGCCGGAATCTCGACTGCCGAGATTCCGGCGGGCCGGCTGTAGCGTGGACGGCGTCATCGATGCGGTCGGCACAGCATGGCGACCCGGTCCCGATCGGCAACGTCCACCAGGGACGGCAGGGTAGAGATGAGGTCCCCGTACGTGTCCCGCTCCGGCCGGACGGTACGCGCCGGCCCGATGAAGCTGAGATTGAGGTAGTGGCGCGGGCCGTGCGCATCCGACGGCGGACGCATGTGCCACATGGCCGAGTTGACGAGCACGACCAGTCCCGGGTCGCCGGTGAGCACCAGGTCGTCGGATCGGATCTCGTAGCCCTGCCGGTTCGGGTGGTGCCGCGGCACGCCGACCAGGTGGCTACCCGGGCGCAGCACCAGCGGGCCCTTCTCGGCGGACAGCCCGGCCGGGTAGACCATGACGTGCATCATCATGGTCGCCGCCGAGCCGTCCCAGGTCTCGTCGCTGTCGAAGTCGTGGTGCCACACCTTGCCGGCCCCGTCGGTGATCCGTTTGCCGTTCGCGTGGTGGAACAGGTAGGAGCCGCCCAGCACCGCGGCGACCGGGGCTTGCACCAGGTCGGTGCAGAGCAGCTCGAGGAACGGCTCGTGCGGTATCAGGGCCTTCGACTCGGGGTGCGTTTCGGCCAGCCGGTCCAGCCCGGCCACGAGCCGGTCGTTCCACACCGGCGGCAGGTAGTCGGGCAGGACGGCGTAGCCGTCACGGTGGACGGCGTCGCGCGCCGCCCCGATCGCCTCGGTTCCCCGTGAGCTGTGCATGCTCCTCCTTCACCGGCGGGACGTTCGTCAGCTTGAGGTTCAGGTCAGGCGTGGCTGCCGGCCGCGGCCGGAGTCCGGTCGCGCAGCCAGTCCACATGCCGTGTCATGCCCTCGTGCAGGCGGACCTTCGGCTGGTAGCCGAGCAGCGCGACGGCTCGGGTGAGGTCGGCCCGGGTCGCCGGTACGTCGCCGGCCTGCGATTCGCTCGGCCGGATCGGCACCGAGCGGCCGGTCACTGCGGCGGCGGTATCCAGGACGTCGGCCAGGCTCTGGCTGGAACCTCCGCCGACGTTGAAGATCGCGACGTCCGCGTCCACCGAGGCGGCCGCGATGGTGGCGTCGACGACGTCGGAGACGTACGTGAACTCCCGGGTCTGCGTCCCGTCGCCGAACACCGTGAACGGCTGCTCGGTGAGGGCGGCCTGGAGGATCCGGCCGATCGCCATGTCGGGGCGCTGCCGTGGACCGTACACGGTGAAGTAGCGCAGGATCGCCGTGGTGGGCGCCTTGGCGTTGCCGGCGACATAGGCCGCGGCGAGATGCTCACCGGTCAGTTTCGTGACGCCGTACGGCGAAAGTGGCGCGAGCCTGTCGGTCTCCCGGCTCGGCCCGTTCGCCACCCCGTACACGCTGGATGACGAGGCGTAGACCAGGCGCGGCACGCCGAGTCGCGTGCACGCGACGAGGATCCGCTGGGTGCCGAGCACGTTTGCGGCGGTGTAGCGGCCGAAATTTCTACCCCAGGAGCTGCGGACGCCGGGAACCGCGGCGAGGTGATAAACCACCTCGCAGCCGGCGATCGCGGCGTCCAGGTCGTCGGTGGCGATGTCCGCCCGTACCGGCGTGAATTTCGGGTGTCGCAGTGCCCCGGCCAAGTTGGCGTTTGCCGCGTTGGCGTCCACCGCCTGATGGTCCAGCCCGACGACTTCTTGACCGGCCGCTAGCAAGGCATCCACCAGGTGCGATCCGATGAAACCGGCTGCACCAGTCACGAGCACACGACCACGCGGCTTCTGCTCTCGATCCATCGCGGTGAATCCTCCCCGCAGGCGACAACGTACCGACGCGACGATGAAAGCACGGCGGGCGCACGCCATCCCGACGGTCGATGCCGGGGGTGCGCGGGGCTTATGCGGGCGCTATGCGGAGGGGTTCTACGTTAACCGACGGCCCACGATCACAGCATTTCGATGGCTAGCGTCGACCAGGAGTGAGGCCCGGTCGCGGCGGCCAGCAGATGATCGCCAGGCGCGACTCGGCCCTGTGCCGCGTAGCGGTCCAGCGTCACCAGAATGTCGGCGGAGAAGCAATGACCATATTCGGCGATCGGCCCGATCAGCAGCCGCTCGGTGGGCACGCCCGTCGCTGCGGCGAGGAAATGCTGGGAAAAGATCCGGTAGTTACCGAACACGACGTGCCGGAAGTCCTCGGGACGCTGACCGGTGGCCTGCAACAGGTCCGCGACGCCTCCCCCGGCCAGCTCCACCAGCGACAGCATGTCCATCTCGCCCAACCCGGCGTCGCCGCCGGACCGGGTACGGACAGAGATGCCGTGCACCGAGAACCGCAGGCCGTCGTCGCCCGCAGCGGTGCCGTCGGTGACCATGCAGGCGGCCGCGCCGTCGCTGAAGATCGACATGCCGCTGTTCATGAGCCGACTCCCGGTCACCGCCCGATCGGCGAGCAGCAGCAGGATCCGCCGGTACGTCCCGCCGCGCAGCGCGTCGCGGGCCACCTGCAGGGCTGGGCCGAGGTTTCCGCAACCGTGACCGGACACGGCGAGGTGGTCGATGCCGGCGAGGCCGAGCCGGTTGTTGATCCGGGCCAGCGAATCGGGTCGGTCGCTGTCGTTCTCACTGATGTACAGGAGGAGATCTGGGCTCCCGCCGGCGGTCGCCAGACTGCGTTCGCCGGCCTGCACGGCGAGCTGCCACGGCGGCAGGTCGCTGTGCCGGTAGTCGGCGAGGCCGTGCTGCGCCGCGGTCAGTTCGACCGCCGCTTCGTCGCCCAGATCCGAGATGCTGCGCCGGTCCCCGTGCGCATAGCCGATCGACGAGACGTAGATGCTTTGCAAGGCTCCCCGCTTCAACGTAGAGATGAGGATCGACACGACGGTAACACCGACGTCGGTCGTATTAAGTCCCCACTTTTACTGTTCTGTTAGGATCGACGGCCAATGCGTGAGTATCCGCTATTCGATCCGGGTGTCTCCGACCACCGTTCCGCGCGGCGCTATCTGCTCTGGCTCGTCGGCGTCGTCCGCATCCCGATCACTGTCGGCGTCGTCTACGGCATTGGATTCATGCTGGCAGGCTCGCTGACACCGCAGGTCGTCGGCAAGGCGATCGACGAGGGCCTCATCGCCCGCGATCGGACCGCTCTGCTGTGGTGGGGCGGCACACTGTTCGGCTTGGTCGTGTTCGGCGCGATCACCGCCGTCCTCCAGGAGCGCGCCGACTTTGTCACCCAGAGTGCCGGTTCGTTCCACACCATGACTCTGGTCAACCGGCAGGCCGCGTGGCTCGGCGCGACGCTGCGCTCCCGGGTCAACACCGGCGAGGTCGTCAGCATCGGCGTCGGCGACCTCACCGCGATCGGCGCCGGCCTGAGGTCGACGTCCCGTGGCGCCGGTGCCGTCGTCGCCATCGTCACGGTCGCGACGATCATGGTGACCAGCGCCTGGCAGCTCGGGCTGACCGTCTTGGTCGGCGTTCCGCTGATCTTCTGGGCCACCGCCGCAGCCCTCGGCCCGCTGCGTCGGCGCCAGGCCGAGCTGCGCCGCCAGCAGGAGGAACTGGCCAGCCAGGCGGTCGACATCGCCGGCGGTCTGCGGGTGCTGCGCGGGTTCGGCGGCGAGAACCGGTTCGCCGAACGGTACCGCGAGCAGTCTCAGCGCACCCGGCTGGTGGCGATCCAAGTGGCCCGAGTCGGCGCACTGCTGGCGGCCCTGAAAGCTCTGCTGCCCGGTTTGCTCGCCGTCGCCGTGGTCTGGCTCGGTGCCCGGCTCGTGCTCGCCGGTTCGCTCAGAGCCGGACAGCTCGTCGCGTTCTATGGCTACGCGGTGTTCCTCGCCACCCCGTTGCGCTGGTTCACTGACACCGCCGAAATGCTGACCCGGGCGCAGGTGTCGGCCGGGCGCGCGTGCGGATTTCTGACCGTGCGGCGCACCGTCGAAGAGCCCGCAGCCGGCCCGGCCGGCGCCTCTTGGGACGGCGACCTGGTCGACCCGACTTCCGGCCTGGAATGCCGGCAAGGCGTGTTCACCGCGGTTGCCTGCGCGTCGTCGGCGGACACCCTGGCGATCGCCGACCGGCTCGGCCGGTACCGGCCCGGTGCGGTCACGCTCGGCGGCACGCCGCTTGCCGACCTGCCATTGCCGGAGGTCCGCCGGCACATCCTGGTGGTGGCCAATGACGACCACCTGTTCGCCGGCCGGCTGCGCACCGAGCTGGACCCGGGCGAGCAGCACCCCGACGAGCATCTGACCGACCTGGCGGCCACCGCCTCGGCGCACGATGTCATCGAGCCGTTGCCGGACGGGCTGGACACCGAGGTCCAGGCGGGCGGCCGGAACTTCTCCGGCGGCGAGCGGCAGCGCCTGCGCCTGCTCCGGGCGCTGGCCGTCGACCCCGACGTGCTCATCCTGGTCGACCCGACCAGCGCGGTCGACGCGCACACCGAGGACCGCATCGCGGGTCGCCTGCGGGACCGCCGGCACGGCCGCACCACTGTGGTGTTCACCACCAGCCCGATCGTGCTGGGCGAGGCGGACACCGTGGTCCACATCGAGTCGTCCGTCGTCGTGGCGGCGGGCAGCCACGGCGAACTGCTCACCGGCGAGAGCTACCGTGCGCTGGTGACGAGGGGGGTGGACCTATGAAGACGCTGCCGATAGCCTCCTCCGCCGACGTCCGGCGCTACGTCTGGCGGCTGTTCCGCCGCCATCCCCGGCAGATGGCCGGCACCCTGGCCCTGCACGCCCTCGCCGCGGCCTCCGGCATAATGGCGCCCCGGCTGGTCGGCGAACTGGTCGGTGACGTCCAGGCTGGCGTCGACCGGGTCGAAATCACGGTGCTACTGATCTTCCTGTTCATCCTCGGGCAGTCCGCCCTGCTGTGCGCCGCGGTCTACCAGTCCGCCAAGCTGGCCGAGCGGGTGATCGCCCAACTGCGCGAGGACTTCATCCGGGACGTGCTGGACCTCCCGTTGTCGACGGTGGAGCAGGCGGGCGTCGGTGACCTGGTGGCCCGCTCCACCCGCGACGTCGACTCGCTGGCGCAGACCGTACGCAACACCGTGCCGAGCACGTTGGTGGCCATCACCACGCTGATCGTGGTCTTCGGCGCGATCGCGTTCACCGGCTGGCTCATGCTGATCCCGGCCTTGGCGGTGCTCCCGGCGCTGGCGCCGACCGCGCGCTGGTACCTGCGCCGGGCCCGCCCCGGCTACCTCGCCGAGCAGGCCTCGCACGCCCAGGCGGCGGAGACGCTCACCGAGACGGTCATCGGCGCCCGAACGGTCGAGGCGCTGGCGATCGCACCCCGGCGGATCGACCGGATGCGCGACGCGGTCGGCACCGCGTACCGGGCCGAGCGCTACACGCTCTGGCTGCGGACGGTGTTTCTGCCGATCAGCGACACCACGGTAGCCATCCCGGTGGTGGCGACCGTGGTCGTCGGCGGGCTGTTCTACCTCGACGGACGGGTGACGCTGGCGGCGGTCATCGCCGCCACCCTGTACAGCCAGCAACTGGCCGGGCAACTCGACCTGCTGCTCTACCAGCAGGACAAGCTTCAGGTCGGCGGCGCGGCGATGGCCCGGCTGCTGGGCGTCAACGGAGAGACGACGGCGACACCGGATCGGGAGTACACCGAGACCCCCGGCCGCCGGGAACTCGAGGTGCGCGACGTGCGTTTCGCGTACGGCAGCGGGCCCGACATCCTGCACGAGGTCAGCCTTACGGTTCGGGCCGGCGAGCGGCTGGCGATCGTCGGCGCGTCCGGTGCCGGCAAGACCACGCTCGGCCGGCTGATTGCCGGGATCGACCAGCCCACCGCCGGGTCGGTGACGCTCGGCGGCGTCAGGCTGGAGACCATCCCGCGGGGCCGGCTGCGCGCTCAGATCGTGCTGGTGACGCAGGAATACCACGTGTTCCGCGAGACGTTGCGGGACAACCTGCTAATGGCCCGGCCGGACGCCAGCGAGGCACGGCTCCGCGAGGTGCTGACCGCGGTCGGCGCCGGGATCTGGGCGATCGAACTCGGTCTGGACACCCCGCTGGGCCCCGGCAGCCGGGACCTGTCGCCGGCCGAGGCTCAGCAGGTGTCGCTGGCCCGGTTGCTGCTCAGCGACCCGCACACCTTGGTCCTGGACGAGGCGACCGCCCTGCTCGACCCGCGGATGGCGCGCGACCTGGAACGGTCGTTCGCCGCGGTGCTGGAGGGCCGCACGGTGATCTCGATCGCGCACCGGCTGCACACCGCGCACGACGCCGACCGGGTGTTGGTGATGGACGCCGGCCGGATCGTCGAGGAGGGCACACACGACGAGCTGATCTTGGCCGGCGGAGCCTACGAGGCACTGTGGAACGCCTGGCACGGCAAGCGGGCCGTGCGATGACCGACCGCCTCGAGGCCATCGTCGCGCCGATCCTGCGGATACCGCCCGAGTACCGCCGCTACCACGTGTCCGCCGCCGAGGTCGGCGTCACCCACGGGGTGAACGCCGACCTGCTCGCCCGGCTGGTCGACCTGGGCGTTCCGCATGTCGGCGCCGGCGACGACGCGCTGTTCGACGAGAACGACGTGGCCGCGGTCGCACTGCGCCTCGGGCTGCCCTCGGTGCACGGGTTCACCATGCGGTTCTGGCTGAAGTCGCTGCGCCGGCTACAGCGGACATCGACCGTCTACCGAGTCGGCGTCCAGGCCGACTGCCCGGCACCGCGGCACGGCGGCACCTGTGCCTACCGGGTGCTTGACACCGACGGCTCGAAGCGCGATTTCGTCACCGGCAACCGCCGGGAACGCGTCGGCTCGCTGCGGCTGAGCGCGCACGAGCGTCCGTACGAGCTGCCGCAGGTTCTGCTCGGCCTGGTGGGTGAGTTCGCCGACGTCGACCTGTATCCGCTGCCCACCGCGATGCGGCACGACGCCGCGTTCCTGACCGAGTTCCGGGCCGGCCCCTGCACCCTGTTCACGGACGTGCTGGTGGCGGAGGCGCGTCGACGTGGGCTCGCGGCCCGGACCGCGTATGGGATCATTGTTGCGGCCCCCTACTCGCAGCCGCACAGCTGGGCCGAAATCCTGGTCGAAGACCGTTGGTTGAAGGTTGACCCGCAGGTGCCGCGGTCGCTCCAGTCGTTCGGCCTCTGCACCGAGGACGACTGGCCGCAAACGCTGTCGCCCGCCGGCCTCTATCACCGCTTGGCCGCGGAGCCGCCGCTCGTGTCGCACTCCGGTCTGGCCTGCCAGGTGTCGCTGCCGACGACGGTGGCGTCGTGAGTTTCCCGCTGCTGGCACTGGTCGACGGCGAACGGCACGGGCCCCTGTGGTCGATGCTGCGCCCCCGGCTGGCGTCCGTGTGTGACATCGTCGAACTGGCGCGGGCGCCGCGGCCGGGCCTATGCGCGGTGCTCGCCACCGGCGGGTTGGCGCCGGCCGGCTACCGTCTCGCCACGGACCTCCCCGACGCCACTCGCGCGGTGTTGATCGACCCCGGCCCGCCGAACGGGCCGGCCTCGGCGGACCAGGCGCTCAGCGTCATCGGCTTCGCCGCCGAGCCGCTGCTGGCCTGGCGTGGCCTCGTAGGTCCGGCCTTCGAACTGCGTCTGCTGCCGTCCGCGCCGCCGGCCCAGATCGTCGACCTGCTGACCGATCATGTCCTCGACGCGCTGGGTCTCGTGCCCATCAGGATAGGAGAGCCCATGTCCACACCCCTGACCCTTCCCGGCCGGTTCGAGAGCGTGCTGCGCCGGCAGTGCCAATTCCTCGACCAGAACGAGCCCTTGGACCCGAACGCCCGTCTTGACACCCTCGGCCTGGACTCGTTCGGCGTCGTCAACCTCGTAGTGGACATTGAGGACGAGTTCGGGGTGGTGCTGCCCGAGGAGCTGATGACCGAGGACGTGTTCACCACCCCGACGACACTGTGGGCCGCTGTGGCCGACATCGTTCGCCCCACGTCCTGAAGCGAAGCGCGAGTCTGGTACCTGCCTGCCCGGGACTACGCCACCTCGGACGTCGGCCAGATACACGTCCGGCGTCGTCGAACCAGCGCTATGGCCTCTCCCAGCGAGGTCCGCTGCTTCCTGCGCGGCGCCTGGGACGAGAGGGTGGTCCACCTCGACGGCATCAAGGCGGAGTTTGTCGGCAACGTGGCCAACCTGAGTTCGCTGGCCGTCGTCGCGCTGATCACGCTGATCGACCCCATCGGTCAAGGCCGCAGACGCTGGACCACCCGCTCAAGAGCGCCCCCAACGGTGGTCCGCAGTGGCGAGGTGCTGCGCTTCCTGGCCGACGAGGGCCGCCGGCTGACTGGTGTCACCGGACCTGCCGACGACGCCCGCACCCTCGCGTACACGTTCCGGGTGCCGATCGGCGTGGTAGGGCTCGTCACTCCGTGGAACTTCCCGCTCGCAGTTCCTATGTGGGGTCGGCGGCTGCGCTGGTGGTCGGCTGCACCGCGGTCCTCAAGCGGTCGCCGCTAGCCCCCTGGGCCGCGGCACTGATGGTGCAGCTGTTCCTTGACGCGGGCGTACCGCCGGGCGTGCCCAACCTGGTGCAGGGTGGCGGAGAGCCCGCGGAGACGATTGTGGCGCACCGGGACGTCGCGGGGTGTCGTTCACCGATTCGGTTCCGGTCGGTGTCGCGATCCACGAGGCGGCGCCGCGGCTGCTGCGCACCCAGCTTGAGCTGGGCGGCAACTACGCCGGGCTCGTCCTGCCCGGCGCTGACCTGGACGCGGCCATCAGCGCCGGGCTGTCCGGCGCTTTCGGCCCGGCCGGGTAGCGGTGTAGCGCGACCAGCCGCGTGATCGTGGACGAAGGTCTCGCCGCCGCGTTCCTGCCGGCGCTCGCGGCACGGGTGTCGGCCCTGCAGGTCGGCCGCGGCGACGATCCGGACGTGGACATGGGGCCGGTCATCACTGCCGCGGCACGCGGCGGTGCTTCGGCGCTATCGGGGACCCGCGGGCACGCGGCGCCCGGATGCGAGAGGGCGAAGCCTTGATAGGCAAGCGTCGGATTACCTATGGTTGACGGGTGCAGGTGCTCTACCGAGCGCTGGCTGACCTGACGCGGCGGCGGATCATGGACGAGCTCGCCCTCGCCGACGGTCTGAGCCTGTTCGAGATCCATAGCCGCTTGTTCACGGAGCATGGCACCACCTCGACCCGACAGGCGATCTCTCAGCACCTGGCCGTACTGGAGAAGGCTGGCCTGGTTTGGTTCGAACGGGTCGGCCGCACCAAGGTTCATCATCTCGACACTGCACCACTGCGCTCGATCATCGAGCGCTGGCCACTGAGCGAATAGGAGAACGCACGTGAGTACCCCACCGACTTCGGACGAGAAGGACGCACAGGGCCGCAAGACGGGCCTCTGGACCGACCCGGACTCGCACGGCGGTGTAATGGTCGGCGAGTATGTCGAGGGCGAGCGGCAGGGCACCTGGCGACACTTCTCTGCCGACGGCAGGTTGCGTGCGGAGGGCGGATTCGACAACGGGACCGTGCACGGCGAGTGGGTGTGGTATCGCTCGTCCGGCGGCATCATGCAGCGGGGTGGATTCGACCACGGACGCAAGCACGGCACGTGGACGAGGTGGAACGCCGCTGGTGAGCTGATCGATCGGGGTGACTACGCCAGCAACAAGAAGGTCGGTGAGTGGACGACGTTCAACCCCGACGGCACGGTGAAGCGTACGGTGACCCACTCTGCCCGCCGCTGACGGCACGTACCGTAGCGGCCGGTGGGTCTGATCATCCCGGAGGCTGGTCCAGGTACCTCTCGATGCGGTCGGCTGCCGCCGGCGGACCACCGGCCGTCAGGATCTCGTGTCGCACCCGATCGACCCGCTCGCGCAGCGCCGGGTCGTCGTGGAAACGTTGCACGGTAGCCCGGATGGTTGCCGGCTCGACCTGCTCCGGCATCAGTTCGTAGCCGAGCCCCAGCTCGACGACGCGGCGGGCCGACGGCGCGGCCTCGGTCGCGAAGTGCGGCACCAGCACCAGCGGTACGCCGGCCGCCAGGGATTCCAGTACGGCGCCGGTCGTACCGTGGGTGACGGAGGCGTCCGCGTGTGGCAGGACCTCGTGGAACGGGATCCAGGGGTGGGCCTCCGCGTTCGGCGGCAGTGGCTCCAGCACGGTGGGGTCGAGGAAGGTGCCGATCGCCAGCACCGTCTGCCACCGGGTGCCGGCGAACGCCTCGGCGCAGGTTCGGAAAAACTCGGGATGCTCGTTGAACTGGTTGCCGAGTGACACCAGGATCACCGGAGTGTCCGGAGTGGGTGGCTGCCAGCCGGTGCGTACCGGCCGATCAGGGCTTAATCAAGTTCCGTGGGTGTCCGGAGTGTTGGTGATGCCCAGGATGGGGAGTGC